>DATKCQ010000170.1:0-5556 GCA_035513135.1 Thermohalobaculum sp.
TGCTGTTACGGGTCGATCGGAAGGTGGCGAAGCTCAGGCCGCCTTGGCGGCCTTCTTGTCCTTGAGGATGCCGAGGATGTCGCTCTCCTTCATGATCAGGTAGTCCTTGCCGTCGTCGAGCTTGACCTCGGAGCCCGACCATTTGCCGAACAGCACCTTGTCGCCCGGCTTCACCGACATCGGGATCAGATCGCCCGATTCCTTGCGGGCACCCTCGCCCACGGCGATGATTTCGCCGGTCTGCGGTTTCTCCTTGGCGGTGTCGGGGATGATCAGACCGCCGGCGGTCTTCTCCTCCTCCTCGATGCGGCGGACGAGCACGCGGTCGTGCAGTGGCTTGAAGCTCATGGAAGCGCTCCCTTTCTTCGCGGTTTCCCGAATCTGAAAATCCCTCCGGAGGCGATCTCCCCCGCTCGCGGAGGTGTTAGCACTCGCCTCCGATGAGTGCTAACAGTCGCAGCCGAATTAGGCAGCCGGCGGGCAACTGTCAAGGGGGGATGGTGCGCTTGCACACGAGTCAGCGTGCACTCGGGGTGCACTCGGGGCAGCGCGCACTCGGGGCAGCGCGCACACGGGTCAGCGCGCGCCCCGCTCGGGTGGTGCGCGCTGCCTGCCTGAAATTTCGTCCGGAGTCCAGGGGGCGGCGCGGGCTGCGCGCCGCCCTGCCGCGGCGGGGCCGCGCCTCAGCGGAACCGCTTGCGCGCCTTCTCCACCGAATCGGCCAGCGACTTCCAGGCCTTCTCGGCACCCGACATCATGTCCTCGAACGCCGAGCTGCCCGCCTCGCGCATCTTGCGCATGCTGTCGCGCGCCGCGTCCTCCTGCGCCTCGAGCTTGCGGATCTCCTCCTGCATCTTCGCCCGCGTCTCGGCGCCCGCCTTGTCGGCCTCGGCCTTGAGCTTCTTGATCTCGGCCGCGACCCGGTCGACCTGCGCCTCCATCTCCTTGCGGCGGGACTCGTCGGTCATCTTAGCCTCCCTACTTGCCTTCTTGCGTGAGCGTCCCCGGCTTGCGGGACCGCGCCGCAGCCTAGCACGGCGCGCCGCGCGCGAACAGCGCCGGCCTGCGCCGGTTGCCGTGCCCCCGCCCCGCCCGGCGTTGACCCCCTGCGGCCGGCGCGCTATCCGGAGCGCCGCGCCCGTTTCCGTGCCCTTGCTCGTGCCCGCCCAGGGGAGCCCGATGACCCGCATCGTCCAGTCTCTCGCCGAGATCGGCGATGCCTACGAGGCGCTCCTGTGCGACCTGTGGGGCTGCTATCACGACGGCATCCGGCCCTTCCCCGCCGCGGTCGCCGCGCTCCGGGCCTATCGCCGCCAGGGCGGCCGGGTGATCCTGCTGACCAACGCGCCGCGCCCCGCCGCCTCGGTCGGGCGCTTCCTCGACGGCATGGGCGCGCCCGGGGACAGCTATGACGGCATCATGTCCTCGGGCTCGGCCTGCCAGCGCGCCATGGCGCGCGGCGCCCACGGCCGGCGCTTCCATTATGTCGGCCCGCCGCGCGACCTGCACATGCTGACCGAGATCGGCCTCGAGGACGTGGGCCTCGACGCCGCCGACGCCATCCTCTGCGCCGGGCTGCGCGACGACCGGAGCGAGACCCCGGCCGACTACGACGCCGAGCTGGCCGGGTGGCTGGAGCGCGGCCTGCCCATGCTGTGCGCCAACCCGGACCTGGTGGTCGACCGCGGCGACCGGCGCGTCTACTGCGCCGGCTCGATCGCGCTGGCCTACGAGCAGGCGGGCGGGCGCGTGATCTGGTTCGGCAAGCCGCACGCGCCGATCTACGAGCAGGCGCTGGCACTGCTCGCCGAGACCGCCGGCCGCGCCATCGAGCGCGCGCGCATCCTCGCCATCGGCGACGGCATCCGCACCGACGTGGCGGGCGGGCTGGCCTTCGGCCTCGACGTGCTCTTCGTCACCGGCGGGCTCGCCGCCGAGGCGCTCGGCACCGACCCCGAGCACCCCGAGCCGGCGCGCCTCGACGCCTACCTCGCCGAGCACGGCGTGGCGCCCCGCTACGCCATCGGCCGGCTGCGCTAGGGGCTCACCGCGCCGCACCGTGGCGCAACAATGCGCCGGACCTCTAAACACAACCGTAATTATCTTGCGCAATTTTGTTGCCACCCGCCTGCGACTCGGCTAGACATGCTGCAATGCAACAGCGCCCGCCGGACACCCCGATGCCCGACGACCTCGCCAACATCCCGCGCGGCACGATCTGCATCGAGGACCTCGCCATCGGCATGACGCGCGAGCTCACCAAGACCATCGGTGACCACGACATCCGGCTGTTCGCCGACATCTCGACCGACCGCAACCCGGTGCATCTCGACGACGAGTACGCCCGGCAGACCATCTTCGAGGGCCGCATCGCGCACGGGCTGCTGACCGCGGCGCTGATCTCCGCGGTGATCGGCGAGCAGCTCCCCGGCCACGGCAGCGTCTATCTCGGCCAGACCCTGAAGTTCCTCGCCCCGGTGCGCCCGGGCGACCGGGTGACGGCGCGCGTCACGGTGACCACGATCGACCACGCCAGGCGCCGCGTCACCCTTGATTGCGTCTGCGTCGTGGGCGAAAAGGCGGTGCTCAAGGGCGAGGCGCTGGTGCTCGCGCCTTCCAAGAAGTTCGACTGAGGGGCGCTCCGCCCCGGCGTCAGGGGCGGGAATGCAGGTCATCAGAGGCTACGAGGGGCTGAGCGAGGACCAGCGCGGCGCCTCGGCCGCGCTCGGCAACTTCGACGGCGTGCACCGCGGCCACCAGGCACTGATCGCCGAGGCCGCCCGCGCCGGCGCCCCCCTCTCCGCGCCGGTTGGGGTGATCACCTTCGAGCCCCACCCGCGCCGGTTCTTCCAGCCGGACGCGCCGCCCTTCCGCCTCACGCCGGCGCCCGAGAAGGCCCGCATCCTCGCCGCGCTCGGCGTCGAGCGGGTGCACGAGCTGACCTTCGACGCCGCGCTCGCCGGCACCGAGCCCGAGGACTTCGCCGGGCGGATCCTCGCCGCGGGGCTGGGCATCCGCCACCTCGTCGTCGGCGAGAACTTCCGCTTCGGCCGCGCCCGCCGCGGCGACGCGGCGATGCTGCGCGCCATGGGCGAGCGCCTGGGCTTCACCGTCTCGATCGTGCACCTGCTCGAGGGCGCCACCGGGCGCTATTCCTCGACCGCCGTGCGCGTGCACATCGAGCAGGGTAACTGCGAGGAGGCGGCCCGGCATCTCGGCCGCTGGCACGCGGTGCGCGGCCCGGTCATCGAGGGCGACCGGCGCGGCCGGAGCTTGGGTTTTCCCACCGCGAACCTCGCCCTCGGCGAGCAGATCGTGCCGCGCCACGGCATCTACGCGGCGCGCACCGAGCTGCTGACCGGGCCCCATGCCGGGGTGCATGACGGGGTGGCGAGCATCGGCGTGCGCCCGACCTTCGGCGACAACGCGGCGAATTTCGAGGTTCACCTGTTCGACTTCGAGGGCGATCTCTACGGCGCCGAGATCGCCGCCGGCCTCGTCTCGTTCCTGCGCCCCGAGGCGCGCTTCGAGACCCCCGAGGCGCTCACCGCGCAGATGCGCGCGGACGCCGCCCTGGCCCGCCACCGCCTGGCCCACGCCCGCATCCCCGCTTGAGGCGGCGAATGACGCCGGCGGCGCGGCGACCGCGGCCCTTTGCCTCGCCGCGGTTCCCGCTATAGAACACAGCGCGCCGCGCCGTCAGGAGTCCCGATGCCCGCACCCGTGTCCGTTCCCCTGCCCAACCAGTTCGCGCTGCTGCGCACCCGGCGCTTCGGGCCGCTGTTCCTGGTGCAGTTCCTCGGCGCCTTCAACGACCAGGTCTACCAGAAGGCCTTCGTGGCGCTGGTCACCTACCGCCTCGCCGAGCGCGTCGGCGCCGACGTGGCGCTGCTCGGGGTGATCGCCTCGGCGCTGTTCATCCTGCCCTTCGCCGTGGTGACCCCGACCGCCGGCCAGATCGCCGACCGGGTCGACAAGGCGAAGATGATGCGCATCGTCAAGGCCTGGGAGATCGTGGTGATGGGCCTCGCGGTGGTCGGCTACCACCTCGAGGACATCCGCTTCCTCTACTTCGTGCTGTTCCTGATGGGTGCGCAGTCGGCCGTGTTCGCGCCGATCAAGTACTCGGTGCTGCCCGAGTATCTGAGCCCCCGCGAGCTGCTCGGCGGCAACGGGCTGGTGCAGGGCTCGACCTTCGTCGCCATCCTGATCGGCACCATCCTCGGCAACGAGCTGATCCTGACCGAGCACGGCGTCACGCTGGTCTCGTTCATCGTCGTCGGCGTCGCCGTGGCGGGCTTCGCCGCCAGCCTGTTCGCGCCCCCGGTGCCGCCGCGCGGCGCCATCCAGCCGGTCGACTGGATGTTCCCGCGCGCCATCTGGCACCTGCTCCGGCTGGTCGCCGCGCACGCGGCGGCGTTCCGGGCGATCCTGCTGATCTCCTGGTTCTGGTTCCTCGGCGCCACCTTCCTGTCGCTGCTGCCCGCCTACACGCGCAACGCGCTGGGCGCCGACGAGGGCGTGCTGACCGTGCTGCTCACCGCCTTCTCGGTCGGCGTGGCGCTGGGCGCGCTGGCGGTGGAGCGGCTGGGCCGCGGTGAGGTCAGCCTCAGGCTCGCCCCCGCCGGCGCGCTCGGCCTCGCCTGCATGGCCGCCGAGCTGTGGCTCGCCACGCCCGCCCAGCCGCTCGGCGAGGCGCCGGCGCTGGCCGACCGCGCCGCCTTCTTCGCCAGCCCGACCGGCTGGCGCATCACCATCGACTTCGTCGCCATCGCCGCCTTCGCCGGCATCTACGTGACGCCGCTCAACGCCGTGCTGCAGTCGCTCGCCCCCGAGCAGCGGCGGGCGCGCTACATCGCCGCCTCGAACGTGGTCGACGCGACGCTGGTCGTCGCCTCCGCGCTGATCTCGGGCCTCATGCTGGCGCTCGGCCTCGCGCCCAAGGACATCCTGGTGCTGCTCACGCTCACCGGCATCCCGGTGGCGCTGATCACCGCGCGCCAGGCCCCCGCCACGCGGCTGGGCCGGGTGGCGCTGATGCTGTGGCCGCGGGGCCCGCAATGACCCGCCCCGCGCTGCTGCGCCCGCGCTTTTGGGAGCGCCAGCCGCTCGACGCGCTGACCGCGCCCGAGTGGGAGGCGCTGTGCGACGGCTGCGGGCGCTGCTGCGCCCTCAAGCTCGAGGACGCCGACACCGGCGCGGTGCACTACACCGACGTCGCCTGCCGCCTGTTCGACGACGCCACCTGCCGCTGCGGCAACTACGCCCTGCGCGCCCGGCTGGTGCCGGGCTGCGTCGTGCTGACCCCCGCGACGCTGCCCGGGGTGGCGCCGTGGCTGCCGCGCACCTGCGCCTACCGCCTGCTGCACGAGGGAAAGCCGCTGCACGACTGGCACCCGCTGGTCTCCGGCGACCCCGAATCGGTGCACCGCGCCGGCATTTCCTTGCGCGGCAAGGTCACCCCGGAATACCAGGTGCCCGAGGACGAGCTCGAGGACCACATCACCGACGAGGATTTCTAGTGGGATTTCGAGCAAGGTGGACACACTTTGCGGC
>DATKCQ010000171.1:0-2342 GCA_035513135.1 Thermohalobaculum sp.
CGTCGGGCGCGGTCAGCGTGGCGTAGAGGCCGATGGCGAAGGAGCCGGCGACGTTCACGGCGAGGGTGGCCCAGGGCAGTCCCGCGCCCGCCGGGGCGGCCAGCGAAATGGCGGCGCGCAGCGTGCCGCCGATGGCGGTGCCCAGCGCCACGAGGGCGTAGAGGATCGCCGCCTCGCGGATGGCGCGGGTGGGGGCGGGACGGGGCTCGGCCTGGCGCTGCATGGCTAGGCCGCCGCGAGGAAGCCCGCCGCGGCGGCGGCGAGGCAAAGCGCCAGCGAGAGCGCGACGTTCGAGGCGGCGCGGCCGGTCTCGCCGTCGCGCACCAGCGCCAGCGTCTGCAGGCTGAAGGACGACACCGTGGTGTAGCTGCCGAGGAAGCCCAGCGCCGCCAGATGCCACAGGGCCGGGGCGAGGGCGCCGGCGTCGGCCGCGGCCGCCAGCGCGCCCAGCGCCAGCGAGCCGGTGACGTTCACCGTCATGGTGCCCCAGGGGAATGTCTCGCCGACGGCCCGTGCGACCAGCCCGGAGACGGCGAAGCGGGCAGCGCCGCCGAGCGCGCTGCCGAGCGCCACCCAGGCCAGTGCGAGGATCAGGTCCGGCATGGTCCTCGATTGTCAGAGTTTGGCCGCCTTGTCACGCGACGGCAGGGCGCCGGGCATCAGGTGGATGCCCGAGGCGAGCAGCGAGACGGCGGCCTCGACGCCGGGGGCGATGGCGTTGCGCAGCGCGACGTGGCGGGGCACGGAGAAGTGGATCGGCAGGCGCGGGTCGGCGGCGGGGCGCAGCGTCAGGTGCGCGGTCTGGCCGATGGTGAGCATCGAGTCGATGAGTCCGGGCACCGGGTTCTCGTGCTCGCCGCGCGAGGGACGGTCGCGCCGGTGCAGGATGACGAAGCCGTCCGGGATGACCCAGGTGACGGAGGCTCCGGCGGGGATGTCGGGGCGCGGCGCGGCCTCGAGCCAGTTGCCGGCCCAGTCCAGCCAGGTGTGGTCGGGTGCGTGGTTCAGCACGGTGGCCTCGAAGACGTTGCGCAGGTCGACCAGGCGGGCGACCTCGGGCGAGGCGGGGCGCGTGGTGACCTGCTCGGGCGTGCCGGTCTGCAGGATGCGGCCGCGGTGCAGCACGGCGAGCCGGTCGGCCAGCATCATCGCCTCGTCGAGGTCGTGGGTGACCAGCACCACCGGCATGGAGAGCGAGCGGCGCAGCTCGGCGATCTCGCGGTAGAGGCGCTGGCGGGTGGCCTTGTCCACGGCCGAGAACGGCTCGTCGAGCAGCAGAACGCGGGGCTCGCGGGCGAGCGCGCGAGCCACCGCGACGCGCTGCTGCTGGCCGCCGGAGAGCTCGGCGGGGCGGCGCGCCTCGAGGCCGGCGAGGTGGACGAGGTCGAGGATTCCGGTGGCGCGGGCCGCGCGGGCGGCGGCGGGGAGGTGGCCCATGGCGGCGGTGACGTTGGCGAGCGCCGTCATGTGCGGAAACAGCGCGTAGCTCTGGAACACCATGCCCGCGGCGCGGCGGTGCGGGGGCAGGGCGACGCGGCGCGCGGTGTCGAGCCAGGGCTCGCCGTTGACGGCGATGCGGCCCGCCTTCGGGCGGTAGGTGCCGGCGATGGCGCGCAGGATCGTGGTCTTGCCGCTGCCCGAGGGGCCGACCAGCGCCAGCACCTCGCCCGGCGCGCAGGCGAAGGCGGCGTCGAGCGGGATCGGGGCGTCCTGCTCCAGCGCCACCTCGAGGCCCGGCATGGCGGTCATCCGAGGCGGCGCCCGATGCGGCGCGAGAAGGCGAAGGTGAGCGCGATGGTGGTCAGCGAGATCGCCAGCAGCAGCGCCGACATCTGCCCGGCCGCCGCGTTGTCGAACGCCTGCACCCGGTCGTAGATGGCGATGGCCACGGTGCGCGTCTCGCCGGGGATCGAGCCGCCGACCATCAGCACGACGCCGAACTCGCCGAGCGTGTGGGCGAAGCTGAGCACGGTGCCGGTGAGGATGCCGGGCCAGGCGAGGGGGAGCTCGACGCGCAGGAGCGCGCGCCACGGCGTCATGCCGCAGCAGGCGGCGGCCTCGCGCACCTCGCGCGGGATCGCCTCGAAGCCGCGCTGGATCGGCTGCACGGCGAAGGGCAGGTTGAAGAGGATCGAGGCGATGAGCAGCGCCTCGAAGGTGAAGACCAGCGGCCGGCCGAAGGCGGCCTGCCAGAGCTGGCCGAGCGGCGAGGCGTGGCCGAAGGCGACCAGCAGGTAGTAGCCGAGCACGGTGGGCGGCAGCACCAGCGGCAGCGCGACCAGCGCCTCGGCCAGCCCCTTGCCCCGGAACTCGCGCCAGGCCAGCGCCCGGCCCATGGCGAT
>DATKCQ010000172.1:0-11771 GCA_035513135.1 Thermohalobaculum sp.
GCGTCCGTCACAGCCGCATCAGCACCACGCCGGCGAGGATCAGCGCGCCCGAGACCCAGCGGATCGGGCCGGCGCGCTCGCCCAGCACGAACACGCCGATCAGCATGGCGAACAGCACCGAGGTCTCGCGCAGCGCCGCGACCAGCGCCAGCGGCGCCAGCGTGAAGGCCCAGATGACGATCCAGTAGGCGCCAAGCGACAGCGCCCCCGCCGTGACGCCGCTGCGCCAGGCGGGCGCGAGCCGCCCGAAGGCGCCGCGCCCCCGTGTCGCCAGCGCCCACGCGGTGATGCCGATGGCATCGCCCGCGAACAGCCACATGGTGTAGCCCGAGGCGGTGCCGGCGAGCCGCGCCCCGATCCCGTCGACCAGCGTGTAGGCGGCGGTGAAGCAGGCCGTGCCGAGCGCGAAGCCCAGCGCCTTGGCCGGCATCCGGTCGATCCGCTGGCGCCTGAGCGCCATCAGCATGATGCCGAGCGCGATCGCCAGCACGGCGAGCGTCTGCGCTGCGCCCAGCGCCTCGCCGAGGAAGGCCGCGCCCACCAGCAGCACGATCAGCGGCGCGGTGCCCCGCGCCACCGGGTAGACCTGGCTCAGCTCGCCGTGCTCGTAGGCGCGGATCAGAAAGAGCTTGTAGCCCATGTGCAGGAGCGCCGAGGCCACCACCCAGGGCCAGGCCTGCGCTGCCGGCAGCGGGAAGGCCGGGATCAGCACAAGCCCGATGCCGCCCTGCGCCAGCGTCATCAGCAGGATCGCCGAGAACCGGTCGAGCCCGGTCTTGACGATGGCGTTCCAGCTCGCATGCATCAGTGCGGCAACGAGGACGGCGGCGAAGACGACGATGTCCAAGATGCACCCCCGCGGTCCGCGCCGCTGCCCGCGCGGCGCCCCTCCCGCTCATAGCCGGACTGCGGCTGCGTGCAAGGGGGCCGGCAAGAGGGCGGGAAAGGGGGCGGGCAAGGGGGCGGACCGGGGCCTACTCGGCCGCCCGGACGAACCGCCTGGGGCGCTGCGCCGCGGTCTCGGGCCAGCTCTCCTCGGGCGGCTGACGGTCGAGCGCATGCTGCAGCCGCCGGTCGTCCAGCCAGGCGGCCGCCGCCGCCCGCCCGCGCACCAGCCGCAGCAGCGCGAACCCGACGCCGTCCGCGAGCCGCAGCGCACCGCGCGCGCTCCAGACCTGCGCCGCCAGCGCCGAGGGCGTCACCACCAGCGTCAGCACCGTCGCGAAGCCGAGCCCGAAGACCACCGCTGTGGCAAGCTGGGTCCACCAGATCGCGGTCGGCGCGCCGAGGCTGATGCCGCCGCTGGCGAAGTCGAGGCTGGCCGCGAACATCATCGGCGCCAGCCCCGCCATGGTGGTCAGCGTCGTCAGCAGCACCGGCCGGATGCGTTGCTCGGCGGTGCGGATGATCGCCTCGAGCGGGTCCATGCGGCGGACCAGCTCCTGGAACGTGTCGATCAGCACGATGTTGTTGTTCACCACGATGCCGGCCAGCGCCACGATCCCCGTGCCGGTCATGATGATCGAGAATTTCTGGCCCATCACCAGCATGCCGATCATCACGCCCGCCACCGACATCACCACCGCGCTGAGCACCAGCACCGTGTGGTAGAACGAGTTGAACTGGGCAAGCAGGATGACGAACATCAGACCCAGCGCGCCGGCGAACGCCTTCACCAGGAACTGCTGGCTACTGACCTGCTCCTCGCGGTCGCCGGTGAAGCGCGCCTCGACCGTCGCCGGGAACGGGTCCTCGGCGGCGATCCAGCCCTCGAGCGCGGCGATCTTCTCCACGTCCGAGGCCCCTTCGGCCACGTCGGCGCGGACCAGAAAGTAGCGTTGACCGTCGCGCCGGGTGATCTCGGCCAGCTTCTCGGCCGGCTCGATGTCGATGAAATGGCTGAGCGGCACGAGGCCCATCTGCGTCGGCACCCGCATCTCGCCCAGGGTCGCCAGCAGGCGGCTCTCGGCGGGGAAGCGCACGCGGACCTCCAGCTCCTCGTCCGAGTCGTCCGGCCGGTAGATGTCGAGCAGCGCGCCGCGCGTGACCGCCTGTACGATCGGCCCGATGCCGGCGACGTCGGCACCGAAGCGCCCGGCCACCGCGCGGTCCACCGTGATGCGCCAGTCGATGCCGGGCAAGGGCCGCGTGTCGTCGATGCTGACGAGCCCATCGGTCGCCTCGAAGCGCGCCCGCGCCGTCGCGGCGGCCGCGTTGAGCGCTGCCCAGTCGTCGGAGCGGACCTCGAGCTGGATCGGTTTGCCCTGCTGGGGGCCGTCCTGCTGGCGCAGGATCTCGGCGCGCAGGCCGGGGATCGCGGCCAGCCGCCGGTCGATTTCCGCGAGGATCGCGTCGCCGGGCCTGCGGGCATGCCACGGCGCCAGCTCGACCTGCACCTGGCCGATGGCGTCCGGCGGGCCTTCCTGGTTGCGTCCGCTCGACAGCCCCTCGCCGCCGGTGAAGGCGAACGCCGCGTCGACCCCCTCGACCTGCATGATCGCCTGCTCGGCGGCGCGCACCAGCCGGTCGCGCTGCTCGAGCGAGAGGTTGCCGCGGGCGCGCACGAAGACGATGGCCTGCTCGGGGTCGGTCTTGACGAAGAACTCCACCCCGTTGTTGTGCGCCATGTAGAACGTGGCGATGCCGCCGATCGCCAGCACCGCCGCGGCCAGCGCCAGGAACGGGCCGAGCGGGTTGAGCACCACCCGGCCGACCAGCCGGCCGAAGGCCGTGCGGCGGTAAGGCGCGGGCGCCGGGGGCGCGGCGCTGCCCCCGGTCAGCGCCGCCCGCGCGCCCGCCAGCATGCGGTTGAGCCGCCCCGCCACGCCGCCCATCACCGGCAAAAACACCAGCGCCACGATCAGCGAGGCGCTGAGCACGAAGATCAGCGTGATCGGCAGGTGCCCCATGAACTCGCCCGGCATCCCCGGCCACAGCAGCATCGGCAGGAAGGCGCACAGCGTGGTGGCGGTGGACGCGGCGATCGGCCAGAACATGCGCCGCGCCGCCTCCGTATAGGCGGTCATCGGGCCGGTGCCCTCGCGGATGCGCCTGTCGGCGTACTCGACCACCACGATGGCGCCGTCCACCAGCATGCCGACCGCGAGGATCAGGCCGAACATCGTCATGTTGTTGATGCCCATGCCCAGCGCCGCCATCAGCCCGAAGCTGAGCAGGAACGAGGCCGGGATGGCGAGGCCCACCAGGACCGCCGAGCGCAGGCCCAGCGCCGCCAGCACCACGATCATCACCAGGGTGATGGCGGTCAGCACGCTCGACTCGAGCTGGCCGACCATGTCGCGCACCTTGGCCGACTCGTCCATCGAGAAGTCGACGGCGACCGCCTGGCGCAGCGGCGCGGGCCAGCCGGCGGTGACACGCTCGATCGTGCCGCGCACCGTCTCGACCGTGGCGATGATGTTCTCGCCGGTGCGCTTCTTGACCTGCAGCGCGATGGTCTTCTCGCCGTTGAAGCGGGCGCGGCCCTCGGCGTCCTCGAAGGTACGCCGCACCTCGGCGATGTCGCCGAGCCGCACCACCCGGTCGCCCCGCACCTTCACCGGCAGGGCGTAGATGTCGGCCAGCGACTCGAAGGCGCCCGGGACGGTCACCGAGAAGGCGGCGGTCTCGCTCTCCAGCTGGCCGGCCGCCACCAGCGCGTTGTTGCGCGAGACGACGTCCAGAAGCTCGGCGGCGGTGAGGCCGTAGGCCTCGAGCTTCAGGGGATCGATCAGCACCTCGACCATCTCGTCGCGGTGCCCGGTCAGCTCGGCCTCGAGCACGGCGGGGATCGCCTCGACCGCGCGCCGCAGGTCGCGGGCGAGCCGGAGCAGGGTCCGCTCGGGCACCTCGCCCGAGAGCGAGACCACCAGCACCGGGAACTGCGAGAGGTTGATCTCGCGGATCACCGGCGCTTCGGCGTCGGCGGGGAACTCGGCCCTGGCGCGGTCGAGGCGGTCGCGCACCTCGGCCAGCGTCGCCTCCTTGTCCCAGCCGAAATCGAACTCGAGCAGCATCGCCGAGAAGCCCTCGGCGGCGATGCCGGTCATCTCCTTGAGCCCGTCGAGCCCGCGCAGCTCGGCCTCCATGGGCTTGACCAGCAGCCGCTCGGCATCGCGCGCCGAGACGCCCGGGAGCGGCACCGAGACGTAGAGCACCGGCACGTCGATGTTCGGCGCGCCCTCCTTCGGCAGCGTGACATACGCGGCGAGCCCGGCCCCGACCGAGACGACGATCAGGGCGAGCACCATCCGCGCCCGCGCCGCGGCCCAGTCGACGATCCCGATCATCGGAGCGCGCTCGCCTCGAGCGGCACGGGCGCCACCGCGCGGCCCGCGCGCACGAACTCCTGGCCCGCGACGATCACCTCGGCCTCGCCGGGCAGCCCGGTGACCCAGATCGCCGCGGCGGCCTCGCGCATGATCTCGACCGGGTAGAAGCGCGCGCGGCCGTCCTCGGCGACGCGCACGCCCATGCGGCCTTCATCGTCGAGCGTCAGCGCCGACTGGGGCAGGCGGTGCGCCTCGACCGCCGGCAGGGCGATCTCGATCGACGCGGTCATGCCGGCGCGGATGCGGCCTTCGGGGTTGGCCAGCGTGACCTCCACCTCGAAGGTGCGGGTGTCCGGGTCGGCGACCGGCGCGATATAGGTGATCTGCCCCTCGGCGCCGCCCCCGGTCACCAGGCGCACGGCCGCCTGCTGGCCGAGCGCGATGCGCTCGACCGCGAGCTCGGAGACGAAGCCCGCGACCTTGAGCCTGTCGAGGTCGACCAGCCGCGCGCAGACCTCGCCGATGCCGAGCCGCGAGCCGGTTTCGGCCGCGTCCTCCTCGAGCGTCCCGGCGAAGGGGGCGTGCATCTCGAGGCGGGCGATGTCGAGCTCGATCTGCTCGACCCGCGCCTCGGCGCCCTGAAGCGCCGCGCGGCGCGCCGCCAGCGTGGTCTCGGGCGTGAAGCCGCGCTCGGAAAGGCGCTCGGCGGCCTCGGCCTCGATGCGCGCCCCGGCGAGCCCCGCCTCGGCCTCGTGCAGCGCCGACGGCCGGGCGCCCGGGTCGAGCTGGCAGAGCACGTCGCCCGCCTCGACCCGCGCGCCCCTGCGCGGCGGCTCGGAAATCACCAGCCCCTCGGTCTCGGCGGTGACCGCGACGCGCCGGTTGGGCAGCGTGCGCCCGCGCAACGTCAAAGTGTCGGCCACCGGCGCGGCACGGCTGGTGATGACCACCACCTCGACGGGCCGGTCGCGCTCGGCCGCCGTCTGCGATGCGGCTTCGGCGGCGGTCGCGGAGGTATTTCCGGGCACCCCGCCGACCGGGCCGACCGGCCCGCGGAGCGCGAACCACCAGTAGAGGCCGCCGACGAGCAGCAGCGCCAGGATCAGCGATGTCAGACGCATCAGAACCTCTCCGGCCTGCGCAGGTCTCGCCAGCCAGATCCTTGTCTGGGGGGCGCTTTGGCGGCGTTCCCTGCCGGTGTGCGCCGCAGTGCGCGGCGCGCCGGCCCCTCCGCCGGTGCGAGGGCAAGATAGGACGGTTCCGCTCTGTGGAAAAGGGGGCGCCATTGTGCCGCAGCGAGCGCGATTGCCGCACTTCCCCGCCCGGCCAGGCGCTCCTATGCTGGCTGGCACCTACCAGCGAGGCTTCATGCTCAGCGTGCGAGGATTGCGGACCAGGGCCGGCGGCCCGGCCGAGTTCGAGCTCCGCCCCGGCGAGATCCTCGCCCTGCGCGGGCCCTCGGGCTCGGGCAAGTCGCTGCTGCTGCGCGCGCTGGCCGACCTCGATCCGGCCGAGGGCGAGGTCGTCCTCGGCGGCACCCCGCGCGAGGCAATCGCCGCCCCTCTGTGGCGCCGTCGCGTGGCCTATGTGCCTGCGGAGTCCGGCTGGTGGGCCGACCGCGTGGGTGCGCATTTCCCCGCCGCGGGGGAGTCAGCCGCCGATCTCGTTGTCGCGCTCGGGCTCGCGCCCGAGTCTCTCGACTGGGAGGTGCGCCGGCTTTCCACCGGCGAGCGCCAGCGCCTCGCCATCGCCCGCGCCCTGGTGCTGAAGCCCGAAATCTGGCTGCTCGACGAGCCCACCGCCGCCCTCGACGCGGAAGCCTCCGGCCGTGTCGAGGCCCTGCTGCGCAAGGGGCGCGCGGACGGCGCTGCGATCCTCATCGTCAGCCATGACGCCGGACAGGCCGGCCGTCTCGCCGACCGCACGCTCGAGATGCATGCGGGCCGCCTGACCGTGCGCGAGGGCGCGCCGTGAGTGGCTATATCGTGCTCTCGTACTGGGACGTGGCGCTGGCGGCCAGTTTCCTGATCCTCAACGCCGCGCTCTCGCTGTGGCTGCAGCTCGGCCTTGCCCGGCAGATGCTGATCGCCGGGGCGCGCATGGTGGTGCAGCTGCTGCTCGTCGGCCTCCTGCTCAAGACCGTGTTCGCCGTGGCCTCGCCCTGGCTGACGCTGGCGCTGGCCGCTGTCATGGCCGGCTTCGCCGGCCGGGAAATCTGGGCACGGCAGGAGCGGCCGATGCGCGGGGCCTGGGGCGCGGGTCTTGGTGCCGCGGCGATGAGCCTGGCGGGGTCGGTGGTGATCCTGATCGCGCTCACCGGGCTGATCGGGGCCGAGCCGTGGTGGTCGCCGCGCTTCGCCCTGCCGCTGTTCGGCATGATCCTCGGCAACACCATGACCGGGGTGAGCCTCGGCCTCGACACGCTGACGATCGCGCTGTGGCGCGAGGCGGCGGCCGTCGAGGCCCGCCTGCTGCTCGGCGCGACGCGCTGGGAGGCGACCCGGCCCTTCGCCCGCCGCGCCATGCGCTCGGGGATGACGCCGATCATCAACGCCATGGCGGCGACGGGGGTGATCGCGCTGCCCGGAATGATGACCGGCCAGATACTCTCGGGCGTCGATCCGACCGAAGCGGTGAAGTACCAGCTACTGATCATTTTCCTGATCGCCGGTGCGACCGGGCTCGGCGTGCTGCTCGCGATCAACGCCGGTGTGTGGCGCCTGACCGACGAGCGCCACCGGCTGCGCCTCGATCGGCTGAGCCCGCCCCGCGCGGCGCCCTGAGGGGCCTTTTGCCTGCTGCCCCGGCGGGCTATGGTCGCGCCGGCAACGAGGAGGGGAGCCCATGTCCACGCGGAGCAGCATCTCGAAGAAGTCCGCCATCGCCCACCCCGAGCGTGGCCACAAACGCATGACGGTCCCCGATTTCATGGCGCGCAAGGGGGCCGAGCCGCTGGTGTGCCTGACCTCCTATACCGCGCACGTGGCGCGCATCTGCGACGAGGTCTGCGACCTGCTGCTGGTCGGGGACTCGCTTGGCATGGTGATCCACGGCATGCCGAACACGCTGGGCGTGACGCTCGAACACATGATCATGCACGGCCAGGCGGTGGTGCGCGGCGCCGACAAGGCGCTGGTGGTGGTCGACATGCCCTTCGGCTCGTTCGAGGAGTCCCCCGAGACCGCCTTTCGCAACGCCGCCCGGGTGGTCAAGGAAACGGGGTGCCACGCCATCAAGCTCGAAGGCGGCGCCGACATGGGCCCGACCATCGCGTACCTGGCCCGGCGCGGCGTCCCGGTGATGGCCCATATCGGCCTGATGCCCCAGGCGATGAACACCGCCGGCGGCTTCAGGGCGGTGCGCGACGAGGCCCGCTTCGACGCGGTGGTGGCCGACGCCAAGGCAGTCGAGGCGGCCGGCGCCTTCTCGGTGGTGGTCGAGGGCGTCGCCGCGCCGCTGGCCGACCGGATCAGCCGCGAGGTCTCGATCCCGACGATCGGCATCGGCGCGTCGGCCGGCTGCGACGGCCAGATCCTGGTGTTCGAGGACATGATCGGCCTGTTCCCCGCGGTGCCCACCTTCGTCAAGCGCTACGGCAACATGGAGGAGATGATGCGCGCCGCCGTCGCGGCCTATGCCGAGGAGGTGCGCGCCCGCGCCTTCCCCGCGCCCGAGCACACGTACAAGTCCAGGTAACCTGATCCGGCGCGCCGGATGACGCCGATTGCGCTTTTATTTCCATGGCACGGGCGCTAAACCTCGGCCCTCGATGCCGATGCGAGAGGCTTTCGGGAGAGCCTTTCGGGAGAGCCTTTCAGGAGAGCCCTGAGTGAGCGACAGCGACTCCTTCATTCGCGAAGTCTCCGAGGAGGTGCGCCGGGACCGCATGTTCCGGCTGTGGAAGAAGTATGGCCCGTGGGCGATTGCCGCGATCGTCCTGATCATCGCCGGCACCGCCGCGCTCAACTGGTGGCAGCACCGCCAGCACGAGGCGGCACGCGAGCTGGGCGGCGTCTTCCTGAACACCGACATCGCCTCGGTGGAGGACCAGCAGGGACTGCTCGAGCGGGTCAACGGTCCGGCGGAGGTCATCGCCCGGCTGCGGCTGGCCGGCGCCCACGCCGGGTCGGGCCGGCCGGAGGAGGCCGCCGCGCTCTACCGGGAGGTCGCCTCGACGCCTGGCCTCTCGCCGGTCTATGCCGACCTTGCCCGGCTCCAGGCGATCCGGCTGCGCCTCGCCACCATGCAGCCCTCCGAAGCGGTCTCCGAGCTCGACCCGCTCGCCGCCGAGGGTGCGCCCTACCGCCTGCTGGCGCTGGAGCTGCGGGCGGTTGTCAGGCTCAATTCCGGCGACATGCAGGCTGCCCATGCCGATCTCCAGGCCGTTCTCGAAAGCCCGGAGGCGACCCGTGACCTGATCGAACGCGCCGCCGCGCTGCTCGTCGCCAGCGGCGGAGAGCTGCCGTCCGGCGGGGAAACCTAAGAGGGGAAGCCGACCATGCCGAGCGTCCATCGCTGCGCCGACCGCCGTCCCGCGTGGGCACCTCTCGTGCCCCGCGTCGCGCTGATCGCCCTGCTAGCGCTCGGTGGCTGCGGCCTGTTCGGCGGCGACGACGATATCCTCGAGGGCGAGCGCATCCGGATCCGGCCCGATGCCTCGACGGCCCCGGCCTCGCCGGTTGCGCAGCCGCTGCCCCAGCCGGTGCGCAACGCCGACTGGAGCCAGACGAACGGCACGGCCTCGCACAATCCCGGCCACCTCGCCGGGCCCGCCGCATTGAACCGCGCCTGGACCGCCGACGCCGGCTCCGGCGGCAGTGACGGAGCGGTCACCGGCCGGCCCATCGTGGTCGGTGGCACCGTCTACACGCTGGATGCCCAGGCCACGCTCACCGCCTTCGACGCCGGCTCCGGCAGCCAGCGCTGGCGGACCAGCCTGGTGCCCGAGGGCGAGAGCACCGACGCGGGCTATGGCGGCGGCCTCGCCGCCGATGGCAACCGCATCTTCGCTGCCACCGGCTTCGGCGAGGTGCTGGCCATCGATCCGGCATCGGGCGAGATCTTCTGGCGCCAGTTCTTCGGCGCACCGTTCCGCGCCGCCCCGGCCGCCGCAGGCGGGCTGGTGATCGCCGTGGGCGGCGACAATCGGGCCACCGCGCTGAACGCCCAGGACGGCAGCGCGCGCTGGCGCCTGCAGGGCGGACCGGCCACGGCGGGGCTGCTCGGCGGCGCCAGCCCGGCCATTGCCGGCGACATTGCGCTGCTGCCCTTCGCGTCGGGTGAGCTTCTCGCCGCGACGGCGAACAACGGTCGCCCGCTCTGGAACGCCGTGCTCACCAGCGGGCGGCGCGGGCTCGCGCGCTCGCAGATCATCGGCATCTCCGGCGATCCCATGGTCGTTGGGCCCTATGTGCTGGCCGCCAACCAGGCGGGGCGCATCATCGCCATCGACGGGCGCAGTGGCCAGCGCGCCTGGACCCGCTCGATCGGCTCGCCGGGGCCGATGTGGGCGGCGGACGACACGGTTTTCCTGGTCTCCGACGAGGCGGTGCTGATGCGGCTCTCGGTGCGCGACGGCGCGACGCTTTGGGCGACTGAACTTCCCGCCTTCCGCAATCCGGAAAAGCGCAAGGACCCCATCGCCTATTCCGGCCCGGTGCTGGCGGGCGGCCAGTTGCTGCTGACCGACAGCCGCGGCAATCTCATCGCCTTCGACCCCCAGTCCGGCGCCGAGCGCGCGCGGGCCAGTCTCGACGGTGGCTCGGTGACCGGCCCGGTCGTGGCCGGGGGCACCGTCTACGTGCTGACCGACCGGGGCAGGCTGCACGCGTTCCGCTGAGCCGCCGCGGAGCCGGGCCGCCGGAGGCACCGATGCCGTTCACAGTCGCGATCATCGGGCGCCCCAATGTGGGCAAGTCGACGCTGTTCAACCGGCTGGTCGGCCGTCGGCTGGCGCTGGTCGACGACCAGCCGGGCGTGACGCGCGACCTGCGCGAGGGCGCGGCGCGGCTCGGCGATCTGAGCTTCACCGTGGTCGACACGGCGGGCCTCGAGGACGTCTCCGACGACAGCCTGCCCGGCCGCATGCGACGCCTGACCGAGCGGGCCATCGAGCGGGCCGATTTGTGCCTGTTGCTGATCGACGCGCGGGCCGGGCTGACGCCGGTGGACGAGGTGTTCGCCGGGCTGCTGCGCCGCGGCGGCGTGCCGGTCATCGTCTGCGCCAACAAGGCCGAGGGACGCGACGGCGAGGCCGGGGCGCTGGAGGGCTATGCGCTGGGGCTGGGCGAGGTGATCCCGGTCTCGGCCGAGCACGGCGAGGGCATGAGCGATCTCTACGCGGCGATCGCGGGCCACGCCGAGTGGCTGGCCGGGCAGGAGGCCGCGGCCGGCGAGGCGGACCTCGAGGCCGACGCGCTGGCCGAGCACCGTCCCCTGCAGATCGCCGTGGTGGGCCGCCCGAACGCCGGGAAGTCCACGCTGGTCAATGCGATCATCGGCGAGGACCGGCTGCTCACCGGTCCCGAGCCCGGGATCACGCGCGACGCCATCGCCATCACCTGCGACTGGGGCGGGCGCGCGGTGCGCATTTTCGATACCGCGGGGCTGCGCCGCAAGGCCCGGGTGCAGGCGAAGGTCGAGCGGCTGTCGACGGCCGATGCGCTGCGCGCCATTCGCTTTGCCGAGGTGGTGGTGGTGCTGATGGACGAGGCGACCGCCTTCGAGACCCAGGACCTGCGCATCGCCGATCTCGCCGAGCGCGAGGGACGGGCGGTGGTGATCGCCATCTCCAAGTGGGACCTGGTCGAGAGCAAGCCCGCCCGGCTGCGCGCCCTGCGCGAGGCGTTCGAGCGGCTGTTGCCGCAGCTCAAGGGGGCGCCGCTGGTGCCGGTCTCGGCCGTGACGGGCAAGGGCCTCGACCGGCTGCGCGAGGCGGTTGTCGAGGTTCACCGGCTGTGGAACGTGCGGGTGAGCACGTCGCGGCTCAATCGCTGGCTTCAGGGAGTGGTCGAGGAGCACCCGCCGCCGGCGGTCTCGGGCCGCCGCGTCAAGCTGCGCTACATGACGCAGGTCAAGGCGCGGCCGCCGAGCTTCGTCGCCTGGTGCTCACGCCCCGAGGCGCTGCCCGAGAGCTACACCCGCTACCTGGTCAACGGGCTGAGGGAGGCGTTCGGGCTGAAGGGCGTGCCGATCCGGCTGGCGATGCGCAAGGGCGAGAACCCGTATGCGCGCAAGGCCTGAGGCCGGGGGCGTTCGATCGGGTCAGAGTTCGATCCGCCCCGCGCCCGTGATCTGCCCGTCCCGGAGCCGGTCCATCAGCCGGCGCGCGGCCTCCTGGACTGGACACAGCAGGTCGCGGTTCTCGCCGGGATAGAAGCGGCCGCGCAGCGCCGTGGGCATGGGCGGGGGGACGATCTCGGCGATGGTCAGGCGGTTGCCGGCCTCGGCCGCCCAGGCCCGGGTCAGGGCGGATTGCGCCGCCTTGGCAAGGGCATAGGG
>DATKCQ010000173.1:0-33968 GCA_035513135.1 Thermohalobaculum sp.
CTCCTCGGCCGCCTGCGTCTCCGCCCCCGCCCCGGTTTCCGCCTCAGTTTCCGCCGCGGCCGCGGCCTCGGTTTCGGTTTCGGTTTCGGTTTCGGTTTCGGATTCCGACACCTGGCGGCGCGTCGCTGCCTCGGCCTCCTCGGCCTTGCGCTTCGCCTCGTCCTCGGCGCGGCGCCTGGCCTCCTCCGCCTCGCGCAGCCTGGCCTCCTCGGCCTCGCGCTGGCGGCGCACCTCGTCGTCCTTGCGCGCCTGCTTCAGCGCCTCGAGGCGACGGGAATATTCCTCCTCGGACAGCGTGCGCAGGATCGCCGGGCGCTTCTTCTCCGCGTCCCGCGTCTCCTCGGGGGTGTCCCTGGCGACCGCCTTGGCTGCCGGCTTGGGCGCCTTTCTGGCGACCTCGGTCTCGGGCGTGGCTGCGGGCGCCGCGGCCGGCTTCGGCGCGGCGGGCTTGAGCGTGATGGTGCCGGTGCCGGCCGGCTTGGCGCCGTCCGGGGGTGTCACCAGGCGCCGCTTCTTCGTCTCGACGACGACGGCGTGGGAGCGCCCGTGGCTGAAGCTCTGGCGCACCGAGCCGCGCACGGTGCCGCCGCCCCGGCTTGGCGCCCGGCGTCCGCCCTTGTTGTCGCCGCTATCCGTATCGTTCATCCGTCACCCTGTCCGGGGCCCGCCTTCGGGCCCTCCTGCCTTGCCTTGTCAACGGCCAGCCGCGCGCCCTTTGGGGGCGCCTCCAGACGCCGCTGCCCGAAGACCCTCGAGCCGCAGCGCCTCGGCGATCGTGCGATCCGCGAAGCCGCCCCGGTCGAGCGCGGCATGTATCGCAAAATCGCGGCCAAAAGCCAAACCCAATTCCTGCGCCGTCAGAACGCCGATCACCGGCGTCTCGCCGGCCAGCCGCGCGAGCTTGCCCTTGCCGTCCGGCGCACCGTCCGCCGCCTCGACCAGCGCGCCGGCCGCGCCGTGCTTCAGGCGGTCGCGCACCTTCTCGAAGCCGGTCACCGCCTGGCCCGCCTTGCGGGCGAGGCCGATCAGCTCGACGAGCCGCTGCGCGAGCAGCGCCTCGAGCCGGTCGGCGAGATCGTCCGGCACAGCCGCCTGCGCCCGCAAGGCGCGCGCGAACAGGCGCCGCGCGACCGCCCGCTCGACCAGCGCCCGGTCCGCCGTGAGCCAGACGCCCCGGCCCGGCAGCCTGCCCGCGAGATCGGGCACCACCTCGCCCCCGGGCGACAGCACGAACCGGATCAGCCGCGCCGTCGGGCCGCTCTCGCCGCTGGCGATGCAGCGCCGCTCCGGCCCGCTGCGGGTCTTCAGGGCGCCGCCCCGCGTCACTCAAGCGTCCAGGCGGGCTTACGCCAGCCTGGCCTCCGCGCCGGCCTGCGCGCCGCCCTCGGCGTCCGTCTGCGCGGCCTCCCTGTCTCCGGTCTCCCCGTCTCCGGCCTCCCCGTCTCCGGCCTCCCCGTCGCCGGCCTCCCCGGCCTCGCCGGCGGCGAGCGCCTCGAGCTCGGCGGCATCGACGATGCCCAGATCGACGCGGGCCTTCATCACCAGGTACTGCGCCTCCTCGAGGCTGATCTCGAAGCTCTCGAGCAGCCCCTCGTCCTTGACCCGCTTGCCGTCGATCACCGTGTAGCCGCCCGCCAGCTCCCAGTCGGCGCAGCGGGCGAACTCGTCGAGCGTGGTCACGCCCTGCTTGGCCAGCGCCAGCAGCATCTGGGTGGTGAGGCCCTCGAACTCGATCAGGCTCTCCTCGGCGCCCAGCCCGCGCGCCTCGGCGAGCGCCTTCTGATTGATCTCCTCGAGGCTCTCGCGGGCGCGCGCCTGCAGCTCCTCGGCGGTGTCCTCGTCGAAGCCCTCGATCATGGCGATCTCCTCGAGCGGCACGTAGGCCACCTCCTCGAGCGTGGTGAAGCCCTCGGAGACCAGGAGCTGGGCGACCATCTCGTCGACGTTGAGGCTCTCCATGAACATATGGCTGCGCTCGTTGAACTCGAGCTGGCGGCGCTCGGACTCCTCGGCCTCGGTCATGATGTCGATGTCCCAGCCGGTGAGCTGGCTGGCGAGCCGCACGTTCTGGCCCCTGCGCCCGATCGCCTGGCTCAGCTGGTCGTCCGGCACCACCACCTCGATGCGGCGCGCGTCCTCGTCCATCACCACCTTGGTGACCTCGGCGGGCTGCAGCGCGTTGACGATGAAGGTGGCGGCGTCCTCGTTCCAGGGGATGATGTCGATCTTCTCGCCCTGCAGCTCGTTGACCACCGCCTGCACGCGGCTGCCGCGCATGCCGACGCAGGCGCCGACCGGGTCGATCGAGCTGTCATAGGAGATCACGCCGATCTTGGCGCGGCTGCCGGGGTCGCGTGCCACCGCCTTGATCTCGATGATGTTGTCGTAGATCTCGGGCACCTCCATGGCGAACAGCTTGGCCATGAACTCGGGCGCCGTGCGGCTCAGGAAGATCTGCGGGCCGCGCGCCTCGCGGCGCACGTCGCGCACATAGGCGCGGATGCGGTCGCCGACCCGGTAGGTCTCGCGCGGGATCAACTGGTCGCGGCGGATGATCGCCTCGGCACGGCCCAGATCGACGATGACGTTGCCGTACTCGACGCGCTTGACGATGCCGTTGACGATCTCGCCGACGCGATCCTTGTACTCCTCGAACTGGCGCTCGCGCTCGGCGTCGCGGACCTTCTGCACGATCACCTGCTTGGCGGTCTGCGCCGCAATGCGGCCGAAGTCCATGGGCGGCAGCGGCTCGGTGATGAAGTCGCCGACCTGGGCCTCGGGGTTCCTGAGGCGGGCCTCCTTCAAGCCGAGCTGGGTGAAGTGGTTCTCGATCTCGTCGTCGGCCACCACCTCGAGCACCCGGTGCATGGTGGTCTCGCCGGTCTTGCGGTCGATGAAGCAGCGGATGTCGTACTCGGCGCCGTAGCGCGAGCGGGCGGCCTTGGCGAGGCTCTCCTCCATCGCCTCGAGCACCAGGTCGCGCTCGATCAGCTTCTCGCGCGCCACCGCGTCGGCGATCTGCAACAGCTCCAGCTTGTTCGCACTGACCATCTTCATGCGTCCTTCTTCGCGCCGGAGGCTTCGGCCTCCGCGTTTTCCTGCCCGGCGTCGTCCTCGTACTCGACCGCGTCGAACTGCGCCGCGTCGAACGCGTGCTTGCGCGCCTTCAGCGATTCGGCGACGAGGGCGTCCGTCAGCACCAGCTTGGCGTCCGCGAGCCCGTGGATGGGCACCCGGGCCGGTCCCTCCGCCGTCTCGATCAGCACCGCGCCGCCCTCGAGACCCGTCAGCGTGCCCTTGAAGCGGCGGCGCCCGTCGATCGGCTCGTCCGATTCCAGCCGCGCCTGGTAGCCGGCCCAGCGGCTGAAGTCGTCGGGCCGGGTGAGCGGCCGGTCGATGCCGGGCGAGGAGACCTCGAGCGTGTACTCGCCGGCGATCGGGTCCTCGACGTCGAGCACCGCCGAGAGCGCGCGGCTGAGCTCGGCGCAATCCTCGATCTCCATCGTGCCGTCGGGCCGCTCGGCCATGATCTGCAGGGTCGGGCGCTTGCCGCCCATGAGCCGCAGGCGCACCAGGCGGAACCCCATGCCCTCGACCGTCGGCGTGACGATGCGGGCGAGGCGCTGGTCCACGGGGGCCCTGGCGATCAGATTGCTGGCGGCCTGGTCGGACATTGCGGCGCGGCACTCCTCCGGCGCGATTCACCGGCGCGACTCGCCTGAACGAATCACCGGCACGAATCAAAAGCGGGCCCGGCGGCCCGCCATGAAACCCGGTGGGGGTCTCGCCGGGACCGGCGAGGCCGCCGCGATGTTGCCGCCCATATAAGGCCGAGTCGGGGGCGTGGCAAGCCCTTTACTTGGCCGGCTCGATCGACGGCGCCTTGTCGTGCCCCGCGTCCGGCCCCCCGTGCGGCCCCCCGTGCGGCTCCCCGTGCGGCCCCCCGTGCCGCCCCCCGTGCGGCCCGCTCTTCGACCCTGCCTCGCGGCGCTCGCGGGCGCGCAACCGCCCGGTCTGCTCGGCGAGGTAGTCGCGGGTCAGCGGCACCGCGTCGCGCTGGCGGCCGAGCTGGAGCTGCATCACCGCCATCGGGCCGGTCAGGAAGGCGCCCTCGGCGCCGGCAAGATAGACCTCCCACATGCGGCAGAAGGTCTCGTCGTGCATCGCCTTGGCCTTGTCGCGGTTGGCCGCAAAGCGGTCGTACCAGTGGCCGATGGTCAGCCCGTAGTGGCGCCGCCAGATCTCGCAGTCGAGCAGCCACAGCCGGGCGCGCTCGACCGCCACCATGGTCTCCGACAGCGCCGGGATGTAGCCGCCGGGGAAGATGTACTTGCGCGTGAAGGTGCTGGTCAGGCCGGGCGGCTCCTTGCGCACGATCGAGTGGATCAGCGCCACCCCGTCCGGCGTCAGCCGCTGCAGGACGTTGGCGAAATAGGGGCCGAGCTGGCCGATTCCCACATGCTCCATCATGCCGACCGAGACGATGCGGTCGAACTGGCCGCGGACGTCGCGGTAGTCCATCAGCTCGAAGGTCACGCGGTCGGCCAGCCCCGCCGCGCGCGCCCGCGCGCGGGCGACCTCGAGCTGGCGCTCGGACAGCGTCACGCCGAGCACCTCGACATCGGCCACCTGCGCCAGATAGAGCGCCATGCCGCCCCAGCCGCAGCCGATGTCGAGCACGCGCTGGCCGGGCGCGAGCAGCAGCTTCGCCGCGATGTGGCGCTTCTTGGCGAGCTGGGCCTGCTCCAGGGTCTCCTCGCCGGTGGGGAAGTAGGCGCAGGAGTACTGCATGTCCTCGTCGAGGAAGAGCCGGTAGAGCTCGTTGCCCATGTCGTAGTGGGCCGCGGCGTTCCGGCGCGCCCGTTGCGGCGTGTTGTGGTCGATGAAGCGGTGCGTCACGCGCACCACGCGCTCGAAGGCGGTCTCGACCTGGGACGCGCCGCGCCGCTCGAGATTGGTGTTGTAGAGCGCGATCAGCTCGCGCAGATTGCCCTTCTCGAAGGTCAGGCTGCCGTCCATGTAGGCCTCGGGTACCATCAGCTCGGCACCCTTCAGCAGCCGCCAGTCGAAGCGCGGGTCGTGGATGCGCACGGTGACCTGGTGCCCCGGCTCGCCGCCGAAGGTCTCGGCGCGGCCGTCGGGGCCGATCACCGTCAGCGTGCCCTCGCGCACCAGCCGCCCGAGAAACCAGGAGAGCAGTCGCATTCGTCTCACCTCCGAGGCAATTCCGGCAGATGCATGGACTTGACCGGACCCTGGGTCAAGCCGCGGTCAGCCCGCCGTCGATCACCAGCTCGCTGCCGGTGATGAAGGCGGCGGCCGGGGAGAGCAGGTGGACGACGGCTGCCGCCACCTCCTCGGGCCGCGCCAGGCGGCGCAGCGGGATGGCCTGGGCCATCTTCGCGCGCGCCCGCGCCGGGTCGCGGGCGGCGCCGGCGATGCCGTCCGCCATGGCGCCCTCGACGAAGGCCGGGTGCACCGAGTTGCAGCGGATCGGCGGGTCGCGCCGCGCGCCGTGCAGGGCGATGGACTTGGTGAGCAGGCGCACGGCACCCTTGGACGCATTGTAGGCGGCGAGGTTGGCGCCGCCGACCAGGCCCGAGACCGAGGAGAGGTTGACGATCGACGCGGCCCGGCTGCGCTTCAGCAGCGGCCAGGCGGCGCGGCAGCCCAGGAACGTGCCGTCGGCGTTGACCCCCATCACCGCGCGCCACTGGGCGGGCGTGGTGTCCTCGATGCTGCCCAGATGCACGATGCCGGCGTTGTTGACCAGGCCGTCGAGCCGGCCGTGGCGGGCCTCGGCCTCGCTCATAGCCCGCGCCCAGCCGGCCTCGCAGGTCACGTCGTGGGTGAGGTCGATGCACTCGCCCGCGCGCAGATCGGTGGCAATGACGCTGCCCCCGGCCGCGCGGACCGCCGCAGCGATGGCGCGGCCGAGCGTGCCGGCGGCGCCGGTGACGAGCACCGCGTGGCCTTCGAGCGCGCCCGCGCCGGAGTCTCCCGCGCCGGAGTCTCCCGCGCCGGAGTCTTCCGCGCCGGAGTCTTCCGCGCCGGCGTCCCCCTGGCTCACGCCGCCCCGCGGGTGGCGACGGGGGTGGCGACGGGGGTCGCGACGGGGGTGGCGACGGGGGCGCCGTAGCTCTCGCAGATACGCTCGGCCAGGGCCTGGGTCGCCGGGGTCGGCTCGGCGCCGAGGCGCAGCGCGATGCGGATCGTGCCAAGATCGGGCAGCGCCCCGGAGGCGCCGGCCGGGCCACGGATCTGCATCAGCCCCGGCCCGATCGTGCTCAGCGGCAGGGCCGCGATGGCGAGGTCCGCGAGCACCGCCGCCTTGTGCGCCTCGTAGTAATCCGAGGTGTAGGCGACGCGGTAGGCAATGCCGGCGCGCTCGAGCGCCTCGAGCGCGACGCGGCGCCACGAGCAGCCGGGCGCCGAGAGCGCCAGCGGCAGCGGCCGCTCGCGATGGGCCCGGCCGCCGTCGCGGCCGACCCAGACCAGCGGCTCGTCGTGCACGGTCTGGTCGGTCACCCGCCAGGGCACGTTGCAGCCCGGCGTGAGCACCGCGAGGTCGAGCTCGCCGCGCTCGAGCTTGGGGGCCAGGTCGGCGCCCGGGCCCATGGTCACCTCGACGGTGACGCGCGGGTGCGAACGGGCGAAGGCGCCGAGCACCTCGGAGAGCCGCACCGCGCCGAAATCGTCGATGGTGCCGATGCGCACGCGGCCCTCGAGGTCGGGGCAGCGGAAGGCGTCGAGCGCCTCGCGGTGCAGCTCGACGATGCGCCGCGCGAAGGCGAGCAGGCGCTCGCCGTCGGCGGTCAGCTCCATGCCCTGGCGCGAACGCGCGAACAGCGGCCGGCCGATGGTGTCCTCGAGCTTCTTGAGCTGCATGGAGACGGCGCCCGGCGAGCGCGCCACGCGCGCCGCCGCGGCGGTGACCGAGCCGGAGTCGGCGATGGCGACCAGCGTCTTCAGCAGGTCGATGTCCAGCGTCGCGCCGGGGCTCGGCAGATGGCTGAGTCCACGCATGGCCAATGTTCAGCATGTCTGAACGCTTATGTCAAATCTTTTCGATTTACTGAATTAACATTTCCGCCATATTGCCCTCCAGAGGCGCCCGGTCGGGCCGGGCGCGACGATCGAGGAGACGAGAGATGCTGACGATCCTGACGAGAAGCGCCCTGCGCTGGATGGAGGAGCACCGCCGCCGCGCCCAGCTGCGCGGCCTGCTGGAGAAGGACGACCGGATGCTCGAGGACATCGGCCTGACCCGCGGCGACATCGAGGAGGCGCTGAGCCGGCCGATGCAGGCGGACGCCCGCGAGCACGCCTACCGCGCCGCGACCCGCTCGCTGGCGCTCGACGGGCTCAGGTGACGGCCGGCATGGGTGTTCCGGTCGATGGGGCGAGGGGGAGGAAGGCGCCCCGTGGCGGGCGCCCGGGCGCGGCGATCAGAGCAGGTCGGCGAACTCGGCGAACACGCGACCGTAGGTGTCGCGCTTGAACGGGACGATCCTGCTCAAAAGCGTGTCGCGGTGCATCCAGGCCCAGCGCGCGAACTCCGGGTGGTGCGCGGCGAGGTCGATGTCCGCGTCACTGCCGTGAAAGCGCAGCGCGAACCAGCGCTGCTTCTGGCCGCGGTAGCGGCCGCCCCAGACGCGGGGCACGAGGCTGGGCGGCAGGTCGTAATGCAGCCAGCAGCGGCTCTCGCGCAGGATCTCGACCTTGCCGGGCGGGATGCCGGTCTCCTCGCGCAGCTCGCGCAGCGCCGCCTGGCGCGGCGTCTCGCCCGCGTCGATGCCGCCCTGGGGCATCTGCCACGCGTCGTGGGGCGTGTCGACGCGCTGGCCGGCGAAGATGCGGCCCTCGCTGTCGAGCATCGCCAGCCCGACGCAGGGCCGGTAGGGCAGCGCCTCGATACCGCGCCTGCGCGGCGCGTGGTCGCGGGCGGCATCCGGCGGCGTCGGGTTCTCGGCCATCGGTTTCTCGACCATCCATTGCGCGGCGCGCGGATCGGATGCCGCCCCCGCAAGGCGCGCCCGGCGGGGGAGACGACCGGGTCAGCGGCTGGCGCGCTCGTAGAGGGCGAGCCCGGTCAGCAGGTCCAGCGCATAGGCGAGCTGGAAGTCCTCGCGGCGCAGCGCGGCGATCGCCTCGTGGCGGGCGCGCTCCTCCCCGAGCATGCGCCGCTCCTCCTCGGTGAGGTCGGACTCGAGGCTGCCGCGCAGATCCGCTTCGGAGCGCGGGCCGCGCGGCGGCGCCTCGTCCTCGCCATTGAACCGGCGCTGCTCGACCAGGATGTCGGGCTCGATGCCGAGCGCCTGGATCGAGCGGCCCGAGGGCGTGAAGTAGCGCGCCGTGGTCAGCTTCAGCGCCCCCCGGTCGCCGAGCCGCATCACCGTCTGCACCGAGCCCTTGCCGAAGGTCTTGGCGCCGACCAGGATCGCGCGCCGCTGGTCCTGCAGCGCCCCGGCGACGATCTCGGCCGCCGAGGCCGAGCCCTCGTTGATCAGCACGACGATGGGCTTGCCCTCGATCAGGTCGCCGGGCTGGGCGTTGAACCGCTCGGCCTGCTCGAGGTCGCGGCCGCGGGTCGAGACGATCTCGCCCGTGTCGAGGAAGGCGTCGGCCACCGCCACCGCCTCGGTCAGCAGGCCGCCCGGGTTGTTGCGCAGGTCGATGACGTAGCCGCGCACGTTGTCGGGGCCGATCTCCTCGCGGACCTTCGCGATCTCGGCCTTGAGGTTCTGCTCGGTCTGCTCGTTGAAGGCGGTGATGCGCAGCACGCCGACGTCGCCCTCGGCACGGCTGCGCACGGCGCGCACGGTGATCACGGCGCGCACGATGGTGACGTCGAACGGCTCCTCGGCGCCCTCGCGGCTGATGGTGATGACGATCTCCGAGCCGGGCGCGCCGCGCATCTTGTCGACCGCGTCCGACAGGTTCATGCCGAGCACCGATTCGCCGTCGATATGGGTGATGAAGTCACCGGGCTGGAGCCCGGCCTCGGCGGCCGGCGTCTCGTCGATCGGCGCGACCACCTTGACGAAGCCGTTCTCCATGGTGACCTCGATCCCGAGGCCGCCGAACTCGCCCTTGGTCTGCTCGCGCATCTCCTCGTAGGATTGCGGCGGCAGGTAGGACGAGTGCGGATCGAGCGAGGTCAGCATGCCGTTGATCGCCGCCTCGATCAGCTTTTTCTCGTCGATGTCCTCGACATAGGCCACCCGCACCCGCTCGAAGATGTCGCCGAACAGGTCGAGATACTCGTAGGTGGTCCGCGCCGAGTCGCCGTCGGGCTTCTCCTGCGCGCCGGTCGTCGCCACCAGCTGGGGCAGCGCCAGGCCGATCGCCGCGCCCGCGAGAAGTGCCATCACCGTCTTGCGCATCATCCACTTGCCTCGTGTACTTTTCCGGGTCTTGTGATGGCCGCGTGACCTGCCGGTCGGTCGCGGCCGGCCGCGCCGGGCCGTGTCAACATAAAGCGTGTTCCGCCCGCACTGACTAGCCTCAAATTCGGCTCGACGCAAAGATAGTTCGCCGGGCGGCGGGGGCGAGCCGCCTCGGCGATGCGACGTCACCCGGCGAACAGCACCCGCCCGGTCATCTCGGGCGCCGGCGCCAGGCCCATCAGCGCCAGCAGCGTCGGGGCGAGGTCGGCGAGCCGCCCGTCGTGCAGGCGGCGCGGGCGGGCGGCGGGCCCGTGCTCGACCAGCACCACCGGCACCGGGTTGGTGGTGTGGGCGGTGTGCGGCCCTCCCGTTTCCGGGTCGATCATCGTCTCGCAGTTGCCGTGGTCGGCGGTGACGATCATCGCGCCGCCGGTCTCCGCGAGCGCCGCGAGCGCGGTGCCGAGGCCGCGGTCGACCGCCTCGCAGGCGGCGATGGCCGCCGCGAGCGAGCCGGTATGGCCGACCATGTCGGGGTTGGCGTAATTCACCACGATCAGGTCGTAGCCCTCGCGGATCGCCGCGACCAGGCGCTCGGTGACCTCGGCCGCGGCCATCTCGGGGGCGAGGTCGTAGGTGCGCACCTTGGGGCTCTGCGCCATGTAGCGGTCCTCGCCGGGATCGGGCGTCTCGGCGCCGCCGTTGAGGAAATAGGTGACGTGGGGGTACTTCTCGGTCTCGGCCAGCCGGAACTGGCGCAGCCCGTGCGCCGAGACCCAGCGGCCCAGGGTGTTGCTGACCGGCTCGGGCGGGAACATCGCATCCATCAGGCCGGCGAGCCGGTCGGAATATTGCACCATGCCCAGCGCCGCGGCGAGGCGGGGGCGGGCGGAGACGTCGAAGGCGTCGAACCCCGGGTCGAGGAGCGCGCCGAGCAGCTCGCGCACCCGGTCGGCGCGGAAGTTGATGCACAGCACGCCGTCGCCGTCGGCCATGCCGGCATGGCCGCCGATCACCGTGGGGGTGACGAACTCGTCCGTCTCGCCGCGTGCGTAGGCGGCGGCGATGGCGGCGTCGGGGGCGTCGGCGTGCGCGCCCTCGGCCGCGACGATGGCGCGAAAGGCCGCCTCGACCCGGTCCCAGCGGCGGTCGCGGTCCATGGCGTAGAAGCGGCCGATCACGCTGGCCGGCGTGGCGGCGTCGCCCACCTCGTCGAGCAGCGCGGCCACCTGCTCGCGGGCGGACTTCGGCGCCACGTCCCGGCCGTCGAGGAACAGGTGCAGCCTGACGCGAACGCCGCGGGCGGCGAGCGTCCGGGCGACGGCTTCCATGTGGCGCTGGTGCGCGTGGACGCCGCCGGGGCTGGCGAGGCCCATGAGGTGCGCGGTGCCCCCGGTCTCGCGCAGCGTGGCGGCGAAGCGGGCCAGCGCCGGGTTGGCCTCGAGCGCGCCCTCGGCGATGGCAGCGTCGATGCGCGGCAGGTCCATCCGGACCACGCGGCCGGCGCCGATGTTGATGTGGCCCACCTCGGAGTTGCCCATCTGGCCCGCCGGCAGCCCGACGTCCTCGCCGCTGGCCGAGAGCGCGGCGTGCGGGCACCGGGCCCGGATGCGGTCGAAGTTCGGCGTGCGCGCGAGGCGCGGCGCGTTGCCTTCCTCGCTGTCCGACAGGCCCCAGCCGTCGAGGATCGTCAGGACGACCGGGCGGTGGCGGGGTGCGCTCTGGTCGGATGCAGTCGGGTCCGATGCGGTCGGGTCGGATGCGGTCGGGTCGGATGCGCTCATGGGCCTCGGCTCGCGGCGGGTTGCGCAAGGGGTTTAAGCGGCGGGGCGGCAGCGCGCAACCGGGCGATCAGCCGCGGTGGTAGGGCGTGCCGGCGAGGATCGACACGGCGCGGTAGAGCTGCTCGGCCAGCATCACGCGGGCCAGCATGTGCGGCCAGACCATCGGGCCGAGCGAGACCAGCCGGTCGGCGCGGGCGCGCAGGCTCGCGTGGTGCCCGTCGGCGCCGCCGATCAGGAAGGCGGCGGCGGGCCTGCCGTCGTCGCGCAGCCGGGCGAGCAGGGCGGCGAGCGCCTCGCTCGTCAGCGCCTCGCCGCGCGCGTCGAGCGCGATGGCGTGGGCGTCCGCCGGGATCGCCTCGATCAGCCGGGCGGACTGGGCGGCGGGGTCGCGCGCGCGGCGCTCGTCGATCTCGCTGACCGCGAAGGGGCCGAGGCCGAGCCGGCGCCCGGCCTGCCCGGCGCGGCCGAGATAGTCGTCGACCAGCGCCCGCTCGGGGCCGGGCTTCAGGCGCCCGACCGTGGCGATCAGCACGTTCATGGGGCGCGCGCGCCGTCAGGCGGGGCGCGCCGCCCTGTCCGGCGTGGCGAGCCACATCTTCTCGAGCTGGTAGAAGGCGCGCACCTCCGGGCGGAAGATGTGCACGACCACGTCGCCCGCGTCGATCAGCACCCAGTCGGCGGCCTCGCGGCCCTCGACGCGGGAGCGGGTCCCGGCCTCGGCCTTGAGCCGCTCGACCAGCTTCTCGCTGAGCGCCGCGACATGGCGGGTGGAGCGCCCCGAGGCGATCACCATGTGGTCCGCCACCGTCGACTTGCCCGCGAGCGGGATGTCGAGGATCTCCTCGGCGCCGTCCTGATCGAGGGAAGATGTGATGAGATCGAGAAGCCGGTCACTCCGAGCATCGTCACTCTGAGCATCGTCACTCTGAGCATCGTCACCCGAAACGTCGACGGACGGAATGTCCTCGGATTTGGCTTCGTCGCTCTCGGTCTGCTGCTCCGGCGCGGCCGTCACGGCTTGCGGAGCGTGAGTGCGCATCGCACTCTCGGCGAGTTGTCGAGTCAGAACCCTTGCCTCCTTCGTTGCGCTGGCGGGCCCACCGCGGGTCCGCCGGATTCAGCTCTGGCGACACGCTCAATCTAGCAACCCGGGCCGCCGTTCTCAAGAAGCGTATGGAAAGTCACCGAAATGTCGCAGGAGATGTTGCCGCAATCGTCGCAGGGCCGCGCGGGCGACGTTGATCAGGACCCCGCCGGGGGGTAGGTAGGGAGCCGCATGCACCCCGTCAAAGCCATTTTCGCCCCCGCGCGGCTCAATGCCCTGGCCGCCTCGGCGGCGGGGGCGGCCGGGTTCTACGCCCTCGACCTGCCGCTGCCCTTCATGCTGGGGCCGATGTTCGGCTGCCTCGCCGCGGCGCTGGCCGGCGTGGGCCTGCAGGGCTTCAGGCCGGTGGCGCTCTCCATGCGCATCGTGCTCGGCGTGGCGGTGGGCACGGCGATCACCCCGGCGCTGGTCGACCGGCTGCCCGAGATGGCCTACTCGGTGGCGCTGGTGATCCCGTTCACCGCGCTGATCGGGCTGATCGGCTATCCGTGGTTTCGCAAGGTCTGCGGCTTCGACCGCCCGACCGCCTATTTCTCCGCCATGCCCGGCGGCATGCAGGACATGCTGGCCTTCGGCGAGGAGGCGGGGGGCAATGTCCGCTCGCTCTCGCTGGTGCACGCCACGCGGGTGCTGGTGATCGTCTCGCTGGCGCCATTCCTGATGGAGTGGCTCTGGGGCGTGTCGCTGACCGGGCCGCTCGGCGAATCGGCCCTCGACATCCCCCTGCCCGAGCTGGCGGTGATGGCCGCGGCGGGCGTGCTGGGCTGGCTCGCGGCGCGGGCCGTCGGGCTGTTCGGCGCGCCGATCATCGGGCCGATGGCGGCCACCGCGGTGGTGTCGCTGGCCGGGCTGGTCGAGCACCGGCCGCCGGCCGAGCTGCTGCTGGCGGCGCAGTTCTTCCTCGGCTTGCAGGCAGGGGCCGAGTATGCGGGCGTGACGGTGCGCGAGCTGCGGCGCGACGTCGCCTCGGCGCTCGGCTACTGCCTGCTGCTCGCCGGGATCTCGCTGGTCTTCGCCGAGATCGTCATCATGATCGGGGCGGCGCCGCCGATGGAGGCGTTCCTCGCCTTCGCGCCGGGCGGGCAGTCCGAGATGGCGATCCTCGCCATCGTCGCCGGGGCGGACCTGGCCTATGTGGTGACGCACCACCTGGTGCGGCTGATCGTGGTGATCATCGGCGCGCCCATCGTGGCGCGGCTGCTGCGCTAGATCGAAGCGGCCGGTCGTGCAAGGCACGACGGCATCCGATCGCCCGGTCGGGCCTTGCGGCCAGCGCCCGGAAGCGGCTTCGGGGCGCCCGGCGGCGCTCCGGTTCCCGCTTCAGCTCTCGAGCCAGACCTCGTCGAGATGTTGCTCGTACGACTGGTGCGCCTCGAAGCCGTGCACGCCCTCGCGGTACGAGCGAAAGACCGAGCGCCAGTAGGGCTGGATGATGATGCCCGACTCGCGCAGGATCTGCTCGAGCTTCGCCATGATCTCGCGCCGGGCATCCACGTCCGGCGTCCCCAGCGCCTCCGCCAGCAGGGCGTCGAACTCGGGGTTGCTGTAGCCGGTCTCGTTCCACGCCACGCCCGACTTGTAGGCGAGCGCGTAGACCTGCACGCCCAGCGGGCGCGGATACCACTGGGTTCCCGAATGCGGGTATTTGGTCCAGTCGTTCCAGAAGGTCGCGCCGGGGATCACGGTCCGCTTCACCTTGATGCCGGCGTCGCGCATCTGGGCCGCCGCCGCGTCCACCGAGTTGCGGTTCCAGTCGTCGTCGACCGAGATCAGCTCGAACTCGTGGTCCGCGAGCCCGGCCTCGGCCAGCAGCGCCTGCGCCTGCTCGACGTCGCGCACATGCGGGCCGATGTCGGCGTATTCGGGATGCATCGGGCCGGCATGGTGGTTCTCGGCCACCTGGCCGGCGCCGTCGATGCCCAGCGCCAGCACGGCGTTGTTGTCGACGGCGAACTGCATTGCGCGGCGCACGCGGACATCGTCATAGGGCGGGCTGGTGACGTTGGTCCGGATCACCAAGGTGTTTGCGGTCGCGATGTCGGACGACTGGATTCCGATCGACTCGACCTGGGCCAGCGAATCGGGCTTGGTCTCGAAGGTCGCGTCGACCTCGCCGCCCTCGAGCGCCGCGACCATCGTGGTCACGTCGGTGCCGTGGTCGATCCAGCGCGCGCCGTCGAGCCAGACCTCGCCGCCCCACCAGTCGCCTTGCCGGCGCTTCACCTCGGCGCCGACGCCGACGTCCCAGCGCACCAGCTGGAACGGGCCGTTCGAGATCGCCAGGGCCTGCATCGGGTCGTCGCCGCCCTCGTAGCTGCGATGCATGACCAGCGCCGGGTAGTCGGCCATCCCGGCCACGACCGTGATGTCGGGCGCGAGCAGGTGGAGGCGGACCGTGTGGTCGTCGACCCGCTCCACGGCGCCCTCGCGCAGCTGCTCGGTGCCCGGGTCGACCAGGTCGCCCATACGGCTGGCCACCGAATTGCCCGCGACGGACGCGTCGCACCACCGCGTGATGTTGTGGATGACGTCGTCGGCGTTGAACGCGTCGCCGTTGGACCAGGTGACGCCCTTGCGCACGTTGAGCGTGTAGGTCTTCGCGTCGTCGCTGAGCTCCCAGCTGTCGAGCAGGCGCCCCTCGAAGGTGAAGTCGCGCTTCCAGCGCACCAGGTACTCGTTGCACTGACGCGCAATGGCGGCCATCTCCGCCCAGTCGAATGTGCGCGGGTCCTTGAACGGCTTGACCGGCATCGAGATGCGCAGCACGCCGCCCTTCTGCGGCTCCTGCGCCCTGGCCGCTGTCGGCGTGATCCCGCCCAGCGCGAAGGCGCCGGCAGCGGTGACGCCGAGGCCGGCCATGGTGGCCAGATACTCGCGGCGGTTCATCCGGCCGGCCTTGAACTTCTCGGCGACCGGCTCGGCCATCGGGTGCAGCGGCCGGTCCGTCATCATCAGCCTGGTCATCGCTTCCTCTCCTCCTGTCGCATGCGCGTTTTGGTCTTTCTTGCAGGCGCTCTGGAGGCCTGTGGCTCGAGAGATCCGGTCTGCCGCCGCGTGCGGAGCCAGCGCCCGCTTTCTGTATGCGAACTGTATACAAGTCGTGAAGGGACGTGCAATGCTAAAATCCGTGGATATGCTGTGGCAGCGCGCCCTGCGGGAGCCAGTCCTTCGCTTGCAGCCAGCGACGCGCCACAAGGACGGAGAGACGCCAATCGATGCAGGAATCGAGCAAGCAACGGCTCTATGCCGATCTGAAGCGCAAGGTCCTCACTCTCGAGCTCGAGCCGGGAGTGGGCCTCGACGAGACCAGGCTCAGCCAGGAGTACGGCATCTCGCGGACGCCACTGCGCGAGGTGTTCCGCCAGCTCGCGGGCGAGGGCTACGTCCAGCTCCGCGACAACCGCGGCGCCATCGTCTCGCCGATGAGCCACAAGAGCATGCGCGACTTCTTCATGACGGCGCCGCTGATCTACGCCTCGATCGGGCGGCTGGCGGCGCAGAACGCGCGGCCGGCGCAGATCGAGCAGCTGCGCCAGGTGCAGGCGAACTTCCGCAAGGCGGTGGAGGAGGATTCCGCCGAGGGCATGGTCTACTGGAACGACCGCTTCCACTTCACCATCGGCCAGATGGCCGACAACCAGTACCTGATGCCGAGCCTGCAGCGCCTGCTGATCGACCACGCCCGGATCGGCCAGACCTTCTGGCGCGCGCGCGCCCCCGAGATGCGCGCGCGAATCGCCGCGGCGGCCGACCAGCACGACCGGTTCATCGAGGTGATCGGGGCCGGGAACGAGGAGGCGGCGGTGGCGCTGACGCTCGAGCACTGGGCGCTGTCGCGCGATCACATGGAGATGTTCGTCCGGCCGAACCCGTTGCCGATCGACGTCCCCGCGGCCTCCTGACGACGCCCTTGCGCCGGCAGGGCCTGTCCTGTATACATTATGTATGCATCTAAGGTCAGGAGCCGGCCATGCGCTTCGAGGGCATCTACACCCCGATCGTCACACCCCACCGCGACGATCACTCCATCGACCGGGACCGCTTCGCCGAGGTGGCCGAGCACCTGATTGCGGCCGGCGTCGACGGCATCGTCCTGGCCGGGACCACCGGCGAGTACTACGCCCAGACGGCCGAGGAGCGCATCGGCCTGATGCGCCTCGCCAGGGACGTGATCCGCGACCGGGTGCCGCTGGTCATCGGCACGGGCGCGATCCGGACCGAGGAGTCCATCGCCTATGCCGAGGCGGCCAGGGCCGCCGGCGCCGACGCCATCCTGATCACGACCCCGCCCTACGCCGTGCCCACGGGGCGCGAGAACGCGCTGCACGCGCTCGCCATCGACCGGGCGGCGAACCTGCCGGTGATGCTCTACAACTACCCGGGCCGCATGGCGGCGGAGATGGACGAGGACTATCTCGACCGCGTCGGCCGAAGCCCAAACTTCTGCGCCATCAAGGAAAGCTCGGGCGACATCAACCGGCTGCACCTGCTGGCCCGCGACTACCCGCACATCCAGCTCGCCTGCGGCATGGACGACCAGGCGCTCGAGTTCTTCGCCTGGGGCGCCCGCGCCTGGGTCTGCGCCGGCTCGAACTTCGCGCCCGCGGCGCATATCGCGCTTTACCGCGCCTGCGTCGCCGAGGGCGACTTCGCGCGCGGCCGGCGCATCATGTCGGCGATGCTGCCCCTGATGCGCCTCCTCGAGCAGGGCGGCAAGTTCGTCCAGTGCATCCGCCACGGGCTCAGCTTGCGCGGCATCCCCGTCGGCCCGCCGCGCCGCCCGCTGCAGCCGCTCGACAAGGACGAGAAGCGCGCTTTGGCCGAGACCGTGAAGATCATGGACCTGGGCGTCGCGCGCATCGAGGCGGGCGAGACCGGCGCCACCATCCACCGGCTTCGCGCGGGGGCCTGAGATGGCGGAACTCCTGACCCGCGAGGAATACGCCGCCATCGCCGATGGCCTGACGCTGCCCCGCGCCGCCTTCATCGACGGCGCCTTCCGCCGCGCGCAGTCCGGCACGACCTTCCCCACCGTCAACCCGGCCACCGGCGCGACGCTGGCCGAGGTCGCCGCCTGCGGCGCGGCCGACGTGGACCACGCGGTGGCAAAGGCGCGCGAGGCCTTCGAGGACGGCCGCTGGTCGCGGCTCCACCCGGCCGAGCGCAAGCGCACGCTGATCCGCCTCGCCAAGCTCATGGAGCGCAACCGCCACGAGCTGGCGGTGATGGAGAGCCTCGATTCGGGCAAGCCGATCCGCGACTGCGCCACGGTCGACCTGCCCGAGGCGATCAACACCATCAAGTGGCACGCCGAGGCGATCGACAAGATCTACGACCAGGCCGCGCCGGCGGGCGAGGACGTCATGGCCGTGATCGTGCGCGAGCCCATCGGCGTCGTCGGGCTGGTGCTGCCCTGGAACTTCCCGCTCCTGATGCTCGCCTGGAAGATCGGCCCGGCGCTGGCCGCCGGCTGCCCGGTGATCGTCAAGCCGGCCGAGCAGACCTCGCTCACCGCGCTCCGCGTCGCCGAGCTCGCGATGGAGGCCGGCATCCCGCGCGGCGTCCTGAACGTCATCACCGGAGACGGCCCCGGCGCCGGCGAGCCGCTGGGGCTGCACGGGGATGTCGACATGATCTCGTTCACCGGCTCCACCGAGACCGGCCGGCGCTTCCTGCGCTATTCGGCCGAGTCGAACCTCAAGACGATCACGCTCGAGTGCGGCGGCAAGAACCCGGCGCTGGTGATGGAGGACGCCGAGGAGCTGGATTTGGTGGCCGGGCACCTGGTCAACGGCGCCTTCTGGAACATGGGCGAGAACTGCTCGGCCACCTCGCGGCTGATCGTGCACGAGGCGGTCAAGGCGCCGCTGATGCAGCGCATCCTGGCCCGCGCCCGCGACTGGCGCACCGGCGACCCGCTCGACCCGGCCAACCATCTGGGCGCGCTGGTCGACCGCACCCACTTCGACAAGGTCTGCGCCTGGCTCGAGCGCGGCCGCGCCACGGCCACGGTGGCGCTCGGCGGCACGGGCAACGACGGCTACGTGCTGCCCACCATCTTCGACGACGTCGCCAGCGACGACCCGCTGGCGCGCGAGGAGATCTTCGGGCCCGTGCTCTCGGTGATCACCGTGGCGAGCGCCGAGGAGGCGGTGGCGGTGGCCAACGACACGCCCTACGGGCTGGCGGCCTCGGTCTTCTCGGCCAACGGCAAGCGGGCGCTGCGCGCGGCGCGGGCGATCCGGGCCGGCACGGTGACGGTCAACTGCTACGGCGAGGGCGACGTGACGACCCCGTTCGGCGGCTACAGGCAGTCCGGCTTCGGCGGGCGCGACAAGTCGCTCCACGCGCACGACCAGTACACCGAGCTGAAGACCATCTGGATCGACCTGTCCGACCGGGCGCCGGAAGAGGCGGTGGATTGAGCCGGGTCACCCGCCTCCCGAAGGACCCCGGGCCGGCGGGCTGGAACGCGCTCCTGCCCGCAGCGCCGCCGGCCCGGGTGCTGGATGCGCGGATCACCGCCGACTGGCTGGTGATCGGGGCTGGCTTCGCCGGTCTGGCCGCGGCGCGGCGGCTGAGCCAGCTGCGCCCCGGCGAGCGGATCGTGCTGCTCGAGGCCAGCCGCGTCGGCGAGGGCCCCGCCGGGCGCAATACCGGCTTCATGATCGACCTGCCCCACGACCTCGCCTCGAACGGCTACGCCGGCCTCGCCGAGGCGGACGCGAGGCAGATCCGCCTGAACCGGGCCGCCATCGCCTTCGCGGCCGAGGCGGCGGAGGAATACGGCCTGAGCCCGGAGGCCTTCAGCCGCGACGGCAAGGTCAACGCCGCCGCCACGCAGGGCGGCCTCGCGCACAACGCCCGCTATGCCCGGCACCTCGCCCGCCTCGGCGAGCCGCACGAGCTGCTCGACGCTCAAGACATGCGCGCGCTCACCGGCTCCGGCTACTATCTCGGCGGGCTGCGCACCCCGGGCGCGGCCATGATCCAGCCCGCCATGTTCGTGCGCGGCATCGCCCGGGGCCTCGCGCCGGTCGTGGACATCTTCGAGCAGAGCCCGGTGACGGCGCTCGCGCGCGAGGGCGCGGACTGGGGGGCGGAGACCCCCGAGGGCGCCGTGACCGCGCCCCGGGTCATCCTCGGCGTCAACGGCCACGCCGAGAGCTTCGGCTTCTTCCGGCGCCGGCTGATGCACGTCCACCTCTACGCCTCGATGACGCGGGCGCTGACTCGGGGGGAGGTGAAGCGCCTCGGCGGCGCGCCGCGCTGGGGCCTGACGCCGGCCGACCCGATGGGCACCACGGTCCGGCGCATCTCGGGCACCGGCGGCGACCGGATCGTCGTGCGCAACCGCGTGACCTACGACCCCTCGATGGAGATCCGCGAGAGCCGCATCGGCGCCATGGGCCGCAGCCACGACGCCAGCTTCGCCGCGCGCTTTCCCATGCTGGCAGGGGTGGCGATGGAATACCGCTGGGCCGGCCGTCTGTGCCTCAGCCGGAACGGCGTCCCGGCCTTCGGCGAGGTCGAGCGGGGCGTGTTCGCGGCCTGCTGCCAGAACGGCCTCGGCGTCGCCCGCGGCACCGCCGCCGGCATGCTGGCGGCCGAGCTGGCGGGGCAGGGCAACAATCCGCTCCTCGCCGAGTTGCTGGCCTATGACGCGCCCAGCCGGCTGCCCCCGGAGCCCTTCGCCTCGATCGGCGCCACGGTGGCCTTGCGCTGGAAGGAATGGCGCGCCGGGCGCGAGGTGTGAGGGTCAGGCGTTTGGCCGGACGCGGCCGCGGCCTCCCCTGACCGGACGCCCCGGTCAAGCCGGGGCATGACATGGGCTTTGGCCACTCAGCCTTGGTGCAAACGCCCGCGCTCGTTAACCATGACTCACGTTCACATGCAAATCCCAATGAAATCCAGATGTTAAGCTTATGCGCAATGTGCACAGGGGCGCAAGGCGCGGGATCAGTACTCCTCGTTCAGGGCGTCCCCGGCCGGGATTTCGCGCTCGCGCCGGGCGATGTAGTCGCGCAGCTCCTCGTCCCTGGCCGGGTCGAGCGCCGGCTCCTCGTACGCCTTCAGCATCTGGCGGGCGCGCTCGAGGGCGCGCGTCGTGATGTCCTTCGAGCCGTCGGCCACCCACTGCTCGTAGGCATTGTTGTCGAAGAGCTTCGGCATGTAGAAGGCCCGCTCGAAATTGGCCAGCGTGTGCGCGTGCCCGAGATAGTGCCCGCCCGGCCCGATGTCGCGCACCGCGGCCAGCCCCTCCTCGAAATCGTCCCAGCGGATGCCCTCGGCCATGCGGTAGCCCATGGCGCAGACCTCCGCATCGACCACGAACTTGGCGACCGAGCAGTGCATCCCCGCCTCGTTCCAGCCGGCGGAGTGCCAGATGTAGTTGGCCCCTGCCAGCAGCACGGCCATCATGGTCGTGGCGCTTTCGTAGCCGGCCTGGGCGTCGAGGGTCTTGGCGCCGCCGAGCGTGTTCGAGGTGCGCCACGGCACCCCGTAATGGCGCGCCATCTGGCCGATCATGAAGTTCATCAGGCTGATCTCGGGCGTGCCCGCCATCGGCGCGCCCGAGGCCATGGAGACGGTCGAGAGATAGTGGCCGTAGATCGCCGGCGCGCCCTTCCGGATAACCTGGGTGTAGGCGAGCGCGGCCAGCGCCTCGGCGTTGAGCTGCGCCACCGCCGGTGCCGTCGAGGCGGGCGTGTTCGCGCCGCCGAGCACGAAGGGCGAGCACAGCACCGGCTGGTTCCGCCGCGCGAACGCCCGCATGGCGCCCAGCATGGTGGCGTCCCAGACCAGCGGCGAATTGCCGTTGCAGTTGCCGGTCACGACGGCATGCGTCTCCATGAACCCGGCCCCGAACAGGATCGCGCACATGTCGAGCACGTCCTCGGCATTCCTGCCCGACGTGGTCATGCCCATGAACGTCTTGTCGGAGTGCTTCATCGACGAGTAGGTGATTTGCAGATGCCGGTGCGACACGGGATGGTCCATCGGCTCGACGATGTGGTGCGCCGAGGAATGCAGCGCCGGCGACATGTGCGCCAGCTTGTGGAACATCGCGAGGTCGGCGAGCGTCGGGTTGCGTCGCACGTCGTCGAGGCCGCGCAAGTAGGGTGCCCCGGTCATCGGCACGAAGATCGACTGCGGCCCGCCGAGCGCGACGTTCTTTTTAGGATCCCGCGCGTGATAGGTGAAGGTGGCAGGGATCGTGGCGATCAGGTCGCGCACCATCCCGCGGTCGAGATGCACCCGCTCGCCGCGCACGTCCGCGCCGGCGCGCTTCCAGTCATCGAGTGCGACCGGATCGCGGAAGACGACTCCGACCTCCTCGAGAATATCCATGGAAGCGCGGTCGATCCGCGCGACCTGCTCGGGAGTCATCGGCTCGACCACCGGCAGGTTCCGGGTCAGGCCCGGCAGCATATCGATCTCGGGCGCGGAGCGGAGACCGCGCCGGGCAAGTCGCCCGCCTCTGCGCGCGGATGTCTTCGCCTCCATCTCGACCCTTCTTTTCGTATACATTGTGTGCACAATACATACACGCCCCGCGCATGCAAGGGGATTCCACGGCCGGCGGACCGCGGGCGCGGCGTGCGGGTGGTCAGCGTTCCATGCGCTCGAGCGCGGCCCGGCACAGGTCGGCGGTGAAGGGATGCTCGGGCGCCGTGGGCAGCGGGCGCGCAGTCCGGGCGACATCGTCCGGATCGCGCTGCGGCGCGCGAGTGAACCGGGCGGCACGGCGGCGGGCGGCCTCCTCGGCATCGGGCGGATAGCACGGATAGTCGACGCCATCCGGGGCGCGCGTGTGATAGTGGCAGTGGACCAGCGGCGGTCCGCCGTCGGCTTCGATCACCTCGAAAGCCAGCGGGGCGTGCGGCGCGATGCCGGGATGGAGCCCGTCGAACGGTTCCCAGGCCCGGTAGCGGACCCCGAGGCCCCGGTCGCGCCCTGCCTGGTCGAGTCCGCGCAGTGCCAGCGGATGGCCGTTGCACCGGACCGTGCAGGCCGGGGCGCGCGGGCCGACGAGGCGCACCTGCAGGCGCTCGATCGAGGAGTCGACGAGGCGGCTGGCGGCCACCTCCCCGAGCGCGATCCAGGGCTCGAGCGCGGCGCGCAGCTCCAGCCCCACGCCTTCCGCACCGGCCCGTCCGAGCACGGGGAACCGCGCCTCCCAGAGCGGCTCGAACCAGGCCGGATCGAAGTGCAGCCCGGCCGCCGCCAGGTCGGCCAGCACCGCGTCGAGGTCGGCGCGCAGCACCTCGGGCAGCATGAAGGCGTCGTGCAGCCGCGCGCCCCAGCGCTCCAGCCGCGCCGGGCGGGGCGCGCGCCAGAGCCAGGCGAACAGCGCCCGCACCAGCAGGTGCACGAGCAGGCTCAGGCGCGCGGTCGGCTGGGTGTCGAAGGCCCTGAGCTCGAGCAGCCCGCCGAGCCCGCCTTTGCGCATCGGCGGCCCCAGCTTGTCGATGCAGAACTCGGCGCGGTGCGCATTGCCGGCCGGATCGACGAGGACATGGCGCAGCGCGGCGTGCGGCTCGGTGCGCCCGGCGATCAGCTCGGCGAGCGCCACCTCGAGCTCGGCCACCGCGCCGCGCCGGCCCTCATCGGCCCGCGGATGCTGGCTGTACGGGCCGATGCCGGCGCCGGCGAAGGCGTAGGAGAGGGCGGGGTGGTCGTGCCAGTAGGCCAGCATGCGCGCCAGCACCCCGGGCCGGCGCCGGAACGGGCTGTCTCCGGGGCTGGCGCCGCCGAGCAGGAGGTGGCCGCCGCCGCCGGTCCCCACGGCGCGGCCGTCGAGCAGGAAGCGCCGCGTGTCGAGCCCCGCCTCGGCGGCGGCTTCGTAGAGATCGGTGACGCGGGCCTCCCACTCGTCCCAGGTGGCGGCGGGCGGCATGTTCACCTCGAGCACGCCGGGATCGGGGGCGACGTCGAAGCGGCCGGCCAGCGGGCCGGCGCGCGGCGCATGTCCGGCCAGCGTCACCGGCATGGCGAGCTCGGACGCCGTCAGCTCGACGGCCACGACCAGCGCGAACCAGCGCCGCGGATCGCGGGTGCGCGGCAGGCAGACCCTGAGGCGGCCGCCGAAGACCTCCGCGGCGACGCCGCGCACCAGCCGGTGCCCGGTCGCGGCGATCCGCCCGCGCGGCAGCCGGAAGCCGGCCGGGGCCGCGCCGGGCTGCAGGGTCAGCGGCCCCTCCGGCAGCCTCCACGCTTCGCTGCGCCAGGGCTCGCCACCACCGAGCGGCAGCACGAAGCCGGCGGGCGCTCCCGTCGCCCCCGCATCCGCCTCGAACAACGGGATCACGTGATAGCGCGGCAGGCCCAGCCGGTCGGCCAGCGTCCCCAGGAACCGCCGCGGATCGGGCGCGGCGGCATCGCGGGCCACCCCGTGCCCCGCGTGCGCCACGTGCCCCCCGTGCGCCCCGTGCGCCCCGTGCGCCGTCCGCCCCCGGCGCAGCGCCACGCCGTCGCGACGCCACACGCAGGCGAGCGTCCAGCGCGGCTCGGCCTCGCCCGCATAGGCCTTGCCGCGCGCCTCGACCAGCACGCCGCCCGGGGCCCAGCGGCGCGCCAGCGCCCGGCCCAGCGCCCGGGCCGCCACCAGCTTCTCGGGTGCCAGCGGCTCGACCCACCAGTGCCGGCTCTGCCGGTCGCTGGCCGAGACGAAGGTCGGCTCCCAGCCGATCGTCAGCCGCGCGCCCGCCGCCTCCAGCCGCGCATCCACCGCCCGCGCCAGCCGCCGCACCTCCTCCCAGACCCCCGCATCCGCCAGCACGCCCTCGACCGGTCCGGAGCCCCGCTCCGCAACCCGCGCGGCCGGCGGGCCGCTCATGGCGCCGCCGCCTGTGCGGTGGGCGAGCCTGGCGGGTCAGGCGACACCCCGGCCCGCCCCGCGACCGCGGCGCGCACCACCTCGTGGACGAAGCGCAGCTTGGCCTCGACGGCCGGCGTGATCACCTCGGGCACCAGGTCGATCAGCCCCATGGTGCGGTTGATCTCGTTGACCATCAGGCCGATGCCGTGGAACCGGGCCAGCATGGCGTCGAGCTCCTCCCACGGCACCGCCTCGAGCAGCCGCATGTTCGCCGCGGTCTCGAGCACGGAAGCCACGTCGAGGTAGAAGGCGAAGGTCTCGGCCCAGTCCTCCCACGGGTGCATGGTGGCGTAGGCCGAGATGTGGCGCTCGCGCCAGCCTTCGGGCGGCCCCTCGCGGTAGTGGCGCTCGAGCGCCTCGGCGTAGGGCGGCTTCTCGTGGTCGCCGAACACCGCGCGGAAGGCATCCTCGCGCCGGCCGCGAATCAGCAGATCCCAGAAGTAGTGCGCCATCTCGTGGCGGAAATGGCCGATCACCGTGCGCTGCGCTTCGCCGAAGTTCACCCGCAGCTTCTCGCGCTCGGCGCCGTCGGCCTCGCGGATGTTGATGGTGATCTTGCCTTCGGCGTGGCCGGTGTAGACCTGCTCGGTCTCGCCCATGCTGTGGCAGATCCCGCCGGCCGGCACCGTGTCGCCCTTGAAGTCGAAGGCGAGCGGCGGGTCGAAGCCCTCGGCGGAAGTGCCGTAAGGCAGGCCGAGCCCGTCGAGGATGTAGAACAGCCGCCGCTTCGCCCGCTCGATGCGCGCCCACTTCTCGCGATTGCCGGGCACCGAGAGGTCGGGGATGGTCGCGTTGAACCGGCAGCAGTCGCACAGCGGCCCGGCATCCGGCGCCAGCCCGTCGGCCAGGACGCAGCGATTGCACACGTCCTCGCGCGCGTAGTTCACGCATTTGGCGAGCAGCGCGCCGCAGGCCGGCTCGGCGCAGCGCCAGCACCCGGCATCCGCCGGCTCGAGCGCGCGGATCGCCCGGCACGCCGGGCACCAGCCCACCTCGCGCGCGCAGGCGAGGCAGCGCGAGTTCTCGAAGAACAGCGTGTTGCCGCAAATGCAGGAGTAAAGCCGCATTCGACCATCCTCCGCTGGCGATTCCATACCGGATCGCGAATGGAACCCCAGCCGCCGGCCCCGGTCAAGCGGAGCGCCCGTCCGGCACCGGATCCTTCCCCGGGCGGTTTTCCCGTCCTTCGCCGCCTGCAGCGCACTCAGCCCCCGGCGAGCAGGAGGATGGCGGCCACCGCGCCCTCGATCGTGATCGCCATGACCGAGCTCCAGCGCGAAGCGCAACGGCTTCAGGCGAAGAGCAGTCTGCCATCTCTGCCGAGGTCTTCAAGGGCGCCGCCGAGAGTGTCTCATCGATGCTTCAAAAGGCGCTCGGATGACGGTGGGACGGATCGGCATCGAGACCCTCGGAATTCCTTTCGAACCCACGCTTTGGCGGCTTTTGAGAGGTCGTGCGAAGGACCGCCTCTGAATCGGCTCCGGACGCTCCCTGTTGGATGAATGTGTGCCGTGTGTTCCTTCCGGCGCGCCACTCCAAGCACCGGATAGCTCAGGCATTTTACAAAAGGCCAGGGCACGCCGGAAATCCCCTTGAATTCGAGCCGGCAGCGCGCATATTCGATACCTTGTCGAGAGTGCTGCGGCGGAAACCGCGATTGTCGCGCGACGGCGCCTCTCGGCGCGGAGACGGTTCTCGAAGATGGAAGCAGCCGCCTCGGCTCAGTCGGTTCCGCTGGAGCCCGAAGAGCCTCCCAGTCCCGACGGGACACATGTTCACTCTCCCCGCAAACTGATCCCCGACTGGCCGCCTTCCGCGGCCGCGCCGGGCGTGGTCCCCCGCGATTCGACAGTGGGACGATCCGGGCGACCGGGCCTTCCCATCGGGCCCGAGGCACGCAGCTTCCGCCGCCGCTTCTTCTCCCATGTCGGGTGGCAGGAGTGGAACGACTGGCGCTGGCAGCTCCGCGCCCGGATCAAGAGCCTGCACGAGCTCGAGCGGGTCTTCACCCTGTCGGACGGTGAGCGTGACGCGGTCCTGCGCCACAAGGGTTCGCTGCCGGTCGGCATCACGCCCTACTACGCCGGCTTGATGAGCCCGACCGATCCGGAGGAGCCGCTCCGGCGCACGCACATCCCGGTCGGGCAGGAATTCCTCCGCGTGCCGGGTGAGGCGGACGACCCGTTGGGCGAGGATCATGATTCGGCGGTACCGGGCCTCGTTCACCGCTACCCGGACCGGGTGCTGTTTCTCGCCACCGGCTTCTGCTCGACCTACTGCCGCTACTGCACGCGCTCGCGCATGGTCGGCGAGCCCGGCGGCGAGTACAGCTTCTCGCGCACCCAGTGGGAGCAAGCCTTAGCCTATATCGCGGCGCATCCGGAAATTCGCGACGTGCTGATCTCGGGCGGGGATCCGCTGACGCTGGCCGACGAGAAGCTCGACTACCTGCTCGGCCGGCTGCGCGCGATTCGCCACGTCGAGTTCGTCCGGCTCGGCACCAAGGTTCCCGTGGTGCTGCCGATGCGGGTGACACGCGAGCTGGTGCGGGTGCTGCGCCGGCACCACCCGCTCTGGATGAGCCTGCATTTCACGCACCCGGCCGAGCTGACCGAGGAGGTGTCCAGGGCGACGGAGCGGCTGGCGGACGCCGGCATCCCGCTCGGCAGCCAGACGGTGCTGCTCAAGGGCGTCAACGACTCCCTGCCGGTGATGAAGAAGCTCATGCACGGGCTGCTGATGCGCCGGGTGAAACCCTACTACCTCTACCAGTGCGACCCGATCACCGGCTCGGCGCATTTCCGCACGCCGGTGTCGAAAGGGCTGGAGATCATCGAGGGGCTGAGGGGCCACACCACCGGCTATGCCGTGCCGCAGTTCGTGGTCGACGCACCGGGCGGGGGCGGCAAGATCCCGCTCCTGCCGGACTACGTGGTCGGGCGCGACGGCGACGACCTCCTGCTGAGGAACTTCGAGGGCAACGTGTACCGCTACCCCGACCCGGGCGATCCGCTGGGCGCCGGGAAGGCGCTGCCGGTCGGGAGGAGCTGAGCCATGCGCATCGGGTTCGTCTACGATGCCCGCGACGCGTATCTCGCCGAGGGCTTCTCCGAGATCGACGTTGCCGAGTTCGACACCGAGGAGACGATCGCCGAGGTCGAGGCGGCACTGATGCGCGCGGGCTGCGAGGTGGAGCGGATCGGGCGGGGCACGGCGCTCGCCCGCCGGCTGGCAGCAGGCGAAAGCTGGGACCTGGTGTTCCCGATCGCCGAGGGCCTCAGCGGCCGGGCACGCGAGGCGCAGGTGCCGGCGCTCTGCGAGCTGTTCGGCCAGGATTACGCATTCTCCGACCCGCTCACCATGGCGGCCACGCTCGACAAGGCCGTGGCCAAGCGGCTGGTGCGCGACCAGGGGGTGCCGACGGCGGACTTCGCGCTGCTGCGCCGCGCCGAGGACGCGCGGTCCGTCGACCTGGGCTTTCCGCTCTTCGTCAAGCCGGTGGCCGAGGGCACGGGGAAAGGCTGCGAGGCCGCCTCGATCGTCGCCGACAGGGGCGAGCTCGAAGCGGTGGCGGCGCGGCTGGTCGAGCGGTTCCGCCAGCCGGCGATCGCCGAGGCCTATCTCGAGGGGCGCGAGTTCACGGTCGGCGTTCTCGGCAACGGCGCCGGGGCCGGGGTGATCGGCGTGCTCGAGATCGTCGTGCGGCCGGATGCCGAGGATCCGGTCTACTCCTTCGACAACAAGGAGCACTGCGAGGGTCGGGTGATCTACCGCCTCGCCGAGGATCCGGAGGCTCTGCTGGCGGGCGGGCTGGCGCTCGCGGCCTACCGGGCGCTGGAGTGCCGCGACGCGGCGCGGATCGACCTGCGCTCGGACGCGGCCGGTGTGCCGCAGTTCCTCGAGGCCAACCCGATCGCGGGGCTCCATCCCACGCATTCCGACCTGCCGATGCTGGCCCGGCTCGCGGGTCGCAGCTACGACTGGTTGATGGGCGGCATCCTCGATGCCGCCGCCGGGCGGCTCGGCCTCGAGCGGCGCCGGCGGGCCTCGGTCGCGGCCTGAACGATGCGCCCGGGGTTCGTGCCGGTGATCCACGCGGCGGTGCCGGACCGCCCGGACGAGCAGGACACGCTCGACTCGGCCGCCACGGTCGCCGCGGCGCTCCTGCGCATCGGCCATGCCGCCGAGGTCATCGACATCGGGCCGCGCTTCCTGCCGCTCGCCGGGCTCGCGGCCCGCTCGCCTTTGGCGGTGTTCAACCTGGTGGAGGCGGTCGAGGGGGACGCCGGCCGCGCCTACCTGGCCATCCGGCATATGGAACGGCTGGGACTCCCCTGCACGGGCGCCGGCGCCGCTGCCACCGAGCTGACAGGCTCGAAGATCCGCACCAAGCGGCTCCTCGCCGCCAGCGGTATCCCGACCCCGCACTGGTGGGAGAGCGCCGAGGCGCCGCCCGCGGGTCTGACCGTGATCGTGAAGCCGGATACCGAGCACGCATCGTTCGGCATCGACGCCGGCTCGGTGGTGGATGGCGGGCAAGCGCGGCGCGAGATCGCGCGGCGCGAGGCGCGTTTCGGCGGGCGGTTCTTCGCCGAGGCCTTCGTCGAGGGCCGCGAATTCAACGTGTCGCTGATCGAGGAGGCCGACGGGCCGCGCGTGCTGCCGATCCCCGAGATCGTCTTCGACCTTCCCCAGGGCCGGCCCCGGATCGTCGACTACGAGGCGAAATGGGACCCGGCGAGCCATGCCTACCACCACACGCCGCGCCATTTCGGCGTCGAGGCGCGCGAGCCTGCGCTCGCCGTCGAGCTTGCCGGGCTCTCCCGCGCCTGCTGGACGGCGGCCGGGCTGTCGGGCTATGCCCGGGTGGACTTCCGCGTCGACCGCGAGGGGCGGCCCACGGTGCTCGAGATCAATACCAATCCCTGCATTGCGCCCGATGCCGGCTTCGCCGCCACCGCCGCCGCGTCCGGCATCTCCTACGACGGGCTGATCGCGCGGATCGTCGCCGCCGTCCGCGTGCATGTCAGCGCGGTCACCTGAAGTGTTGCGAATCCGCAAGATCCCGGACCTGACGCCGTCGGCCGACCGAGCCACCGTCAGCGAGGTGCAGGACATTCTGCGCGCGCAGTTTCCCGGCATGCCGGCTGCCGAGATCGACAAGCTGCCCGACCAGCTCGCCGACCCGCTCAAGCACCGCTTCGTCACGCACCTGTTCGTGGCGGAGACGGCGGAAGGCTCGGTCAGCGCCTTCGCCACGCTGCTCTATGTGCCCGACCTCGACTTCGCCTATCTCGAGACGATGTCCGCGGCTCCGGGCTCCACCGGCGGCGGCATCGGCGCCGCCATGTACCAGGAGGTGCGCAACGACGCGCAAGCGCTCGGGGCCGCGGGGCTGTTCTTCGAATGCCTGCCGGACGAGCCGTCGCTCAGCCCCGACCCGAAGCTCCGGCGGCAGAACGCGGCGCGGCTGAAGTTCTACGAGCGTTTCGGAGCGCGGCCGATCACCGGCACGCTCTACGAGGCGCCAGTGGAGCCCGGCGATACCGACAGTCCCTATCTGGTGTTCGACAGCCTGGGCCGGCACGAGCTCCCGGCCCCCGACCGGCTCGCCGCGATCATCGACGCAATCCTGAGGCGCAAATACGGCGAAGTTTGCCCCGAGGACTACATCCAGCGGGTGGTTGCCTCTGCGCGGACGGGGACCCCGGCGCTCAGGCCGCCGCGCTACCCGGAGGCGGCGCCGAAGGCCGCGGGGCCGGCGCTCTCCGTGAAGATCCCGCTGGTTGTCAACGACCGCCACCAGATCCACCACGTGCGCGAGCGCGGCTATGTGGAGGCGCCGGTGCGGGTCCGGGCGATCCTGCGAGAACTCGAGAAGACCGACCACTTCGTCCCCGTCCCCGCCCGCCGGTTCCCCGAGCGCTGGATCCGCGAGGTGCATCATGGCGGTCTCGTCGAGTATCTCGAGCGGGCCTGTGCCGAGGCCCCCGAACGCAAGTCGATCTACCCTTACGTCTTCCCGGTCCGCAACCCGATGCGCAAGCCGAAGGAGAGCTCGGTGCTCGCCGGCTACTGGTGCATCGACACCTTCACGCCGATCAACCGCAACGCTTGGCCGGCCGCGCGCCGCGCCGCCGACTGCGCGATGACCGCCGCCGACGAGGTGCTGAACGGCGCTCCGCTCGCCTACGCGCTGGTGCGGCCGCCCGGCCACCACGCCGAGCGGCGTACCTTCGGCGGCTTCTGCTACCTGTGCAACGGCGCCATCGCCGCGAACTACCTCTCGCGGCACGGCACCGTCGCGATCCTCGACATCGACTACCACCACGGCAACGGCCAGCAGGACATCTTCTACGAGCGCGCCGACGTCCTCACCGTCTCGATCCACGGCGATCCGAGCTTCGCCTATCCCTATTTCACCGGCTTTCGGGAGGAGACCGGCAAGGGGTCGGGCGCCGGCTACAACCTCAACCTGCCGCTGCCGGAGACGATCACGCCGGAGGTCTATCGCGCCACGCTCGACAAGGCGCTCGCCCGGATCGCCGAGTTCGGGGCCGACTTCCTCGTGCTGTCGGTGGGCTTCGACACCGCCCGCGGCGATCCGACCGGCACCTGGTCGAACCGCGCCGCCGACTTCCGGCTGATCGGCGAGAAGATCGGCGCCGCCGGCTATCCGACCGTCGTCATCCAGGAGGGCGGCTACCGGGTGCGCACGCTCGGCGTCAACGCCCGCAACTTCTTCGAGGGTTTGGCGCACGCCGCGGCAGGCTCGCGCCGGCGCGATCACCGTATGCCGCGCAAGGTCTCCCCGGCGAGCCCGCGCCGGGTCTGGCGCACGACCATCCGGCCGAGCGACCCGGTGCAGATCCGCGCGCTCGTCGATGCGACCGGCCGCTTCTCCGCGGCCGAGATCGCGATTGCCGAAGAGCTCGCGCAGGAGCGCATCGAGCGCGGCGCAGCCTCGGGGTACGAGTTCATTTTGGTCGGCGAGGGCGACCGGATCATCGGCTACACCTGCTATGGCCAGGTGCCCGGAGCCGACGCGAGCTGGGACCTTTACTGGATCGCCGTCGCGCCGGAAGCGCAGGGCCACGGCCTCGGTGGAAAGCTGATCGAGCGGACCGAGGCGGCCATCCGCCGGGCGGGCGGGGTGACGATCTACGCCGACACCTCCTCCAGCCCGGCCTACGCGGCGACGCGCGCGTTCTACGAGCGCGCCGGCTACCGCCCGGTCGCCGAGCTGCCCGATTTTTACCGCCCCGGCGACGGCAAGGTCATCTACTGCAAGAGGCTCGCGGACTGACGGCATTCCGTGGACTCGGCCGGGTCGTGATGGTCGACGCAAACAGCAGGCGCCGCCGGCGCCGCCGGCGCCGCTGGCGACCGCTTTGACAAAGGCACAGGAGGGCCCATCTCAGGGCCATGAGCGAATATGATACCTACCGGACGGGCGCACCGCCCTCGGCCGAGTTCGATCGCGAGGACGCGTTCGATCCGCGGCTCGTCCCCGAGCTTTACGATTCCGTTCGGACCCGCCGCATCTTCGCGTTTCTGATCGATGTCGTGCTGATCTCGATGTTCACGCTGGTGGCGGCGGTGTTCGTGTTCGTGCTCGGCATCGTCACGCTCGGTCTCGGCTGGCTGCTGTTTCCGCTGCTGTGGCCGGGGATCGCGATCCTCTACCACCTCCTCGTCTTCGTCGGCGGCGGCTCGGCGACGCCCGGCATGCGGCTGATGGGGCTGCAGATCCGGCTGTGGTACGGCCCCAGGATCTACGCCCTGCTCGGCCTGATGCATGCGATCCTGTTCTATGTGTCGGTGACGTTCCTGACGCCGTTCGTCTTGTTGTTCGGGCTCGTCTCCGACCGCAAGCGGCTGCTGCACGACCTCGTGCTCGGCACTGTCGTCGTCGATTCGCGGATCGCCTCGCGGATCGCCTGACGCAGCGCACCGCGCTGGGAGCACGAGGCTATCCGAGGGCGAGCGCGGCAACCACCGCGGCGGCGACGTAGAGCACCAGGAGACGCAGTTGCGTGCGGCAATCGGTGGCCGTCCGGTCACGGCAACCGGCTGCTACACGAGGGGCGCCGGCTGGCGTATAGTCGCCCGGCAACGGCTCCGACTCGAGCGCGCGATCGCACCGGTGACCGCGTCTTGGAGGCCGCGTGCCGGAGGCGTTCGCGGGAAGGGTTTGTCTGCATGTGGCTTCTGAAACAGCTGCTGACGCTGGTCCTTCTCGGCGCCTTGGCGAGCGGCGGCTATCTCGTCTACCGCAACCACGTCGGCAGCGCCGCGGAGGAGACCGCCGCGACCGCGCGCGAGCAGCGGCCGGTTCCCGTCGAGGTGATCGTCGCCGAGGAGACCGACATCGCGCGCTCCGTCGAAGCCGTCGGCACCACCCGCGCCCTGCAGTCGGTCGACATCGTCCCGCTCGCCAGCGGCCGCATCGAATCGCTGTCGATCGTCCCCGGCAAGGAGATCGATGAGGGCACCGTCATCGCCACCCTCGACGATGAGATCGAGCGCGCGACCCTCGCCGAGGCCGAGGCCGCGCTGCAGGAGAAGAGCCGCGCGCTCGAGCGTGCGCAAACGCTGGTCAGCTCGAACACGATGAGCCAGGCGATGCTCGAGCAGCTGCGCTCCGAGCATGCCATCGCCCAGGCCGCGGTCGATCGCGCTCGCCGGCGCCTCGCCGATCGCACCGTGCGGGCGCCGTTCCACGGCGTCCTCGGGCTCACCTCGGTCGATCTCGGCGCCCGCGTCGACGACGACACCGTGCTCACCACCATCGACGATCTCGGCGAGGTCGAGATCGAGTTCTCGCTGCCTGAGATGGTCTACGGGCAGGTCGAGGTGGGGCAGGCCGTGAAGGCCGATGCGGCGGCGTTTTCCGATCGCACCTTCGTCGGCGAGGTGGTGGCGATCGACAGCCGCATCGACCCGACCTCGCGCGCCTTTCGCGCCCGCGCCCGCCTACCCAACCCGGACCGGCTGCTGCCGGCCGGCATGTTCGTGCACCTCGTCCTCGAGCTCGATGCCCGCCGCGGCGTGACGGTGCCGGAGGAGGCGATCGCCGTCGAGGGCGGCGCCTCGTTCGTCTTCGTCGTCGCCGGCGGCAAGGCCGAGCGCCGCCGCGTCACGCTCGGCAAGCGGACGGTGGGGCGGGTGGAGATCGCCGAGGGCGTCGCGGTCGGCGATCAGGTCGTTGTCGCCGGCATCCAGTCGCTGCGCGACGGCAGCGCCGTCGATGTCCGCTCGCCGGCGGAGGGCGAGGGCGTCGGCACCGCGGTGGCGCCGGCACCGTCGGAGCGGAGCTGACGATGCTGTCCGATCTCGCCATCCGGCGGCCGGTGCTCGCCGCCGTCGCCAGCCTCTTGATCGTCGTTTTCGGGCTGGCCGCGCTGCTGCGCCTGCCGATCCGCGAGCTTCCCGACGTCGATCGGGCGGTGGTCTCCGTCACCACCGAATATACCGGGGCGGCGCCCGAGATCATCGACACCGACCTCACCGAGGTGATCGAGGGCTCGGTGGCCGGCATCGCCGGCGTCAAGACCATCTCCTCGTCGAGCCGGCGCGGCCGCAGCCGCACCGTCATCGAGTTCGAGGTCGGGCGCAACATCGACGAGGCGACCAACGACGTGCGCGACGCCGTCGGCCGGGTGCGCTCCGAGCTGCCCGACGACGCCGAGGAGCCACGGGTCGTCAAGAGCGACACCGACGCCGATCCGGTGATGCGGCTCGCGATCACCAGCGACCGCATGTCCGCCTCTGTGATCACCGACTACATCGACCGCTACGTGCTCGACCGG
>DATKCQ010000174.1:0-2308 GCA_035513135.1 Thermohalobaculum sp.
GGCGAAGGCGCGCAGGCGGGCCGGGCCCGGCTGGCCCGAACGCCAGACGCCCTCGGCGACGCGGTGCCGGCGCGCCACGGCCGGCCCGAGCAGCCCGGCCCAGGCGCGCCGCCCGGTTGGTGCGGGAGCCGGGGGCGCGGCGGGTGAGGACGTGTCGGGTGAGGGCGTGTCGGGTGAGGGCGTGTCGGGCATGGCCGGGGCGGATAGCGCATGGCGCCGCTGCGTGCAATCGGCGCCTGTGCCACGGATGCGGCAAAATTTCAACAAATTGCCATAATCCTGTAGGAAGACGTGGAAATCTGTCTGCTGATGTGCGAGTTCTGCTGGGAGAGAGCGGGATGGGTGGGGTGTGCTTCGGATGATCCGTCCGTTGTTCGTTATTGCCTTCGGGGCGTTTGCCTTCGCAGCCGTGGCCGACCTGCGCGAGCCTCCGCTCGACGAGGCTGTGCGGGCCGGGATCGCCGAGGCCTGCACCTATTACCAGGCGCGCGCGGCGGCGGCGCGGCAGACCCGGCCCGGCGAGTTCGTGGTCTTTCTCGCCGATACGTGCAGCGCGGCCGAGGCGCTGCTCGAGGCCGGCACGGCGGAGCAGCGCCAGCGCTCGGCCGTGCTGCTGTGGCGCATCAGCGAGCTGCGCCGGACGGTGGCGCAGATGGACAGGGCGCGCGCCTTGCGACGGGCCGAGCGCGGCTTCGACGGGTTGCCAAGCCATCTGCCGGTCAGCCCGTCGGGCGAGTTCCTGATCGCCCATCGGATGGGCGTCATGACCGCTTTCGACCTCTGGCTGGAGACGGGCGTGCAGTTCTCGATTGCCGCCTATCCCTGATCCCACCAGGGGGAGGCGCGGGTGACCGGCACCGTCCGCATCGCCATGTGGTCCGGGCCGCGCAACATCTCGACCGCGATGATGCGCGCCTGGGGCAGCCGTGCCGACACGCAGGTCACCGACGAGCCGTTCTATGCCTGCTACCTGGCCGCGACCGGGCTCGAGCACCCGATGCGCGAGGCGGTGCTGGCCGCCCGGCCGACCGACTGGGAGGCGGTGGCGCGGGCCTGCGCCGCCGACACCGACAAGCCGGTTCATTTTCAAAAGCACATGGCCCAGCACATGCTGCCCGAGGCGCCGCTGTGGTGGATGGCGGCCTGCCGCCACGCCTTCCTGATCCGGCCGCCCGGGGCGGTGGCGGCCTCGTTCCGCGAGCGCTGGGCGGGGATGCGGGCCGAGGATCTCGGCTTTCGCCGGCAGGCGGAGCTGTTCGAGCATGTGAGCGAACTGACCGGCACGCCGCCGCCGGTGATCGAGGCCGACGACGTGCTGCGCGCGCCTCGGGCGGCGCTCGGGGCGCTGTGCGCGGCCCTGGGCGTGGGGTTCGACCCGGCGATGCTGCGCTGGGCGCCGGGGCCGCGGCCCTCGGACGGGGTCTGGGGGGCGCACTGGTACCGGCGGCTGCACCGGACCACCGGCTTCGCGCCGCCGCGCCCGGCGGGGCCGGTGCCGCCGGAGCTCGACGGGATCGTGGCCGCGTGCCTGCCGTTCTACGAGCGGCTGCGGGCGCACAGGCTGGCGGTGTGAACACGGGAGGGCCGGATGCCGCGCTTCGCCGCGAACCTGACGACGATGTTCACCGAGCGGCCGCTTCTCGAGCGCTTCGACGCGGCCGCGGCGGCCGGTTTCCGGGCGGTCGAGGTGCTGCGCCCCTATGACTGGCCGGCGGCCCGACTGCGCGCCGCGCTCGACCGGGCAGGGCTGGAGCTGGCGTTGCTCAACACGCCGCCGGGCGATTGGGCGGCGGGCGAGCGGGGGCTCGCCGCGCTGCCCGGGCGCGAGGCGGCGTTCCGCGCGAGCCTCGCCCGGGCGCTGGACTACGCGGCGCTGCTGCGGCCGGCGCGGGTGCACGTGATGGCCGGGATCGCCAGCGGCGAGGCGGCGCGCGCGGCCTACCGCGCCAACCTCGCCTGGGCGGCGGAGACGGCGGGGGCGCAGGGTCTGACCATCGAGCCGATCAACAGCCGCGACATGCCGGGCTATCACCTGGCGACCTCGGACGATGCGGTCGCGGTGCTCGACGCGGTGGGGGCGGCCAATCTCGGGCTGCAGCTCGACCTCTACCACGCCCAGATCATGGAGGGCGACCTGACGCGGCGCATCGAGCGGCTGATGCCGCGCATCGCCCACATGCAGATTGCCGGGGTGCCCGAGCGGCACGAGCCGGACGCGGGCGAGGTAAACTACCCGCACCTCTTCGCGCTGATCGATCGGCTGGGCTATGCGGGCTTCGTGGGCTGCGAGTACCGGCCGCGCGGGCGC
>DATKCQ010000175.1:0-7132 GCA_035513135.1 Thermohalobaculum sp.
TCGCGGCGCTGCGCGAGACCTCGGTGCTGTTCGCCATGCTGATCGGCGTGTTCGTGCTGGGCGAGCGCGCCGGCCCGATCCGCTGGGTCTCGGGCGCGCTGATCCTCGCCGGCGTGGTGCTGATGCGGCTGTGACGGACGCTCCCGGGCCTTCAGTCTCGCTGGCCCGCCGGCGCGCCGATCCCGGCCTTGCGTTGACTCCGCACCACAGGCTGTGGTGCTCTAGGCGCCACGCAACCACCGGTGGAGCAGGGAAACAGAACAGGGAGAGAAACATGCGCCGAACATCTTTCAAGAGCGTCGTGGTATCGGGTCTGGCGGCGGGTCTGGCGCTCGGCCTGACAGCCACCGCGGCCTCCGCCCAGTCGCTGCTGGAGAAGGCCGAGGCCGGCGAGACCGTCCGCATCGGCTTCGCCAACGAGGTGCCCTGGGCCTATCCGGGCGACAACAACGAGCCGCTCGGCTTCGTCAACGTCATCGCGCTGGGTGTGCTGGAGAAGATGGGCATAACCGATGTCGAGCCCGTCGTCACCGAGTGGGGCGGGCTGATCCCCGGCCTTCAGGCCAACCGCTTCGACATCATCACCGGCGGCATGTACATCCTCGAGAGCCGCTGCGAGAACGTCGCCTTCTCGAAGCCCGTGGCGCAGGTCGGCGACGCCTTCATCGTGCCCGCGGGCAACCCCAAGGGCATCCAGACCTATGCCGACATCAAGGACCAGGGCGCCACCCTGGTCACCGGCGCCGGCTACAACATCATCGAGGTGGCCAAGCAGGAGGGCGTCCCCGAGAGCAACATCATGACCGTGCCCGGGCCCACCGAGATCCTCGCCTCGGTGCGCGCGGGGCGTGCCGATGCCGGTGGCGTGACCTTCTTCACCGCCCAGAACCTCGCCGAGCAGAGCGGCGGCGACATCGACGTGACCGATCCGAACGCGCTGCCCGACTACACGCTCAACTGGGCCGGCATCGCGTTTCGCCAGGGCGACGCCGACTTCGTCGAGGCGTTCGATGCGGCGCTCGACGGGTATCTCGGCTCGGACGAGATGATGGCGGCCGTGGCCGAGTACGGCTACGCCGAGGCCAACATCCCCGACGACAGCATCGAGACCTCGTGGGTCTGCGAGAACCGCTGATCCGGCACGGCCGGGCGGCCCGCCGAGGGCCGCCCGTGCGTTCGGGCGCGGTGCGGGGGGCGGTCCCAGGGGGGTCGGATGTCCTATCCTGAATTTCTCGCGGAGTTCGGCCCCCGCTTCGTCTCCGGCGCCTGGATCACCGTCCAGCAGACGGTGCTGGCGATCCTCGTGGCCGTTGGCATCGCGCTGGTCATGGGGCTGATGCGGCTCTCGCACAACCTCGCCATGCGCGGCGTCGCCACCGTCTACATCGAGATCTTCCGCGGTACCTCGCTTCTGGTCCAGCTCTACTGGATTTTCTTCGTGCTGCCGCTGTTCGGGGTGACGCTCGACAAGTTCACCGCCGGCTTCCTCGCGGTGGGCATGAACATCGGCAGCTACGGGGCCGAGCTGGTGCGCGGCGGCATCCTCTCGGTGCCCAAAGGCCAGTGGGAGGCGGCACTGGCGCTCAACATGTCGCCGACCAAGCGCATGGTGCGCATCATCTTCCCGCAGGCGCTGCTCAACATGCTGCCGCCCTGGGGCAACCTGTTGATCGAGCTGCTGAAGGGCACGGCGCTGGTGGCGCTGATCTCGGTCGCCGACCTGATGTTCGTCTCCAAGCAGATCAACGGCTCGACCTTCCTCTCGGCCGAGGCGTTCGGCACGGCGCTGGTGATCTACTACGTGCTCGCCCGCCTGGTGATCTCGCCCGGCATGCGCCGGCTCGAGCGCGTCATGTCGCGCCGGATGGGGAGGGCCTGAGCCATGTTCGACTGGCGCTGGGACTTCACCTTCCGCATCCTGCCCGCCCTGATCGACGGCACCATCAACACGCTGATCGCCGCGGGCGGCGGCTATGCCATCGCCGTGGTGCTGGGGCTGGTCTTCGCGCTGGCGCAGCGCACGCCCGTTCCCGGCCTGCGCCCGGTGGTGCGCGAGCTGGTCGAGGTGATCCGCTCGACCCCGCTGGTGCTGCAGATCTTTTTCGTCTTCTATGTCGGTCCGCAGTTCGGCCTGCGCCTGTCGCCCTGGACCGCGGGGATGATCGCCATCGGGCTGCACTACGCCGCCTACCTCTCCGAGGTCTACCGCGCCGGCATCGATGCCGTGCCCAGGGGCCAGTGGGAGGCCTGCCGGGCGCTGAACCTCAGCCCGGTGCGCACCTATGCGCGGGTGATCCTGCCGCAGGCGCTGCCACCGGCGCTGGCGGGGATGGGCAACTATCTCGTCGGCATCTTCAAGGACACGCCGATGCTCTCGGTGATCGGCGTGGGCGAGCTGATGCACACGGCGAACGCCATCGGCTCCGAGCACTACCGCTTCCTCGAGCCGTACACGCTGGTCGGCCTGATATTCCTCGCCATCTCGCTGCCCGCCGCGGCCGGGATCCGGGCCTTCGAGGCGCGCGTGCGCGCCGCACTGGGGATGGAGAAGGGATGAAGACCTATTCGCTCGACGAGTTCCCCGCAACCCTCGGCGCCGACGCGCCGATGGTCCGGTTCGCCGGGGTGACCAAGCGCTATGGCGACCTGACGGTGCTGGACGCGCTCGACCTCGACGTGTCCGAGGGCGAGATCATCTCGGTGATCGGCCCCTCGGGCTCGGGCAAGACCACGGTGCTCAGGATGCTGATGACGCTCGAGACCATCGACGAGGGCGTGATCTACGTCGCCGGCGAGCCGCTGACCCACGTGCAGCGGGGCGGCAGGCTGGTGCCGGCGAACCAGCGGCACCTGCGCCGCATGCGCGGCCACATCGGCATGGTGTTCCAGCACTTCAACCTGTTCCCGCACATGACCGCGCTCGAGAACTGCATGGAGGCGCCGGTGCACGTGCTGGGCTTCTCGAAGAAGCAGGCGCGCGCGCGGGCCGAGGAGCTGCTCGAAATGGTTGGCCTCAAGGACAAGCAGGACCAGCACCCCACCCGCCTCTCGGGCGGCCAGCAGCAGCGCGTGGCGATCGCCCGGGCGCTTGCCATGCGGCCCAAGGTCATGCTGTTCGACGAAGTAACCTCGGCGCTCGACCCCGAGGTGGTGGGCGAGGTGCTCAACGTCATCCGCAAGCTCGCCAGGGAGCATAATCTGACCATGCTCATGGTCACCCACCAGATGGGCTTCGCGCGCGAGATCTCGCACCGCGTGTGCTTCTTCTACGAGGGCAAGATCGCCGAGGCGGGGAGGCCCGAGGAAATCTTCGCCGAGCCGAAGAACGAGCGCACCCGCCAGTTCCTCTCCGCCGTGCTGGAGGCGGGCTGAACCATGACCCTGACGCTGGCCGACATATTCGCCGCCCGCCGCCGCATCGCCGGGGTGGCGGCGGTGACGCCGCTGGTGCCCTCGCCCTTCATGCAGCAGCGCACGGGCCATGACTTCCTGCTCAAGCTCGAAACCACCCAGCCGATCGGCGCCTTCAAGCTGCGCGGCGCGGCGAACGCCGTGCTGCAACAGCCCGAGGGGACGCGGGACGGGACTCGGGGCGTCACCTGCTGCTCGACCGGCAACCACGGCCGCGGGGTCGCCTACGCCGCCCGGGCGCGCGGCCTGCGCGCGGTGGTCTGCATGTCGTCGCTGGTGCCGCAGACGAAGATCGACGGCATCGAGGCGCTGGGCGCCGAGGTGCGCATCGTCGGCCGCAGCCAGGACGATGCGCAACGCGAATGCCTGCGCCTCGTCGCCGACGAGGGCCTGACCGAGATCTCCCCCTTCGACGACCCGGCCGTCGTCGCCGGGCAAGGCACCATCGGGCTCGAGCTGTCGGAGCAGCGCCCCGACCTCGCGGCGATCCTCGTGCCGCTCTCGGGCGGCGGTCTGGCGGCCGGCATCGCGCTGGCCGCCAAGGCGATCAACCCCGATCTGCGCGTCATCGGGATTACCATGGACCGCGGCGCCGCCATGCACGCGTCGATCCGCGCCGGCCACCCGGTCGAGGTCGAGGAGGTGGCGAGCCTCGCCGACTCGCTCGGCGGCGGCATCGGACTCGACAACCGGCTGACCTTCGCGCTGTGCCGCGACCTGCTCGATGCGACCGTCCTCGTCACCGAGGCCGAGATCTACCGCGCCATGCAGACGCTCTACTACGAGGACCGGATCGTGTGCGAGGGGGCGAGCGCCGTCGGCCACGCCGCGATCCTCTCCGGCAAGTGGTCGCCACCCGGCCCCACCGCCACGATCATCTCGGGCCGCAACCTCGACATGACGCTGCACGCCGACATCATGCAGGGCCGCGACGTGACGCTCGGAGACCTGGCCATCGGGGGACAGCCCTATGCCGCGTGACATCTCGGTGCTGACCGAGGCCGACCTGCGCGCCCTCGTGCCGCTCGACCTCGCCGCCATCGACACCGTCGAGCGGGCATTCGTCGCGCTCGCCGGGGGCGGCGTGGTGATGCCGCCGGTCCTGTCGATGGAGATCCCGGACGCCCACGGCGAGGTGGACGTGAAGACCGCCTACATCCCCGGCTTCGAGAGTTTCGCCATCAAGGTCAGCCCGGGCTTCTTCGACAACCCCGGGCTGGGGCTGCCCAGCCTCAACGGCCTGATGATCCTGTTCTCGGCGAAGACCGGGCTGGTCGAGGCCCTGCTGCTCGACAACGGCTACCTGACGGACGTGCGCACCGCCGCCGCCGGCGCCGTCGCGGCGCGCCACCTCGCCCCCGACGTGACCTGCGCCGGCGTCATGGGCACCGGCGCGCAGGCGCGGCTGCAGATGCGGGCGGCCCACCTGGTGCGCCCGTTCAGGCGCGCCCTCGTCTGGGGCCGCGACCTGGCGAAGGCGGCCGCCTGCGCCGACGACCTCGCCGCGGCGCTCGGCATCGAGGCGACGCCCGAGCCAGACCCGGCCCGGCTCGTCGCACAGTCGCAACTGGTGGTCACCACCACCCCCGCGCGCGCGCCGGTGCTCATGGCCGACTGGCTGCACCCCGGCCTGCACATCACCGCGATGGGCTCCGACCAGGCCGGCAAGAACGAGATCGACCCGCAGGCGCTGGCCCGCGCCGACCGCTACGTCGCCGACCGCGTGAGCCAGTGCGAGGCCATGGGCGAGCTGCGCACGGCGCTGGCCGCCCGGCTGATGCGCGCCGAGCGGGTGCCCGAGCTCGGCCAGATCGTCCGCGACCCGGCCTTGGGACGCGCCGCCGCGCAAGACATCACCATCGCCGACCTCACCGGCACCGGCGCCCAGGACACCGCCATCGCCACCCTCGCTTTCGCCCGCGCGCGCGAACAGGGCGCCGGCACCGTCATCCGGGCCTGAGCCATGCACAGGAACCCTTTCACCGACGAGGAGCTCGGCCAGCGCCTCGCCGCCCTGCGCGCCGAGATGGCCGCGCGCGCGCTCGACACCGTGCTGGTCTCTACGCCCGAGAACATCTTCTACCTCACCGGCCTCGACCACTGGGGCTACTTCGCCTCGCACCTGCTGATCGTCCCCGCCGAGGGCCGGATGACGCTGGTCACCCGCGCCATGGAGCGCGTCTCGGTGAACGCCCAGGTGCGCAACGCGCTGTTCGCCGGCCACGAGGACAGCGAGACCGCCGCCGACGTGGCGATCCGCTTCCTCGACCGCCGGGAGAAGGCCCGCCCGCGCGGCGAGCAGGTGCTGGGCGAGGTGCGTGCCGCGCTCGGCGCCCTGCCCTCGCGCCCCGCGCGCATCGGCGTCGAGACCTGGTCCTCGGCCCACAGCTACGGCTTCGGCCACGCCATCCGCAGCGCGCTCGCGGACGTGGAGTGGATCGACATCACCGGCGTGGTCGACCGCCTGCGCCTGGTGAAATCCCCCGCCGAGCAGGCGCTGATGCGCGCCGCCGCCCGCATCTCCGACACTGCCGCCCAGGCCGCCGTCGCCGCCATCCACGACGGCGCGCGCGAGACCGAGGTCGCCGCCGAGTGCATGGCCGCGATGGTGCGCGCGGGCGGCGACGCACCGGGCTTCGGCCCGTTCATCCGCCCCGGCCACCGGCTGGGCGAGGAGCACGCCACCTGGGGCGGCGGCACCTACCGCGCCGGCGAGCCGGTGTTCCTCGAACTCTCGGGTTGCGTCAGCCGCTACCACGCGCCGCTGGGCCGTCTCGTGCACATCGGCGAGCCCCCCGAGCCCGACCGCCGCATGGCCGGGACCGCGGAGGCCGCCTTCGCGGCCGTGCTCAGCACGCTGCGCCCCGGCGCGCTGGCCCGCGAGGTCTACGCCGCCTGGCAGGCGGTGGTGGACGAGGCGGGCCTCGCGCACTATCGCCGGCACCACTGCGGCTACTGCGTCGGCATCGGCTTCCCGCCCTCCTGGACCGGCGGCAACACGGTCACCGGCCTGCGCCACGATTCCGAGCTGGAGATCCGCGAGGGCATGAGCTTCCATATCCTGTCGTGGCTGATGGGAACGGGGCGCGGCGACTTCTTCCTCTCGAACACGGTGCTCCTCGCCCCCGAGGGCGCGCAGGTGCTGACCGCCACGCCCCAAATCACCGTCGCCCCCGCCTGAGCGCCGCCCGGCATTGCCCGTTGTGGAGCCGCCGCGCTTGCCGGTATGCATGGCGGGCACGCCGAGCCGCCCGGAGAGGCCGCAATCCATGGACCCGCGCCGCCGCCGATTCCTCCGCGCCCTGACGCTGACCGCCGCGGCCACCGCCCTGCCGCGCCCTGCGTCGGCCGAGGAGCCGCTGGTCGCCGCCGCCTCCGACCTGCAATTCGCCCTGCCCGAGATCGCCGCCGCCTTCGAGGCCGGGACCGGCCACGCCGTGCGCCTGACCTTCGGCTCCTCGGGCAACTTCGCCCGGCAGATCCGCCAGGGCGCGCCCTATCAGCTCTACCTCGCGGCCGACGAGGACTATGTCCGCAGCCTCGCCCGCGACGGCTTCACCCGCGGCGAGGGCGCGCTCTACGCATTGGGGCGCATCGTCGTGATCGTGCCGCACGGCTCGCCGCTCGCCGCCGACGGCAGCCTCGACGACCTCGCCCGGGCACTCGGCGAGGGCCGCGTGACGCGCTTCGCCATCGCCAACCCGGAGCACGCCCCCTACGG
>DATKCQ010000176.1:0-34380 GCA_035513135.1 Thermohalobaculum sp.
GGGCCGGCATCGAGCGGCTGATCGAGATCATGGCCCGGTTGCGCGCGCCCGACGGCTGCCCCTGGGACCGGCAGCAGGACTTCCGCTCGATCGCGCCCTACACCATCGAGGAAGCCTGCGAGGTGGCCGACGCCATCGAGAAGGGCGACCTGGAAGCCCTGCGCCACGAGCTCGGCGACCTGCTGCTGCAGGTGGTCTACCACGCGCGCATGGCCGAGGAGGAAGGGGTGTTCGCGTTCGACGACGTGGTCGGTGCGATCTGCGACAAGATGGTGCGGCGCCACCCGCACGTGTTCGACAGGGCGCCGGGCGGGCCGCCGGCGCGGGCCGAGAACGTGGACTGGGAGGCGATGAAGGCGGCCGAGCGCGAAGCCGCCGGGGCACGCCGCGCGAGTGTGCTCGACGACGTGCCGGCGGCGTTGCCGGCGCTGAGCCGGGCGCTGAAGCTGACGCGCCGCGCCGCCACGGTGGGCTTCGACTGGACCGATCCCGGGGACGTGCTGGCCAAGCTGACCGAGGAGGCCGGCGAACTGGTCGCCGAGATCGGCGGCGGAGACCGCGGGCGCATTGAGGAGGAGTACGGTGACCTGATGTTCGTGCTCGCCAACCTCGCCCGCCACCTGTCGATCGACCCGGAGGCCGCGCTGCGCCGGGCCAACGCCAAGTTCGAGCGGCGCTTCCGCGAGGTCGAATCGCGGCTCCGCGCCGGGGGGCGCGATCCGGCCGGCGCCAGCCTGGCCGAGATGGACAGGCTCTGGAACCAGGTCAAGGCCGGCGAGAAGGCGCGCAAGCCCGGGTAGGCGGCGCCGCGGGCTTTCCCTGAGTGAATGACTCGGGCATTGACAAAGTATTTCAGTCAGGTATTCAGACCGTCGAACCAGCCACGGGAGACACCTGATGTTCAGACCGATTCTCGCAGCGGCAGCCATGACCCTTGCCGCGACCCCGGCCCTGACTGCCGAGGTGAATGTCTACACCTCGCGCCAGCCCGAGCTGATCCAGCCGATCTTCGATGCCTTCACCGAGAAGAGCGGCACCAAGGTCAACGTGCTCTTCGCCGAGAAGGGCCTGATCGAGCGCATGAAGGCCGAGGCCGACCGCAGCCCGGCCGACCTCTACGTCACCGCCGACATCTCGAACCTCAAGGCGGCCGCCGACGCGGGGCTGACCCAGCCGCACGGCTCGGACGTGGTCGACGAGGTGGTCCCGGCCGAGCTGCGCGACGGCGACGGCCGCTGGTTCGCCCTGACGACGCGCGCCCGCGTGGTCTACGCCTCGAAGGAGCGCGTCGAGGAAGGCGCGGTCACCACCTACGAGGGGTTGGCCGATGCGCGATGGAACGACAGCATCTGCATCCGCCCTGGCACGCACAGCTACAACCTGGCCCTGGTCTCGGCGATGATCGCCCATCACGGCGCCGAGGAGACCAAGGCCTGGCTCGAGGGCATCAAGCAGAACCTCGCGCGCAAGCCGCAGGGCAACGACCGGGCGCAGGTCAAGGCGGTCTGGGCCGGCGAGTGCGATCTCGCCATCGGCAACACCTACTACATGGGCAAGATGCTCGAGGACCCGGAGCAGCGCCCCTGGGCCGAGGCGGTGAACGTGATCTTCCCCACCTTCGAGGGCGGCGGCACCCACTTGAACATCTCGGGCGCCGCGCTCACCAAGTCGGCGCCGAACCGCGAGGCGGCGATCGAGCTCGTCGAGTTCATGCTCTCCGAGGAGGCGCAGAGGCTCTATGCCGAGCTGAACTACGAGTACCCGGTTCGCGCCGGCGTGCCGCTCTCGGACGTGGTCAAGGCCTGGGGCACCTTCACGCCCGACACGGTGTCGCTGGCCAGGATCGGCGACCTGCGCGGCGAGGCGCTGAAGCTGGCCGAGGAGGTCGGCTTCGACAACTGAGCGCCCCCGAAGCGGCGTGAAGCGGCGGGCGTCCCCAGGGGCGCCCGTTTCGCTTTACGGGCGGCGGCCCGCGCGCTATGCCGCTGCGCGAGCGACAGCCGGCGCGACCAACGGCGGAGACAGACTGCCAAGGGAGACGAACTTCCATGAACGCGATCGTCGACATCACCGCCCGCGAGATCCTCGACAGCCGGGGCAATCCGACCGTCGAGGTCGACGTGCTGCTCGAGGATGGCGCGCGGGGCCGCGCCGCGGTGCCCTCGGGCGCCTCGACCGGCGCGCACGAGGCGGTGGAGCTGCGCGACGGCGAGGCGCGCTACGGCGGCAAGGGCGTGCGGCGCGCGGTCGAGGCGGTGAACGGCGAGATCTTCGAGGCGCTGGCCGGCGTGGCCGCCACCGAGCAGCAGGCGATCGACCAGAGCATGATCGAGCTCGACGGCACCGCCAACAAGGGCCGGCTGGGCGCCAACGCGATCCTCGGCGTCAGCCTCGCGGTGGCGAAGGCGGCCGCCGCCTCGGCGGGCCTGCCGCTCTATCGCTATGTCGGCGGCACGGCGGCGCGCACCCTGCCGGTGCCGATGATGAACATCATCAACGGCGGCGCGCACGCCGACAACCCGATCGACATCCAGGAGTTCATGGTGATGCCGATCGGCGCGGCCTCGCTGGCCGAGGCGGTGCGGATCGGCGCCGAGATCTTCCACACGCTCAAGGCCGAGCTGAAAGCCGCCGGGCACAACACCAATGTCGGCGACGAGGGCGGCTTCGCACCCGGCCTCGCCTCGACCCGCGCGGCGCTCGACGTGATCGTGCGCGCCGTGCAGGGTGCCGGCTTCCGGCCCGGCGACGACGTGGTTCTGGCGCTCGACGCCGCCTCGACCGAGTTCTACAGGGACGGCAGGTACCACCTTTCCGGCGAGGGCCAGGTGCTCGGCCGCGACGAGATGGTGCGCTACCTCGCGGCCCTGGCCGACGACTACCCGATCGCCTCGATCGAGGACGGCATGGCCGAGGACGACTGGCAGGGCTGGGTGGCGCTCACCGAGGCGCTCGGCGACCGCTGCCAGCTGGTCGGCGACGACCTTTTCGTCACCAACCCGGGGCGGCTGGCCGAGGGCATCGCCAAGGGCGCGGCCAATTCGATCCTGGTCAAGGTCAACCAGATCGGCACGCTGAGCGAGACGCTCGAGGCGGTGGCGATGGCGCACCGCGCGGGCATGACCGCGGTGATGTCGCACCGCTCGGGCGAGACCGAGGACGCCACCATCGCCGACCTCGCGGTAGCCACCAACTGCGGGCAGATCAAGACCGGCTCGCTGGCGCGCTCGGACAGGCTGGCGAAATACAACCAGCTCCTGCGCATCGAGGAGGAGCTGGGCGAGATCGCAGTCTACGCCGGCCGCGCGGCGCTCCGGGGCCGGGGGCGGACCGGCTGAGCGCGGCTGTCTCTCAAAGGACTCACCTTGGTTGCGGCATTTGCCTGAGGCGAGGCTTGATCTTTTCTCGGCCAAGCATCTGATCCACAATACGCTTCGCGTATGAGTGAGGGCAACGGCCGGCGGGCCGGCGGAGTTCTGATGGGCAGATGGGACTGGGGGCAGATCATCGCCCCCGCATTCTACATCGTGCTGATCGCGGTGCTGGCGGTGTTCGCCCACAGCGCGCTGCAGGGCGAGCACGGCCTCGCGGCGCACCACCGGGCCGAGGCGCTCGAGCGCGAGCTGGCCACCGAGCTGGCCGCGACCCGCGCCGAGCGCCGGGCGCTCGAGAACGTCGTGAACCGCCTCGGCACCGACTACCTGGACCTCGAGCTGCTCGACGAGCGGGCGCGCGCCGTGCTCGGCTATGTCCGGGTCGACGAGGTGGTGATCCGCTAACGATTCCTCGCCCACCCGCGCCGGCAACTTGCCGAGCCCGCCGCAGGCAATTTCGCAAGGCCGTGGCGCAAAGAGTGGTGCGCGGCTTTGACAAAACGGCTTATCATGTCCGAAATCAGGGGACCGCGGCGCCGCGACGCCGCCAGCCACCCGCCGGGGGAGGAGACACCATGGCCAGCCCGAGAACGAAGGCAGGCAGCCAGAGCAAGACAGGCGGCCGCAGCAAGGCCGCCAGCCAGACCAAGGCCAGCCAGACCAAGGCCAGCCAGACCAAGGGCGCCCAGTCCAAGGCAAGCCAGACCAAGGCCGGCGCGAAGCCCGGCCCGAAGTCCGGCCGCGCCAGGGCCAAATACGAATCGGCCGAGTTGCTCCAGCACTACCGCGACATGCTGCTGATCCGGCGCTTCGAGGAAAAGGCCGGCCAGCTCTACGGCATGGGGCTGATCGGCGGCTTCTGCCACCTCTACATCGGCCAGGAGGCGATCGTCGTCGGCCTGCAGGCCAACTGCAAGGACGGCGACCAGGTGGTCACCTCCTACCGCGACCACGGCCACATGCTCGCCACCGGCATGGACCCCAAGGGCGTGATGGCCGAGCTCACGGGCCGCCAGGACGGCTACTCCAAGGGCAAGGGCGGCTCGATGCACATGTTCTCGATCGAGAAGAAGTTCTACGGTGGCCACGGCATCGTCGCCGCCCAGGTGCCGATCGGCGCCGGGCTTGCCTTCTCGAACAAGTACCGCGGCACCGACAACGTGGCGCTGACCTATTTCGGCGAGGGCGCCTCGAACCAGGGCCAGGTCTACGAGGCGATGAACATGGCGGCGCTGTGGAGCCTGCCCTGCGTCTTCGTCATCGAGAACAACAAGTACGCCATGGGCACCTCGCAGGAGCGCGCCACCGCGACCCCGGCGATCTACCGGCGCGGCGAGGCGTTCGGCATCCCCGGCGAGGAGGTCGACGGCATGGACGTGCTGAAGGTCCGCGAGGCCGGCGCCAAGGCCATCGCGCACTGCCGCGCCGGCAAGGGGCCCTACATCCTCGAGATGAAGACCTACCGCTACCGCGGCCACTCGATGTCGGACCCGGCCAAGTACCGCACGCGCGACGAGGTCACCAAGATGCGCGAGGAGCGCGACCCGATCGACGCGCTGCGCAAGTTCATCCTCGCCGACGGCTACGCCGACGAGGACGCCGTCAAGGAGGTCGACAAGGAGATCCGCAATATCGTCAACGAGGCGGCGACCTTCGCCCAGGAGAGCCCGGAGCCCGATGCGTCCGAGCTCTGGACCGACGTGTATGTCGATGCGTGAGGGGGGAGATCCGACATGACCATCCAGGTGCTGATGCCGGCGCTCTCGCCCACCATGGAGGAGGGCAAGCTCGCCAAGTGGAACGTCAAGGAGGGCGACAAGGTCAGCCCCGGCGACGTGATCGCCGAGATCGAGACCGACAAGGCGACCATGGAGTACGAGGCGGCCGACGAGGGCGTCGTCGGCAAGATCGTCATCCCGGAGGGAACCGACGGGGTAAAGGTCAACGAGGTGATCGCGGTGCTGCTCGAGGAGGGCGAGGATGCCGACGCCGCCGAGGCGGCGCCCGCCAAGGCGAAGGGCGACGGCGCCGACGAGGCTGAGCCGGAAAAGGACGAGAAGAAGGACGCCGAGAAGACCGAGGCGAAGAAACCCGACGATTCGGACGTCCGCCACGACCTGCCCATCCCCCAGCAGCCGGGCGCGAAGCTGCCCGACCCCGAGCCCGACCAGCCCGACTGGCCCGAGGGCACCACGATGAAGACCCAGACGGTGCGCGAGGCCCTGAACGCCGCGATCGCCGAGGAGATGCGCCGCGACGAGGACGTCTTCATCATGGGCGAGGAGGTCGCCGAGTACGAGGGCGCCTACAAGATCACCCAGGGCATCCTCGCCGAGTTCGGCGCAAGGCGCGTCGTCGACACGCCGATCACCGAGCACGGCTTCACCGGGCTCGCCATCGGCGCGGCCTTCGGCGGGCTGAGGCCGATTCTGGAGTTCATGACCTTCAACTTCGCCATGCAGGCGATGGACCAGATCATCAACTCGGCAGCCAAGACCAACTACATGTCGGGCGGCCAGATGCGCTGCCCGATCGTATTCCGCGGCCCCAACGGCGCGGCCGCCCGCGTCGCCGCCCAGCACAGCCAGGACTACGCCGCGTGGTTTTCCCACGTGCCGGGCCTCAAGGTGATCCAGCCCTACTCGGCGGCCGACGCCAAGGGGCTGCTCAAGGCCGCCATCCGCGACCCCAACCCGGTGATCTTCCTCGAGAACGAGATCCTCTACGGCAAGAGCTTCGAGGTGCCCGACCTCGACGACTTCACCGTCGAGATCGGCAAGGCGAAGATCTGGCTCAAGGGATCGGACGTGACCCTGGTGAGCTTCGGCATCGGCATGACCTACGCGCTCGAGGCCGCCGGGCGGCTGGCCGAGGACGGCATCTCGGCCGAGGTGATCGACCTGCGCACGCTCCGGCCCATGGACACCGCCGCCGTGATCCGCTCGGTCAAGAAGACCAACCGCTGCGTCACCGTCGAGGAGGGCTTCCCGGTCTGCTCGATCGGCAACCACATCTCGGCGTTGCTGATGACCGAGGCCTTCGACTACCTCGACGCGCCCGTGATCAACTGCGCCGGCAAGGACGTGCCGATGCCCTACGCGGCGAACCTCGAGAAGCTGGCGCTGGTGACCACCGACGAGGTGGTCGAGGCGGCCAAGTCCGTCTGCTACCGTTGAGGGGGGCGAGCCCATGCCGATCAACATCCTGATGCCCGCGCTCTCGCCCACCATGGAGGAGGGCAAGCTCGCCAAGTGGCTCAAGGCCGAGGGCGACAAGATCGCGCCCGGCGACATCATCGCCGAGATCGAGACCGACAAGGCCACCATGGAATACGAGGCGGTCGAGGAGGGCACGCTCGGCAGGATCGTGGTGCCCGAGGGCACCGACGGCGTGAAGGTCAACGACGTCATCGCCATCCTGCTCGAGGAGGGCGAGGACGCCGCCGACATGGAGAAGGCCGAGACGACGGCCCCGGCGAAGGAGAAGGAAGCGCCCAAGGCGAACGGCGAGGACAAGGCCGAGGAAAAGAAGGCGAAGGACCAAGGGGCCGGCGAGGCCGGCGAGGCCGGGGAGACCGCGCCGCGCGAGGCCGAGGCCAAGGGGGAGGAGGCCAAGGGGGAGACCAAGCGGGAGGAGGCCAAGGGGGACGCGAAGTCCGAGCCGGCCGAAGCGAAGACCCCTGCCCCGCCGGCGCCGAAGACCGCCGAGGGCGAGCGTATCTTCGCCTCGCCACTGGCGCGGCGGCTGGCGAAGGAGAAGGGGCTCGACCTCACGCGCATCAAGGGCTCGGGGCCGCACGGCCGCATCGTCAAGGCCGACATCGAGAAGGCGCCCAAGGAGGCCGCGGCGAAGGCCGAAGCCGAGGCGCCGCGCCCTGCCGCGGCCGCCGCCGCGCCCGCCGGGCCGGGTGCCGAGACCGTGAAGAAGATGTACGAGGGCCGCGCCTTCGAGGAGATGGCCCTCGACGGCATGCGCAGGACCGTGGCGGCGCGGCTGACCGAGGCCAAGCAGACCATCCCACACTTCTACCTGCGCCGCGACATCGCGCTCGACGAGCTCCTGGCGCTGCGATCGCAGATGAACGCCAAGGGCGAGGCGCGCGGCATCAAGCTCTCGGTCAACGACTACGTCATCAAGGCCTGCGCGCTGGCGCTCCAGCAGGTGCCTGACTGCAACGCGGTCTGGGCCGGCGACCGGATCCTGAAGTTCGAGGCCTCCGACGTGGCGGTCGCGGTGGCGATCGAGGGCGGCCTGTTCACCCCGGTGATCCGCGACGCCGAGGTGAAGTCGCTCTCGGCGATCTCGGCCGAGATGAAGGACCTCGCCGGCCGCGCCCGCGAGCGCAAGCTCAAGCCGCAGGAGTATCTCGGCGGCAGCTTCGCCGTGTCGAACCTCGGCATGTACGGCATCGAGAGCTTCGACGCGGTGATCAATCCGCCGCACGGCTCGATCCTCGCGGTCGGCGCGGGCGTGCAGAAACCCGTGGTGCGCGACGGCGCGGTGGCGGTGGCGACCGTCATGACCGTCACCCTGTCGGTCGACCACCGGGTGATCGACGGGGCGCTCGGCGCGCAGTTCCTCGAGGCGGTGAAGGGCTATCTCGAGGACCCGCTGTCGATGCTCATGTGAGGCGGGCGGCATCGCCGCCCGCCGGACCGCTCAGTGACAGACGGCGGGGTCGCGTTCACTCGTCGTCGGCGTTGCGCCGGTTCATTCCGTGACGCTCGCCGGCGCCGCGGCGCAGGTCGTCGAGACCGATCGCGCCGTCCTCGTTGCGGTCGCGCCGCAGGACTAGTCTCCCGGTGCGCTCGGAGAATTCCTCGACAGTCACCTGCCCGTCGCCGTCGTCGTCATGCGACTGGAATCGATCGACCATCCGCTCGCGCATGGCGTCGAGCCAGAGCGCCTCGTATTCCTGAAGCGACAGCATGCCGTCGCCGTCGCGGTCGAACTCCGCGAGCCGGTCGGCACGCCCCTGGTCGATCTCGGCCTGCGTGACCTTTCCGTCGCCATCCCGGTCGTACTGCTCGATGAGGTCCATCACCCGGCCCAGGCGCCGATGATGGCCCCACTTGCCGCCATGACGTGCGTGGCTTCCGTGGTGCATTTCGTCCCCCCCTTGGCTGTGATAACCGCGATCACGATGCCTGTCGTGGCGCATGCCATGATGCTTGCCGTGTCTCGCGTGCGCACCCTGGTCCTTGCCGTGCGGGCCAGAGCCGGCAGTCACGCCCTGATCGTCATTGAGGTAAATGTTTATCTCCTGGGCCGAAACGGGCGCAGTGCCCGCGGCGAGGACCAGGAGGGAAAGTGCCGCGGCACGGAGAACTGACTTCATCACGTCGAGGCTCCTTGGTTGTTCCGCTGAGGATTTCGCGCTGATTACCATGGTGCAACGGGCGAGACGCCGTCTTCCGTTTCCTGCCACCGAGATTTTGCCGCAGCGGCCCGGACGACGCCGGGCGCCCGGTGCCCGGATCGCCTGTTTCGCTCCCGCTGATGCCGCAGTCATGCCAGCGCGCGGCGCGCCATTAACCATAAAAGCCGTTCAAATGAGTTTTTCTTGTATCTCAATGCCTTAGCATAGCGTCCAAATTCGGACGCCTGCCCGCGCCGCTGCCGGCGAGCCGTTCAGGCCGCCGCCCTCGCCTCGAGCAGCGCCTCCGCCGCGCGGATCGCCTCGTCGGCCTTCGAGGGGTCGGGGCCGCCGCCCTGGGCCATGTCGGGCCGGCCGCCGCCGCCCTTGCCGCCGACGGCCTCGACGGCGGCGCGCACCAGGTCGATGGCTGAGAGCCGGCCGGTCAGGTCGTCGGTCACCCCGGCGGCCACGGAGGCCTTGCCGTCAGTCTCGGCGATCAGCAGCACGGCGCCCGAGCCGAGCTTCTTCTTGTGCTCGTCGATCAGCCCGCGCAGGTCCTTGGGGTCGATGCCCTCGAGACGGCGGGCGAGGAACTTCACGCCCTTGATGTGCTTGGCCTCGGGCTCGGCGGCGCCCGCCTCGCCGCCGCCCAGCGCGATGCGGCGCCTGAGCTCGGCGACTTCCCCCTGCAGCGCCTTGCGCTCGTCGACCAGCGCCTTCACGCGGCCCGCCGCCTCCCGCGGCGGCACGCGGAGCGCCGCGGCGATCTCCTGGAGCGCCCGCTCCTCGTCGGCGAGATACGCGAGTGCGGCCGCGCCGGTCAGCGCCTCGACCCGGCGCACCCCGGCGCTGGTGGCGCCCTCGGCGACGATCTTGAAGACACCGATCTCGCCGGTGCGCGTCACGTGGGTGCCGCCGCACAGCTCCATCGAGTAGATCTCGCCCGCCGGCCCGGTCTCGCCCGGCGGGCGGCGGCCCATGGCGACGACGCGCACCTCGTCGCCGTACTTCTCGCCGAACAGCGCCCGCGCGCCCGCCGCCTCGGCCGCCTCGGGCGTCATGATCCGGGTGCTGACCCGGTCGTTCTGGCGGATGTAGCGGTTCACCTCGGCCTCGACCGCGGCGATGTCGTCCGGCCTCATCGGCTTCGGCTGGGAGAAGTCGAAGCGCAGCCGGTCCGGCGCGACGAGGCTGCCGCGCTGGGCCACGTGCTCGCCGAGCCGGCCGCGCAGCGCCTCGTGCATCAGGTGGGTCGCCGAGTGGTTGGCGCGGATCTTCGCCCGGCGCGCGCCGTCGACGGCGAGCTCGGCGGCCTCGCCCTCGGCGATCGCGCCCTCCTCGACCAGCGCCTCGTGCACGAACAGGCTCTCGGCCCGGCGTTGCACGTCGGTGATCCGGGCGCGGCCCTTCGCGGTGCGCAGCGTGCCCTGGTCGCCGACCTGGCCGCCGGCCTCGGCATAGAACGGCGTCTGGTTGAGGACCATGCGCACGGTCTCGCCGGCCTTCGCCGCGCCGACCCGCTTGCCGTCGCGCACCAGCGCGCCGATCACGCCCTCGGCGCGCTCGGTCTCGTAGCCGAGGAAGTCGGTGGCGCCGATCTCCTCGCGCAGATCGAACCAGATCGCCTCTTCGCGGGCATCGCCCGAGCCGGACCAGGCGGCGCGGGCGCGCGCCTTCTGCTCGGCCATCGCCCGGTTGAAGCCGTCGAGATCGACCGTGCGGCCGAGCTCGCGCAGGGCATCCTGAGTGAGGTCGAGCGGGAAGCCGTAGGTGTCGTAGAGCTTGAAGGCCACCTCGCCGGGCAAGGGCGCGGCGTCGGACAGGCGCTCGAGTTCCTCGCCCAGCAGGCGCAGGCCGCGCTCGAGGGTGTCGCGGAAGCGGTGCTCCTCGATCTCCAGCGTCTCGGCGATCAGCGCCTGGGCGCGGATCAGCTCGGGATAGGCCTGGCCCATCTGCTGCACCAGCACCGGCACCAGCCGGTGCATCAGCGGCCGGTCCACGCCGACCAGATGCGCGTGACGCATGGCGCGGCGCATGATCCGGCGCAACACGTAGCCGCGGCCCTCGTTCAAAGGCAGCACGCCGTCGGCGATCAGGAAGGCGGTGGCGCGCAAATGGTCGGCGATCACCCGGTGGTGTACCTTGTGGGGGCCGTCCGGGTCGCTCGACGAGGCGTGCGCGCTCGCCTCGATCAGGGCGCGCATCAGATCGGTGTCGAAGTTGTCGTGCTTGCCCTGCAGCACGGCGCCGATGCGCTCGAGCCCCATGCCGGTGTCGATCGAGGGCCTGGGCAGGTTCTCGCGGCGGCCGTCCTCGAACTGCTCGAACTGCATGAAGACGAGGTTCCAGATCTCGACGAAGCGGTCGCCGTCCTCGTCGGGGCTGCCGGGCGGTCCGCCGGGAATATCCGGGCCGTGGTCGTAGAAGATCTCCGAGCACGGGCCGCACGGGCCGGTCGGGCCCATCGACCAGAAATTGTCGGCGCCGGCGATGCGCAGGATGCGCTCGTCGGGCAGGCCGGTGTGCTTCTTCCAGATCGCCGCCGCCTCGTCGTCGTCCTCGTAGACGGTGATCAGCAGGCGGTCGCGGGCGAGGCCGAAATCCCTGGTCACCAGGTCCCAGGCGAGCGGGATCGCCAGCTCCTTGAAATAGTCGCCGAACGAGAAGTTGCCGAGCATCTCGAAGAAGGTGTGGTGGCGCGCGGTGTAGCCGACATTGTCGAGGTCGTTGTGCTTGCCCCCCGCGCGCAGGCATTTCTGCGAGGTCACGGCGCGCTGGTAGTCGCGCTGCTCGAGCCCGGTGAAGACGTTCTTGAACTGCACCATGCCGGCGTTGGTGAACAGCAGGGTCGGGTCGTTGCGCGGCACCAGCGGCGAGGACGGCACGACCTGGTGATCGTGCCGTGCGAAGTATTCGAGGAACGCCGTCCGGATCTCGTTGAGGGACGCCATGCATGCTCCGTGGCGAAAACTGGGCCTCTCGGCGCTCTTTAGCTTGCACCCGGACGGGTGTCCACCGGCGCGCGGGCCGGCAGCTTTCGGTGAGGGAGGTCGTCCCGGCCGGGACCGGCGATGGGCCGCGCGGCGGGCATTTCCCTGTGTGCACAGTGCACAATCGCTTACACAGTTGATATCATTACATTCTGCGTGTGGACGGCAAAAATGGCCCATGCCGCACGGGCCTCAGTGCCGGGCTCGTGCCGGCAATCCGGACCGTCATTCGACGCGGCCGGCAGAGTGGATGCCCCGGTCAAGCCGGGGCATGACGTGGAAAATGAGGACCGGGTGGCACGAGTCGCCGGCGATTGCCGCCGGCGGGGTCAGGCCTCGACGACCTCGTCGGTCTGGTCCGGGTCGGCGCCGACGCTGAGATCGAGCCCGTGCGCCGCGCGGATCTTCTCCTCGATCTCGCGCGCGATGTCGGGGTTCGCCTTGAGGAACGCCTTGGCGTTCTCGCGGCCCTGGCCGATGCGCTGGTCGCCGTAGGAGAACCAGGCGCCGGACTTCTCGACCACGCCGGCCTTGATGCCGAGGTCGACGAGCTCGCCCATCTTGGAGATTCCCTCGCCATACATGATGTCGAACTCGACCTGGCGGAACGGCGGGGCCACCTTGTTCTTGACCACCTTGACCCGGGTGGTGTTGCCGACCACCTCGTCGCGGTCCTTGATCGAGCCGATGCGGCGGATGTCGAGGCGCACAGAGGCGTAGAATTTCAGCGCGTTGCCGCCCGTGGTGGTCTCGGGGTTGCCGAACATCACGCCGATCTTCTGGCGGATCTGGTTGATGAAGATCACCATGCAGCGCGAGCGGCTGATCGAGGAGGTGAGCTTGCGCATCGCCTGGCTCATCAGCCGGGCCTGCAGGCCCATCTGCGCGTCGCCCATGTCGCCCTCGAGCTCGGCCCGTGGCGTCAGCGCCGCCACCGAATCGACCACGACGACCGAGATGGCGCCCGAGCGCACCAGCGTGTCGGTGATCTCGAGCGCCTGCTCGCCGGCGTCGGGCTGCGAGATCAGCAGCTCGTCGACATTCACCCCCAGCCGCCGCGCATAGGCCGGGTCGAGCGCGTGCTCGGCATCGACGAAAGCGCACACGCCGCCTTCCTTCTGCAACTCGGCGACGACATGCAGCGCCAGCGTGGTCTTGCCCGAACTCTCGGGGCCGTAGATCTCGATCACCCGGCCCTTCGGCAGCCCGCCGATGCCGAGCGCGATGTCGAGGCCGAGCGAGCCGGTCGAGATCGCCTCGATCTCCATCGCCGGATCGCGCTGGCCGAGCTTCATGATCGAGCCCTTGCCGAAGTTCCGCTCGATCTGCGCGAGGGCCGATTCGAGAGCTTTCGCCTTGTCCATGTCGCGCCTTTCGTCCAGCCTCAGCAGGTTGTCGCCCATAGCCCTGGATCCCTTATTCCACATCGCCGGAGGGCATGCAATTGCAGCCACGTTCCGTAGATGTTCGCATAAAATTCAGGACAAATAAAGAACAAACTGGGCTCATCCGGGCCAGTTGACCGCGCCAAGGTTGAGAAAGTGTTAACGCCGCCGTCAGGCGTCCTGCGAGAGCGCCTCCTTCACCTTGGCGGTCAGGTCCGTCAGCGAGAACGGCTTGGGCAGGAACAGGAACTCGTCGTGCACGAGGTTGCGGCGGAAGGAATCCTCGGCGTAGCCCGAGATGAAGACCACGCGCAGGCCGGGGCGCAGCTTGCGCGCCTCGATCGCGAAGCTCGGGCCGTCCATGCCCGGCATCACCACGTCCGACACCAGCACGTCGACGTGGTTCTCGGGCGTCGAGAGGAACGCCATCGCCTCCTCGGCCGAGGCCGCCTCGACCACCTCGTAGCCGCGCAGCCTAAGGGCGCGCGAGGCGAAGGATCGCACCGGATCCTCGTCCTCGACCAGCAGCACGGTGCCCTTGCCGGTCAGGTCGCGCCGGTCCACGCGCCGATGGCCGCCGGCAGGCGCCGCGTCCACGCTGCCGGGCGAAGCCCTGGGCAGCAGGATGCGGAAGTGGGCGCCGCCTTCCGCGCGGTTCTCGGCGAAGATGAAGCCGCCGGACTGCTTGACGATCCCGTAGACGGTGGAGAGCCCGAGCCCCGTGCCCTCGCCCCTGGCCTTGGTGGTGAAGAACGGCTCGAAGATCCGGCCGAGCATCTGCGGGTCGATCCCCGTGCCGCTGTCCGCGACGCCGATCTCGACATAGGCGCCGGCGGGGATCTCGACGTCCTGCCTGATGGTCTGCTCGTCGAGCGCCAGGTTGCGCGTCGCGAGGCTCACCGTGCCGCCGCCCGGCATGGCGTCGCGCGCGTTCACCACCAGGTTCATCAGCGCCTGCTCGAGCTGCTGCTGGTCGGCCTTGACCATCCACAGGTCCGAGCCGTGCTCGACGGTCAGCGAGACTTTCTTGCCGATCAGCCGGTTGAGCAGGTACTGGGTATCGGAGACGACGTCCTGGACCGACAGCAGCTCGGGCTTCAGCGTCTGCTTGCGCGAAAACGCCAGGAGCTGACGCACCAACGCCGCGGCGCGCAGCGTGTTCTGGCGGATCTGCATCAGGTCGGAGTAGTCCGGGTGCAGCGCGTCCTTGCCGAGCAGCAGCAGGTCGGAATGCCCGCTGATCGCGGTCAGCACGTTGTTGAAGTCGTGCGCCACGCCGCCGGCAAGCTGGCCGATGGCCTCCATCTTCTGCGACTGCGCGAACTTGTCCTCGAGCAGGCGCAACTCGCTCGCGTCGCTGAGCACCGCCAGGATGCCCGGTGTGCCGTCGAGGCTCACCTGGATCAGCGAGATGTGCAGGAACGCATCGAGCGTGCCGTCGCGCAGCCGCACCATTTCGCGGCGGCTGCTCGCGCCCGGGGCGGTGTCGCTGAGCAACGCATCGACCGGCCGGCCGAGCGGCTCGACTAGCTCGGACAGCTCGATGCCGGGCTGCAGGTCCTGGCCGACCATGTCGCGCGCATGGGCGTTGCTCCAGAGCAGCCGGCCCGAGGGATCGAAATGAATCAGCGCCACGGGCATGGCATCGAGCAGCGCCTGGGCGCCGGGCGCGGTGCCGCTGTCGCCAACCGGGAAGATGACGACGTCGCGGAAGCTGCGCCCGCCCTCGGTACGGGCGAATGTCCAGACGTTGCAGATCTCCGGGGTGCCGTCGCGTCGCCGCAGCAGGGCACGCCCTCCGTTGGCTGGCGGGTCACCCGTGATCGGCGCGGCGCGGGGATCGCCGGCGAGTTCGCGGGCGAGGTCGTCGGGGATGTTGCCGGGCTCTCCGTAGCGCTCGCGGAACACGGCGTTGCTACGGGTCACGCGACCCTCGCTGACCCGCAGATGGGCGAACGGCGCCGCGTCGTAGGCCGCGGCATCTTCGTCGGGGACGCGTTGCGGCATGCGCTCGCGAGGGATCACGGTCCAGACGATCAGGTCGGGCTCGAGCAGCCGGGCCGATAGGAACGCCGGCGCGCCGTCCGCGAGGCAGCGGACCGTCTCGAAGCTGAACCCCAGCTCCCGGGCGCCGACGGAAAGCCGGTAGACGAGCGCCGCATCGACCCGGAAGCCGCGCGCGAGCATGGCGCAAAGGTCGCTCTCGGGGGCGCCGCAGGCGGCACGCAGCGTCGCATTCGTCGCGAGAACGCGGCCGTTCACGGCGCTGACCGCCGCGGGAAGGCCGAGTGCCGCAAGCCGCCTGCGTGCGCCGCGCAGACGCCAGCCGCCGAGCCCGAGGGCGCGAGCGGTGAGGCCGAGCCCGAGCGCCGGCTCGCCGGCAGCCAGCGTCGCAGCCGCGCCGGAGGTCTCGGCTCGCGATATGCCCGGCAGCAGCGCGAGGAGCCAGGCCCCGCTGCCGCACCACCGGTGCCACAAGGCAGACAGATATGTCATTCGCCGACCCTTCCCGGGGGACGGAGGCGAACAAGACACGTGCGATGCTTTATGAAACGTGAATGCATGGCGGGTGGTGCACTCATCCCGGCTTGCGCACCAGTTCGCAAGCGAAAAAGCCGTCGCCGCCGTCGATTGGCGTCAGACGCAGGGGCTGGCGACCGGGGCGGAACGCGGGGTGCGCGGCGAGAAACCGGCGCATCCGGTGCTCGTTCTCGAGCGCCAGCATCGAGCAGGTCGCGTAGACCAGGCGGCCTCCGGGGCGGACCGCGGCTGCCGCTGCGGCGAGGATTGCGTCCTGTGACTGCGTGTGCGCGGCGAGCGTCTGCGGGCTCAGACGCCACTTCGCGTCGGGCTGGCGCCGCCAGGTGCCCGAGCCCGAGCAGGGCGCGTCCACGAACACCAGGTCGCAGCGGCCCGCGAGCGGCTGAAGCTCGTCCGCGCCGTGCAGCCTGACCTCGACGCCGGCGCGGCGTGCCCGCTCGACCAGGTGCTCGAGGCGCTGGGGCGCGATATCGTGGGCGTGCATGCGGCCCGCGCCGCGCATCGCCGCCGCCAGGGCCAGCGTCTTGCCGCCGGCACCGGCACAGTAGTCGAGAACCGTCTCGCCCGGCCGCGCCCGGGCATAGTCCGCCGCCGCCTGGCTCGCGGCGTCCTGCACCTCGACCAGGCCCTCGCGCAAGGCACGGCTCTGCGCGACGTGCCGGGCGCCGGACAGCACCCGCAGGCAGGCGGGCGCGAGGGGGCCGGGCTCGGCGCCGATGCCCTCGCCGGCGAGCGCGGCGATGGCCGCCTCGCGGTCGGCCCGCAGCAGGTTGACGCGGAGGAAGACCGCTGCGCGCTCGCGCATCGGGGCCAGGGCGTCGTCGGGCAGCGGCGCCAGGTGGGGGGCGAGCCAGTTGGGAAAATCGAGCCGGACCGGGCGCGGCGCCGCGTCGAGCGGGCGGCCCAGTCGTGCCGTCTCGGCCGCGGCGAGCGGGGCCGGCGCGTAGCCCTCGCCGCTGAACAGCGCCGCGAGCGCCGTCCGGTCGAGGCCGTCCAGCACGAGACTGCCGAGCAGGACTGCGCGGCCGGCCGCCGGCGCGTGGTCCGTATCCTCGGCGCCCGCGACCCAGGCGGCCGAGCGCAGGCGGCGCACGGCGTCGTAGACCAGGTCGGCGATGGCCCGCCGGTCGCCCGAGCCGGCGTAGCGGTTCTCGCGGCCCCAGGAGGCGACAATCTGGTCGAGGCCCTGGGCGGCGCTGCGCCAGCGGTCGACGATGTCGATGGCCGCCTGGATCCGGGCTGCGGGCGTCACCGTTTTTCGGCGGCCATCGGCTCACCCGATCCGGTAGTTCGGGGTCTCCCGGGTGATCTGCACGTTGTGCACGTGGCTTTCCCTGAGCCCGGCGCCGGATATGCGGACGAACCGGCAGTTGTTGCGCATCTCCTCGATGGTGCGGCAGCCGGTGTAGCCCATGGCGGCGCGCAGGCCGCCGAGCAACTGGTGGATCACCACCGAGGCCGCGCCCTTGTAGGGCACCTGCCCCTCGACGCCCTCCGGCACCAGCTTGTGGGTCTCGGCCACCTCCTGCTGGAAGTAGCGATCGGCCGAGCCGCGCGCCATGGCGCCGATCGAGCCCATGCCGCGATAGGTCTTGTAGGAGCGGCCCTGGTGCAGATAGACCTCGCCCGGCGCCTCGTCGGTGCCGGCCAGCATCGAGCCGACCATGGCGCAGCTGGCGCCCGCGGCGATCGCCTTGGCGAGATCGCCCGAGAACTTGATGCCGCCGTCGGCGATCGCGGGCGTGCCGGTGCGGGCCGCCTCCTCGGCGCACTCCAGGATCGCGGTGAGCTGGGGCACGCCGACCCCGGCGACGACGCGCGTGGTGCAGATCGAGCCCGGGCCGATGCCGACCTTCACCGCGTCGGCGCCTGCGTCGATCAGCGCCCGGGTCGCCTCGGCGGTCGCCACGTTGCCGGCGACGACCTGGACCGCGTTCGACAGCGTCTTGATGCGTTCGACCGCCTGGGCGACGGCGCGCGAGTGGCCGTGCGCCGTGTCGATCACCACGAGGTCCACCCCCGCATCGACCAGCGCCGCGCTGCGCTCGTAGCCGGCATCGCCCACGGTGGAGGCCGCGGCCACGCGCAGGCGGCCGAGCTGGTCCTTGCAGGCATTGGGGTTGAGCACCGCCTTCTGGATGTCCTTGACCGTGAGCAGGCCGGTGCATTCACCGCGCTCGTTCACCACGAGCAGCTTCTCGATGCGGCGCTCGTGCAGGATGCGCTTGGCGGCGTCGAGGTCGACCGGCTCGCGCACGGTGGCGAGGTTCGAGCGGGTCATCAGGGTCGAGACCGGGGTGGCCGGGTCCTCGGCAAAGCGCATGTCGCGGTTGGTGAGGATGCCGACCAGGCGGTTCTCGGCATCGACCACCGGAAAGCCGGTGATGCTGTACTGGCGCTGCAGGGCCTGGGCGTCGCCCAGCGTCTGGTCGGGGCGCAAGGCCACCGGGTTGTGCACGATGGCCGACTCGAAGCGCTTGACCTGGCGCACCTGCTCGGCCTGCTCCTCGACCGTGAGGTTGCGGTGGATCACGCCCAGCCCCCCGGCCTGGGCCATGGCGATGGCCATGCTGACCTCGGTCACGGTGTCCATCGCCGAGGAGAGCAGCGGGATGTTCAGCTCGATCTGCCGGGTGACGCGGGTGCGCAGGTCGGCCTGGCCCGGCACCAGCTCGGACGCGGCGGGGACGAGCAGAACGTCATCGAACGTAAGCGCCTCACGAATCTCCATCGTGGATCTCTCCGGAGTGTGCGTGTTGGCGGCTCCCTATCTCACGTTGCGCTGCGAAAGGAAAGACGTATCGCACCCGGCGCCCCTGGCGGCTGACCGCGGTCGCCGGGCGTCATCCGGTCCCGCTTCCCGACCCGGCGGGGCGGAATCCGGTGGCGACGACGTACATCTCGGACGAGTCGGCGCGGCTGGCGGGGGGCTTGAAGTGCTGGACCTTGTCGAAGCGGCGCTTGAGCAGGGCCAGCAGCTCGCCCTCGGTGCCGCCGTGGAGCACCTTGGCGACGAAGCTGCCGCCGGGGGCCAGCACGTCGAAGGCGAACGCGGCCGCCGCCTCGGCCAGCGCCATGATGCGCAGGTGGTCGGTCTGGCGGTGGCCGGTCGCGGGGGCCGCCATGTCGGAGAGCACCACGTCCGCCAGACCGCCGAGCCGGGTCTTCACCGCGGCGTCCGCGCCTTCGGCGAGGAAGTCGAGCCGCATGAGCTCGACGCCGCGCATCGGCTCGACCTCGTCGATGTCGACGCCGAGCACCGTGCCGCGGGCCTTGGCTCCCTTGTCGCCGAGCGCGTTGACGCGGGCCAGCGCCACCTGGCACCAGCCGCCCGGAGCGCAGCCGAGGTCGACGATCCGGGCCCCGGGGCGGAGCAGGCGGAAGCGGTCGTCGATCTCGACCAGCTTGTAGGCGGCGCGGCTGCGGTAGCCTTCCTTGCGGGCGCGCGCCACGTAGGGGTCGTTGAGCTGGCGCTCGAGCCAGCGGGTCGAGGAGAGCCGCCGCCCCTTGGCCGTCTTGACGCGGACCTTGAGCGCGCGCTCGCCGCGCCCGGAGCCCTGCTTCCAGCCCTGTTTCCTTGGGCTCATCGAGCGATCCGGCGCTGGTGCAGGAGGCCGTAGAGCATGCCCTCGCGCAGGCCGCGGTCGGCGATCCGCATGCGCTCGACCGGCCAGGCGGTCAGGATGGTCATCAGGATCGCGGCGCCCGAGAGCATCAGTCCGGTCTTGCCGCGGGCGAAGACGCGCGGCGCCTGCGGCGCGCCGGTGGTCGCCACCAGCCGGCCGGCCACCGCCGCGGCGGCGTCGCGCGAGAGCCACAACCCGTCCACCTGGCTGCGGTCATAGGTGCGCAGGCCGAGATGCAGCGCGCCGAAGGTCGTCGCCGTGCCCGAGACGCCGATGATCTGCAACCGCTGGGCCAGCGCGGCCCGGTCGGCGGAGCGGAACGGGGCGAAGGGCGCAAGCAGGTTCCCGAAGTGCCGCGACATCGCGGCGAAGCGCGCCTCGCTGTTCGTGACATCGGTGAACAGGTCGTGCAGCGTCGAGACACCCAGCGGGATCGAGATCCAGTCGGTGACATGCGCCGCCGCGGCGCGCGCATTGGCATCCTCGGCGCCGTTGCGGCCGGCGGGGGCCAGCGCCCGGATCAGGCTGACCCGGCGGCTGGGGGGCGTGCGCGACATGTCGACCCAGATCAGCTCGGTCGAGCCGCCGCCGATGTCGAACACCATCAGGTGCTCGGCCTGCGCGTCGATCAGCGGCGCGCAGCCGGCGACGGCGAGGCGCGCCTCCTCCTCGGCCGAGATGATCTCGAGCCGCAGGCCGAGCTCGCGCCCGACCCGGCGCAGGAAGGCGGCGGCGTTGCCGGCGCGGCGGCAGGCCTCGGTGGCGACGATGCGCGCATCGACGACCCCGTGCCGGCGCAGCTTGGCGGCGCAGATCCTGAGCGCCTTGACGGCGCGCGCCTGCGCCTCGTCGCTCAGCTCGTTCGATCGGCCGACGCCCTCGCCGAGCCGGACGGCGCGGGAGAAGGCGTCGATCACCACGAAGCTCTCACCCTCCGGGCGGGCGACCAGAAGGCGGCAGTTGTTGGTGCCGAGATCGAGCGCGGCGATGGCCGGGACACCGTCGCGCGAGGCGCCGGGCGCGGACGGGCGACCCCGCCGCCCCGTTCCGCGAATTCCGTTCTCGACCGGGTTGGGCGTTGTCGTCACCGTTCACCGTCACACACTGCTCAGCACGCCACCTAGCTCTAGGCCGCGCGGCGGGTCACGGCAAGCGAGTCGGCGAGATCGCGGGCGGCGCCGCTCAGCCGCAGCTCGCGGCAATCGCGGCGGGCTGCGGCTCGATCCCCAGGGCGCGGCAGACCTGGAACACCATGCCGGACTTGTTCAGGGTGTAGAAGTGCAGGTCCTCGACGCCGTTCGCGAGCAGGTCCGCGCACTGCTCGGTGGCGATGGCAATGGAGAGCCGGTCGTGCGCGGCTTCGTCCTCGACATTGTCCCCGGCGCTCTCATAGGCGTCGAACATCCAGTCGGGCACGCGGGCGCCGCAGCTGTCGGCGAAGCGCACGGTCTTGTCGAAGTCCTCGATCGGCAGGATGCCCGGGATGATCGGGGCGCCGATGCCCGCGGCGGCGCAGGCGTCGCGGAAGCGGTAGAACGTCGCGTTCTCGAAGAAAAGCTGGGTGATGGCGCCGCTGGCGCCGGCGTCGAGCTTGCGCTTGAGGTGGTCGATGTCGGCCTGGGGGCTGGCGGCCTCGGGATGCACCTCCGGGTAGCAGGCGACCCAAAGCTCGAACTGGCCGAGCCCGGCCAGCGCCGAGACGAGCTCGACCGAGCCTTCGAACCCGCCCGGATGCGGGGTGAAGCGGTCCTGCCCGGCCGGCGGATCGCCGCGCAGCGCGACGATGCGCCGGCAGCCGAGCTTGGCATAGCTGCGCGCCACGCGCAGGACCTCGTCGCGGGTCGCGCCGACGCAGGTCAGGTGGCCGGCGACGCTGAGGCCGGCGCAATCGCGGATCGCCAGGATCGCCGCCATCGTGCGGTCGCGCGTGGTGCCGCCGGCGCCGTAGGTGACCGAGACGAAATCGGGGCGCAGCGGCGCCAGCCGCAGCACCGACTCCCACAGGGCCATGCTGGCGCGCGGCGTCCTGGGCGGGAAGAACTCGAAGCTGATCCGGGGTGTGGCGCGCCCTTGCGACGATGCCGAAGCCATGCCTTGCCGCCTCCCCGGCTTGCCGGTGCGCCAGTGAAAACCGAAAGCCCGCGGCAGGCGGGCGACCCCGCGCGGCCCGCGCGTCAGGTCACCTCTACAATATTTGCGTAAATGCGACGCATCAAGCACAAAGACCGACTGATGGCGCGGCGGCGCGGCGAAGCACGCGGCCGCCGCGCGAGCGCGTGTCGCAGATGTGGCGCACCAAGTCGAAATTCTGCGTTCGCAAATCTGGGTGTCGTCTATCTAGGGGTCCGTATCCGAAGGACCCGTCGGGGCCTATCAAAACGCGGAGCAGAGTGGGATCATGGCGCAGCTCACCGTCGTCTACTGGCGGGATATTCCGGCACAGGTGATCGTCAGGCAGGGCCGGGCGGTGGCAAAGCGCCAGCTGCCCGAGCGGTTCGAGCAGGCGATCGACAGATGTGCGATGAAGGTCGGCGCCCGCGACACCGACGCCTACCTCGCTGAGTGGCGGCGCGGCGACCCGCTCGCGGTCGAGGGCGACCTCGAGGAGCTGGCGGCGGCCGAGGCTGCGCGGCTCGAGCGCGAGTTCGACACCGAAGGGCTGAAGGCGCTGATTGCAAACAACGGGTGGGGGACGGCGAAAGCCTGAGACGGCCCGAGGAAAGGAACGAGAATGACCCGCACCATCGTCGAGTCGAAGACCCGCACCGTGATCATCGGGTTCGACCAGCCGTTCTGCGTGATCGGCGAGCGCATCAACCCCACCGGGCGCAAGAAGCTGGCCGCCGAGCTGGAGGCGGGGAACTTCTCGGTGGTGGAGCGGGACGCGCTCGAGCAGGTCGCCTGCGGCGCCAGCATGCTCGATGTGAATGCCGGGGTGGTCTACAACTCGAACCCGAACCCCAACGAGACCGAGCCGCCGCTGATGCAGAAGCTGATCACGCTGGTGCAGGGGCTGGTGGACGTGCCGCTGTGCATCGACAGCTCGGTGCCCGCGGCGCTGGAGGCGGGGCTCGAGACCTGCGAGGGGCGTCCGCTGCTCAACTCGGTGACCGGCGAGGAGGAGCGGATGGAGCACGTGCTGCCGCTCGTCAAGAAATACAACGTCCCCGTGGTCGCCATCTCGAACGACGATACCGGCATATCGGAGAACCCCGACGTGCGCTTCGAGGTGGCGAAGCGGATCGTCCAGCGCGCGGCGGATTTCGGCATTCCGGCGCACGACATCGTGGTGGACCCGCTGGTGATGCCGATCGGCGCCATGGCCACCGCGGGCAAGCAGGTGTTCGCCCTGGTGCGCCGGCTGCGCGAGGAGCTGGGGGTGAACACCACCTGCGGCGCCTCGAACGTCTCGTTCGGCCTGCCCAACCGGCACGGCATCAACAAGGCGTTCCTGCCGATGGCGATCGCGGCGGGCATGACCTCGGCGATCATGAACCCGGTGCAGCCCGGCTTCAGCGACGCGAAGATCGAGGAGCGCCTCGCGGCGCTGCGGGCGCTCGGGGTGCCGGTGCCCGAGAAGGAGGGCCTCGATCTCGATGCGCTGGTAGCGCTGCTCGGCCTCGGCGCCCGCAAGCCCACGCCGTCGAGCGAGATGGAGGCGATCCGCGCCGCCAACCTGCTGATGAACAACGACCCGCACGGGGCCGCCTGGATCAGGTTCAACAAGGCCGCCACCGAGGCCGACGCCGCAGGCACCCGCGGCCGGCGCGACACCAAGCGCCGCCGGGCGACGGCCTGACGCGCCGACAAGCGAAAAGCGCCCCGCCGTGGCGGGGCGCTGCCTGGTATCGGGGGATTTCGTGCCGCTGCCGACGCTATCCGGAGACGTGGTGGTCCATTGAGTGCGAGGGCCGCTCGCAGCCGGCCTCGCCGACGATGCGGGCCGGCACGCCGGCCACCGTCTTGCGCGCCGGCACGTCCTGGAGCACGACCGAGCCGGCGGCGATCCGCGCGCAGTTGCCGACCTTGATGTTGCCGAGCACCTTGGCGCCCGCGCCGATCAGAACGCCGTCGCCGATCTTGGGGTGGCGGTCGCCGCCCTCCTTGCCGGTGCCGCCCAGCGTCACGCTGTGCAGCATGGAGACGTCGTCGCCGACCACGGCCGTCTCGCCGATGACGATGCTGTGGGCGTGATCGATCATGATCCCCCGGCCGATGCGGGCGTTGGGATGGATGTCGATGCTCAGCACCTCGGAGCTGCGCATCTGCAGGAAAAGGGCGAGGTCCTTGCGCCCGTTCAGCCACAGGTGATGCGCCACCCGGTAGGCCTGAAGCGCCAGGAACCCCTTGAAGTAGAGCAGCGGCTGGAGCATCCGGTAGCAGGCCGGGTCGCGGTCGTAGACCGCGATGACATCGGCCCGTGCGGCGGCCCCCATGGCGCGGTCGGCGGCATAGGCCTTGTCCGCCATCTCGCGCAGCAGCAGGGGCGACATCTCCGCCGACGAAAGCTTCTGCGCGACGCGATAGCTCAGCGCCCGCTCCAGCGTGTCGTGATGCAGCACCACCGAGTGGGCAATGCTCGCCATGAACGGCTCGGAGGCGGCAAGCGCCTGCGCCTCCTCGCGGATCTGGTTCCACACGGGATCGACCGTCTTCAGGTCGCTCCTGGGCTGGGTCTCCGATGTCATCGGCGTCTCTCCGCTCTGGCCCTTGCGCCACGGCCCGCAATCATCTGAGAAAGAGATATATGGGGCAAGCGGAGATTTCCACCGGTGGACGACGACGGGATCGGGCAATTGCGCGACAGGCTCGGCAGGATGGATGCGATGCAGGTCCAGGCGATGGCGATGGAGACATCGCGCCGGCGCCCCGGAGAGCTGCGGCGAATGGCTGCCGCGCTGCCTACACCGACCGTGGTGCGGAGAGCTGGAAGTAGTGGGCGGCGATACGCACGCTGCCGCCGGTAAAGTCGCCGCCCCCGGCGGTGAGCAAAAGCGAGCTTCCGCCATAATAGGCGAGCGGCGAACTGGTGACGCCCTCGACATGCGAATTCAGCCCGACGCCGATCCCGGTCCCGTAGCGATCCGGGCTGCCGCTGACGCCGAGCGCCCACGTGGTGGCGCCGCCGATTTCCGCGACCACGCGCGCCGTAACGCCCAGAACGATCGCCTTGTCGGGAATGAACGCCGCCGTCTGCGACGTGGCGCCCGCCCCGACGGCGTGATCGATCTCCACCTGGCGCAGCAAGGTGAACGCGCCGCCCGGCGCCGTCGGCTGGCTGGTCAGGCGCCACTCGGTGCCGTCGAACACCGCAACCCCGGTGTCGCTCGCGACCCACAGGCTCCAGCCGGCCCAAGGGGTGACGAAGTCCCATCCGCCGTTCAGGTAGACGGCGACATTGCCGTCCTCGCCGGCCCAGGCGCCGTCCGCGCCGGCGGGCACGATGTGCGCATCGCCCTCGACCGGGGAAGCCGGCGGCGAGGCGAGTGACATCGTCTCGGCCCTGCCCGCCGCAGCCATGTCGAGGCGGGCAAGGGCTTCGTTCATCGTCACGTGCTTTTGCGCCTGCGCGGCATCGAGATACGGCAGGCCGATTCGCGGAGAGTTACTCATTTGTGATCAAGACCCTCTCTGGTCCGTAGCCAAAGGAAAGGGAGAGCTGCGCAACGCGCACCTCCAGCGTCGTGCCGGCGTTGTCCGCGTCCTGCATCGCCGCGGTGTAGACGAAGCCGGGCGTCATCGCCTCGACCTCGCGCAGCAGGGCGCCCCCGCTCAGCAGCCGAACGCGGTAGGCCTCGCTCTCCTCGGTGAGCGGCACCTCGACGCCCTGCCAGCTGTCGGCGCCGAATCGCGCGGTGCGCATCCAGCCGAGTGCCAGATCACCCGTCCCGGCGTCGCGCCGTGCGGCGAGATGCGCCGGCGCAAAGGGCCTGAGCCCGACGCCTTCGAACGTCTCCACCGAATGCAGGTAACTCGCATGCGAGAGCGCATACCGGGCGGGACCGACGCGGTAGTGCCGGGCCAGCCCGCGCTCGTCCCTTTGCATCGGCAGCGGTGCCACGGCATCGTCGAGCAGGACGAAGCGCGCCCCTGCGGCGATCTCCGCGGTGTTCAGGGCGCCCGTCCCGCGCAGTCCGCGCAGGAGCGTGGAGAGCTGATACTCCCCCGGCGCAGCCAGCACCGCGTCGCGGAACTGGATGATCTCCCAGGCGCCCGGCGCGAACTCGAGAGCGCCCAGGTTGGCGCCGTTGAGCACGCGCAGACGCTCGCCGGATTCAAGCGTGCCGGTCGGCACCGCAACCCGCACCGAGACCCGCTGCCAGCGGTCCGGCGCGCCCGGCGGGAGCGGATCCAGCGTCGCCCCGATCGCCGCCGGCTTGGCCAGCGTCGCGACGAGCGCGTAGGCGCTGTCGTCCTCCGAGCGATAGACCGCCACGCGATCCGTCCAGGGATCGGACGCGACGGCGATGCGGGGCTGATGGTCGTCGGGGCCCCCCGAAGCCAGCGGCAGATCCATGAAGATGGCGGTTACCGGCCCCGGCGGGCTTTCGAGGTTGGTCTCGACGTTGCGGTCCGCGGTGAGGTTGGGCAGATGCACCGCGACATCGACGCGAACCGCTTCGAGCTCGCGCCCCCCGGTATCGATGATCCGCTCGATCCGGTAGGCCTCGAGCGCCGCCGCGCGGTCGATCTCGATCGTGTCCCCCGGCTCGAGATCGATGCCGGTCGGCGGCACGGTCAGCGCGGCCCCGTCGCGCGCCCGCCGGCTCTCGGCCAGCCAGCGGTCAGCGACCTGCTGTGCCTTCGAGCCCGGCAGAGCGAGCAGCAGCGAGGTCTCGGCCAGACGCGCCAGGTTGCCGCCCGGGATGCGGGCCTCGCTCGTGCCGACGCGGAAGTCGCTCTCGGCCTGCACGAAACTCAGCCGCACCACGTCGGGCAACGCACCGGCCGAGGCCCGGCTCCGCGCCACCGGCGAGCCGCCCGGCCCCCTGGGGACCACCAGCCCGTCCTCGGACAGCGTGCGCACCGGCGCCCCTCCGCGCATGCGGAAGACCACCTTGCCGCCGCTCTCGAAGGCGTCGAAGCCGAAGGCGAGCATCAGGGGCTGCAGCGCCTCGCGGGCACTGGCATTGCGCTCGATCACGTATCCGTCGACCACGCCGTGCAGGTCGGAGACCTCGATTTGCGCAAGCCCGGCGTGGCGGCAGATCTCGGCCACCACCCTGGCCAGCGCGCTGGCGCTGACCCGGCCGGTGATCCAGTGCCCCAGCCGGTGCGCCGGACCGTCGGCCCAGATGCTCGTGCGGACGGGGAAATCCGGCCACGGCCTTGTATCCCATGTCCACACGAAGATCCGGTCCGCCGGGATCATCGGCTCCCCTGTCACCGAGGAGACCGGCACGTTCGCCGCATCGGACCAGTAACCCAGCTTGGCCTGCAGGAAGCGCCGCTGCATCTCGTCGTCGCGGAAGCCCAGCGCGCCGTAGGGCAGCGCGCTCTCCGAGCTCTTGCCGTCGGAGAACAGGTTCGGCTGGTTGGCGCCGAGATCGACGGCGGCGCAGCCGGTCTCGGTGATCCAGATGGGCTTTGATTCGGCGACCCAGCCGGTCGCGACCGCCTGGCGCACGCCGTCGATTCGATTGAAGTGCTGGTTGCTCCACCAGCCCCTCAGGTCCTTGGGCCGGAAGACCCAGTGCTCGCCATGGCCCGTGTCGTCGATCGGGGTCCTGAGCTGGCTGTCGCGGTCCGCCTCGCTGGCGTAGTACCAGTCGTAGTTCTCGCCGCCCTCGACGTTGGATTGCAGGTACGGCAGCGAGTAGACGGACTTGTGGCCCGCCTCGAGATCCAGATGCGTCCGGGCGTGGCGCCAGTCGGAGAGCGAGGTGTAGTCGTCGATCCCGACGAAGTCGATGTCCGGACCGGACCACAGCGGATCCAGATGGAACAGCACGTCGCCGGTGCCGTCCTGCGGGTGGTGGCCGAAATACTCGCTCCAGTCGGCGGCGTAGCCGATCTTTGCGTCCGGCAGCAGCGCGCGCACCTCGGCCGCGAGGGCGGTCAATTCGCCGACCGCCGGATGGTCGGTGCGGCTGCTGCGGACCGTGGTCAGCCCGCGCAGCTCGCTGCCGATGCAGATCGCATCGACGCCGCCCGCCGCGCTCGCCAGCGCCGCGAGATGCAGAACGAAGCGCCGCCACCCCCACTCGGCCGGGCCGGCGTAGCTCACCGACCCGCCCGAGACGGTAAAGTCGGCGGCGCGCGCGGTCCCGAAGAACGCCGCGACCTCGTCCGCCGCGGCCGCGCTCTGATCGGTGGTTCCCGCTTTGCCCGGCGCCGCGTCCAGGGTGATCCGCCCGCGCCACGGAAACACCGGCTGCCCGATCTCCCCGGTATACGGATCTTCCAGCGCGTTCCCGGGCGGGATGTCCATCAGCAGAAACGGATAGAGCATCACCTGTTTGCCGCGGCCGGTCAGCTCGGCAATCGCGCGGATGACCGAGGCGTCGGAGGGCGTGCCGCCGTAGTTCGGCCGGTCGTTCGCATCGCGGCTCACCGGCACGGCGGAATTGGTGGTCAGGCCGGCAGCCGACCAGTTCTCCGGCTTCGCCTGGCGCCCGGTCTCCTCGACGCGCGGCTGCACCGAGCAGCGCCCGCAGCGCAGATCGTCGCCGAACCACGAGACCAGCAGTGACGCCGCGCCGGCCGACGGCAGCTCACCGTCGAGCTGGTCCATCGCCTCCACGAAGTCCGGCCGGCCGCCGGCGCTATTGATGTTCGCATAAACCGTGGCACCGCCCGGAAACGCATACTGGATCGGCGTCGGATCGAGGGCGAACTCCCCGCTGCCCGGGGAAAGCGCCACGCCCTGGATGAGTTCGTTGAGCTGCGGCCCCTCCTCGGGCGCATCCGGGTCGTTCAGCGCCTCGGCACTGCGAAAAGTCTCGAAGTTGAGCTGCGGAATACGGTTTCCGAACGCGCCCAGCGGCAGGTCCTCGAACACGACATAGGCGAGCCCGCGATAGGGAGGCACGCCTCCCGCACCCTCCACCGCCTCGATCTTCGGATCGGGCATCTGCGCTTCATCGCCGAGGTAGACCCGGATCTCGAGATCCTCGGTGGCGAGCAGCTTGCCATCGGCCCAGATGCGCCCGACCCGCTCGATCGGCCCCTCGCACAGCCCGACCGCAAAACTGATGGTGTAGGAATACTCCTTGACCTTCTGTCCCCCGGTGGCCTTGCCGCCTTGGGACTTCGTCCCGACGTGCTCCTTGAAGCGGGTCGACCAGATGATTTGCCCCGCAATCCGCATCCGCCCGAAGACCCGCGGGATTGCCACTCCCTCGGTCGAGGTCTGGAGATGCAGCGCGCGCGCACGCCCGACCTCCACCGCACGGCTTCCCGAGCCGAGGATCGTCTGGTCGATGTAGCTGCCGGCTACCGCACCCACCGCCTGCCCGATCGTCGCCGCGCTCATGCCGAGCACGGTGCCGCCGATCGAGCCGCCGATCGCCGATCCGGCCGCCGATAACAGAACAGTCGCCATCAAAACCCCCGTGCAGAAACCCGTGCGGGAAATCGAAAGGCCGCGGCCAGCTTGACCAGCCAGACGGCGCTGAGATGGGTCTCCGAGACCCCGTGACCCGAGTAGGCGTGGATCATCCGCCCCGGCGCCAGCGTATCGCTCACCAGCAGTCCGATATGCTTCGCCGGCGCCGCCGGCCGCATCCTGAACAACAGGACGTCGCCGATGCCGGCGGCCTCGCGCCGGATCGGTACGAGGTGCCGCGTGGCCGCGGCCATGAGCCGCTCCTCGCCGCTCGCCTCCGACCAGTCGGCGCTGTAGGGCGGCGGCGCCTCGGGCTCCTCGCCCAGCGTGGCCCGCCAGACCCCGCGCAGGAGACCGAGGCAATCCGCGCCGGCCCCCCGCACGCTCGCCTGGTGGCAGTAGGGCGTGCCGAGCCAGCGGCGCGCCTCGGCCACGGCTTCCAGCCGCTGGGCGAGATCAGTGTCCGAACAGGGAGCCGCCATCGTGCTCGCCTTTCTCGTTGACATACCCCGCCGCCCAGTCGTCGCCCGGCATGTGCGGAAATCCACGAAAATTCAGCAGGTTGCCGAACTTCGCCGTGCATGTTTCGACTCGCTTGTCGCAGCCGGCGGTGACCGTGAGCCCATCCCCCGCCTGCACCGGCAGCGGCGGCGACAGCCACAACTCGACGATTGCGCCCCCGGCCGGCGCGAGGTGCGTCTTCACGTGCCCCTCGACGCCCGCGTTCTCGCCCGATGTCCACTCCAGCCGCCCGCCGTCGAACCATCCCCGCGCAAAGCTCCCGAGGCCCGAGACGGCGAACCGCTGCGAATCGACCACCGCCTCGACCACCGCCGTCCCGCGAAATACCGACTGCGAGAGATCGACGCCGCACTTCGCATCCCCCAGCCGCCGGTCGCAGCTGTGCAGGTAGGCCCTCCCGCAGGGCTGGTTCAGCAGCTCGGACAGCCCGACGACCTCGGCCTCGAACGCGATCCTGCCCCGCCGGATTTCGCCAATGTGACCGCGCGAGAGCAGCAGCCGGCTGGCCGGGCCGTTCCAGTCCACCAGCCACAGCGTCACCTCGGCCCCGTCATAGAAGCCGCGCTCGATGTCCTCGTCGGTGATGGCGTCGGAACTCAGCGCGCCCGTCACCGAGTGACTGTCCACGCTCAGCCCGGTCGCGCTCTCCACCGCCTCGGCGTTCAGCCCCGTGCTCGCCTCGAAGGTGATCCCGTCGAAGCTCAGGGGGCGGTCGTGATCGGTGAAGCCCAGCACGAAGCCGTCGGTCCGCGTCACTGCCCAGCAGCGGCAATGTGTGGTCACGCCACTCGCCAGCGCCGCCTGCAATGTCTCCGGCAGTGTCCGCATCAGACCCGCACCTCGATCACTGGAATGGAAGGAATCTCGCCCGCCTCGAAGGCTGCGAGGTTGACCGCGATCTCGTCGGTGTCGAAGCGGACCGGAACGTCGAACTCGAACCCCGCCGTCACCGACGACCCCGGGGCCGGCGCCACCCCGAAGGTGACGATCCCCGTCGTGTCGTCCACGCTGAAGTCCGTCCCGTCCGCCTGCGCCGCGCCATCGACCCCGATCTGCACCGTCCCGGTCACGGGCTTGACGATGCGGCGGCGGAACTCGTGCGCCCCGGGCATGTAGACCTTGACCAGGTCGAACCGGGTTGTCGCGCCGTCACCGGTGCCAATGGCTTGATCGAGCAGTCCCGGTGCCGCCGAGGGCAGCCCGGATTTGTGGTCCAGCCAATCCTTCCAGCGGAAGCCGTGCAGCATGCCGCGCCGCGCCTCGTAGAAGCTCAGGACCTCGGCCAGGTCGTCCAGCGACTTGACCCCCAGCCCCGCGTCATAGCGACGGCGCGACTGCTCCCAGGGCGTGTTGCGGTGCTCGAACCCGTTGACCAGCGAAATGATCTCGGTGCGCCGCTCGACGCCACCGGTCGAGCCGAAGGATATCGCGCTCGAAAACCGAACCTCGTGAAAGCTCATGCCCGCTCCTCACAGCCTGCCGTTGCCCCGCGCCACCGCGCGGGCGAGCTGGGCCGTGATCTGCCCGCGCGACCGCTGGAAGCTTTCGATGTCGGGCGTGGCGATGTTGACGGTCACCACCGTCGCCGGGCCCTGGCGCTGCGCCCGGACGCCCAGCCGCCCGTCAGCGCCGCGCGTCAGCGGCATGATCGCCTCGGGCCCCGCCTCGCCCATCAGCCCGGAGCCCCCGCGCATCGGGAACAGCGTCGGTCCATCGACCACGCCGCCCCGCGCGAACGCTCTGACCCGCCCGGCCGAGAACGCCCCGCCCTGCGCGAACCCGAAGGCACCGACCAGCGAGCCGACGAGGCCCGTCAGCCCGGCGCCTATCGAGTTCTGCACCGGCTTCAGCGCCGAGTGCAGCGCCCGGCCGGCCATGTCGCTCAGCAGCCCGCGCATAACGTCGCCGAGCTTCGCGCCGCCGAACACCGCCCGGTCGAACGCCGTGCGCAGACTCGAGCCGAGCGAGTGCGACAGCCGCCGCGTCTCGACGTCCATCTCCTTCATCGCGCGGGCTGCCTCGCTCATCTCGCCCGCGAACCCGCCGGCCAGCCCCTGCAGCTCGGCCAGGGCCGCCGACAGGTCACCGGCCGAGCCATCAAGACCTGTGCCATCCGAGCCGATCATCCCTCATTCCCCTTCTTGTCCGGAAACCGTGCCATCAGCGCATCGAGCGCGATGCGCTGCATCCAGTCCGCTCCGCCACCCGGCACCAGCACGCCGGCTCCCTCCAGCGCCCGCTGGAGCTCGACCGGCGTCATCGCCCAGAACACCTCCGGCGCGAGCCCGAGCGTGCCGAGGCCGAGCCGCATCAGCTCGTCCCAGGCCAGCGGCCCGCCCGCGGTCGCGCTCATTCCGTGCCCCCGGCCTCCGGCCGAAACGTCCGTGAAAGCAGCAGCAGCCCGGCCCGCATCGCCCCGACCGCCCCGCCCTCGATCTCGGCCGAAGCCATTTCCTCCTCGGTGACCGCGCCGCCGGCTCCGCGGATCCCCGCGGCCAGCAAGGCGATCAGCTCCGAAGCCGACACGCGCCCGGTCTCGAACTTCTCCGCGAGGCCCAGGAGGCTCGTCACCTCGGCTCGCGCCTCGAGCTCGGCTAGCGTGCCGAGCGTCAGCCGCATCACCCGCTCCTCGCCGTTGATCCGGATCGCCACCTCGCCCCGCTGCGGATTGGTCATCCTCAGATCGCCGTGAAGCTCAGCGCGCCGGCCGAAACCAGCGCGACCTCGAACACGGCCTCGCCGTCGTGCTGGCCCGAGTACTCGAGGCTGGTCAGCTGGAACGGCCCCGCGATCACGCCGAAATCGGGGATCACCACCTGGAACTGGGGCATCGTGCCGTCGAAGAACACGCGCCTCAGCGCCGCGTCCGAGACCGCGTCCTTGAAAATGCCCGAGCCCGAGAGTGCCGCCGTGCGCACACCCGCGCCCGCCAGCAGCTCGCGCCACTGCCCGGCCGACTCGGCGGTCGTCACATCCACCGTCTCGGCGTTGAAGCTGATCCGCGTCGCGCGGAGGCCCGCCACCGTCTCGAAGCTGCCCGTGCCGGTCTCGTCCAGCTTGAGCAGCAGATCCTTGCCCTTCTGCGCCGCCATCCGCGATCTCCATAATTCATGTGTTGTCGGGTGTTACCCCGGTTCCTTAAACCGTATCCTCGACGGTCACCCGGAACCGCATGTCGATCCGGCGGAGGGCATCGCCTTCCGCGCGCCGCGTCCGTGCGCCGGTGAAGCGCACCAGCACCGCCCGCCCACGGCTGAGGCTCAGCGCGCCGCCCAGCAGCGCGTCCGAGACCGCCCCCGCCGCCTGCTTCGCCTCGGCGAAGCCGCGCCGCGGCGCGTGCACCGCAATGGTCAGCAGGTGCGCGGCTCCCCGGTCGGTCGCCGTGCTCCAGTCCTCGACCCGTTCATCTCCGATGGTGAGATAGAGGCCCTCCGGCTCCGCCTCGGCGTCCAGCGGAACCGGCGCATCGTAGATGCGCGCCCCGACCAGGGCCGTGACCGACGGATCACCGCTCAGAAGCTGATAGACCGCCTGCTGCAGCGGCCAGGACAATGCATAGGTCATGCGAAAGGCACCTCCTCGACCCAGCAGGTCAGGTATGCGCCGCGATGGTCCGCCTCGGCGACACCGCGGATCGCGAAGATCCGCTCGCCCTGCCGGAACCGCTGCTGCGGCGCGGGTCTGCGCGCCGACCCCACGGGCGCCGAGCGCACCGTCACCCGGTGCGTCACGCGCGAGATCTCGCGCTCGCCGCTCATCCGCTCGCGCGCGCTCATGGTCCTGAGCTCCGCCCAGTGCGTGCCGAGCGCGCTCCACGTCACCTGCCAGCCGCCGCCGCCATCGGCGACGCGCTCAGGCGCCTCGAGCACCAGTCGCTGCGAAAGCTTGCTATCTCGATCCGCCATCACGCCCTCGCTCAGATCCGCACCGGCTGCCACGGCTCGAGCAGCGCGCGGACCGTCATGGGGATCCCCGCTCCGCCGTCGTCATGGCGCCTCTCGTAGAAGTCCGCCGCGAGCAGCAGCACCGCCTGGCGCAGCTCGCCCGGCACGTCGGCCGGGTCCGCGCCGAAGCCTGCATCGAAGGCGAGCTCCGCGACGTAGCCCTCCGGGATCGGCGACAACGCGCCGCCCTGGGCTCCGGTGACCCGCTGCCGCCCGGTGCCGGGCTCCAGCGCCCACGACCCGGCGGCGACATCGACGGCCTCCGTGCCGCGCACGAACCGCAAGGTCGCGATCGCCTCGACCGGCCCGACCGGCAGCGCCGCATGGCCATGCCGGTCCCATGCCGCCAGCCGCAGCAGGAAGCCGCGCCGGATCAGCGCCCGGCCGGTTCGCGCCTCCACGGCCGCTGCGCCGTTCCTGAGGTAGAGCTCCAGCAGCGCATCCTCGGCCCCGTCGTCCGGAAACCCGTGCGCCAGGCGCAGATGCGCCGACAACTCGCTCAACGATACCGGGGTCACGGCCGCCGGCGCGGTCTCCGTCAAGATCATCCGCTTGGTCCTTTGAAAAGTTTGCCCGGAATCAGGCCGGATCAGGCCGGATCGGCGATCTCGCTCGAGAAGCCGCACACGGCGACGGTCCCGCCCTCGATCACCTCGCACGGCTCGGCCAGCGCGGTGACGAGCAGCACCTCGTCGGTCCGCCGCGCCACCAGCGCCAGGTGATCCGCGAGCCCCGAGGCGAGCACCGCCATGCCGATCCGGCCGTTCACCACCAGCCGTCGCCCCGAGACGGCGCCTGCCGCCACCGCGAAGTCGCCGTTGTTCAGGCCCGGCACCATCACCGCGCGTCCCAGCATCCGCCCGCCCTCACCGGCCGGCGTCACCGCCTCCGCGGCGCTCGTCGGCACCCCGGCGCACAGCACCAGGAATTCCGCCCGGCTGGCGATGTGCTCGAACGCGGCGTCCAGCGCCTTGTGGCTCATCGACTTCGCCATCGCGACTCCCGCCCCCCCGCGCGTGACTGAAATCCAGGCGGCCACAGATCGCGGCCCGCAAAGCGGCTGCCGGCGGAGCCCGAGTCCCGCCGGCAGCC
>DATKCQ010000177.1:0-5278 GCA_035513135.1 Thermohalobaculum sp.
CGGCGCGGAAACCAGCGGGATCGGTCGTGCGGCGCGCGCGCAGTTGATGCTGAAATTCGGCATGCTGTTCCAGGGCGGCGCGCTGTTCGATTCGCTGAGCGTGTGGGAGAATGTCGCGTTCGGGTTGATCCAGGGGCGCGGGATGAAGCGGCAGCAGGCGCACGACATCGCGTTGCAGAAGCTCGCTTCGGTCGGTCTCGGTCCCGAAATCGGCGCGCTGAGGCCGGCCGAGCTGTCGGGCGGCATGCAAAAGCGGGTGGCGCTGGCGCGCGCGATCGCAGCCGAGCCGGAGATCCTGTTTTTCGACGAGCCGACCACCGGCCTCGACCCGATCATGGCCGACGTGATCAACGATCTGATCCGCGAGATCGTCAGCGAAATGGGCGCCACCGCCGTCACCATCACCCACGACATGACCTCGGTGCGCAAGATCGCCGACACGGTGGCCATGATCCACGACGGCGTGATCCAGTGGACCGGCCCGGTCGCCCAGATCGACACCACCGACAACGCTTACGTCCACCAGTTCGTCAACGGGCTGCCCGAGGGCCCGATCGCCGCGATCCGCTGATGTGGCGCACCACCGTCGCCCTGAACCTCGCGCTCCTCGCCCTCTTCCCGGCTTCCTGGCTGGCGCCGCTCGCCCGCGCCGCTTTCTGGCCCTTCTTCTTCTCGGCGAACGAAATCTCCATCCTCTCCGGCATCCGCGACCTCTGGGCCTCGGACGCCGCGCTGGCGGCCCTCGTGGCGCTCTTCGCCATCGTCATCCCCTATCTGAAGACGCTGGCGCTGGCGGCGATCCACTTCCGCCTGCTCGGACCCCGCGCGCTGCCGGCCATCGAGGTGATCGGCAAGCTCTCCATGACCGACGTGTTCCTCGTCGCCCTCTACATCGTGGTGGTAAAGGGGGTGGGCGTCGGCACCGTCTCGAGCGCCTGGGGCCTGTGGCTCTTCACGGGCTGCGTGCTCGCCTCGATCTGGGTCGCCCACGTCACCCGCCGCCACCTCGCAGCAACCGGATAGCCCCATGGCCAAATCCACCACCACCTACATCTGCCGCGACTGCGGCGCCGTCCACGCGAAGTGGGTCGGCCGCTGCGACGCCTGCGGCGCCTGGAGCAGCGTCGAGGAGGACACCGGCCTCGCCCCCGCCGGCCCCGCCGCCCGCTCGCTCGGCACCGCCAAGGGCCGCGCCGTGGCGCTCACGCCGCTCGCCGGCCAGGAGGCCCCGCCGCCCCGCCGCTCATCGGGCATCGCCGAGTTCGACCGCGTGCTCGGCGGCGGCCTCGTTCCCGGCTCCGCCGTTCTCGTCGGCGGCGACCCCGGCATCGGCAAGTCCACCCTGCTGCTGCAGGCCGCCGCCGCCTTCGCGCAATCCGGCGCGCGCACCATCTACGTCTCGGGCGAGGAGGCCGCCGCCCAGATCCGCATGCGCGCCGCCCGCCTCGGCCTCGAGGACTCCCCCGTGCTGCTCGCCGCCGAGACCAACCTGCGCAACATCCTGACCACGCTCGACGCCGAGCGCCCGGCGCTGGTGGTCATCGACTCGATCCAGACCATGTGGGCCGACAATGTCGACTCGGCGCCGGGCTCCGTCACCCAGGTCCGCGCCACCGCGCACGAGCTCACCACCTTCGCCAAGCGCCGCGACGTCGCGGTGATCCTCGTCGGCCACGTCACCAAGGAGGGCCAGATCGCCGGCCCCCGCGTCATCGAGCACATGGTCGACACCGTGCTCTACTTCGAGGGCGAGCGCGGCCACCAGTTCCGCATCCTGCGCGCCGTGAAGAACCGCTTCGGCCCGGCCGACGAGATCGGCGTCTTCGAGATGACCGGCACGGGCCTCGCCGAGGTCACCAACCCATCCGCTCTCTTCCTCGGCGACCGGGGCGGCGCGACCTCGGGCTCCGTCGTCTTCGCCGGCATCGAGGGCACCCGGCCCCTGCTCGTGGAGCTGCAGGCCCTCGTCGCCCCTTCCCCCCTCGGCACCCCGCGCCGCGCCGTGGTCGGCTGGGACGCCGCCCGCCTCTCGATGATCCTCGCCGTGCTCGACGCCCGCTGCGGCGTCTCGCTTGCCGGCCACGACGTCTACCTCAACGTCGCCGGCGGCCTGCGCATCGTCGAGCCGGCCGCCGATCTCGCCGTCGCCGCCGCCCTGCTCTCGGCGCTGACGGGCGAGCCGGTCGCCCCGGACACCGTGATTTTCGGCGAGATCAGCCTCTCGGGGGCCGTGCGCCCCGTGACACAGCCGGAGCTTCGGCTTAAAGAAGCCGAAAAACTGGGGTTTACATCGGCCTTCGTGCCATACCAGATGAAGCGCGTTGAAAATTCTGGCATACCCGTAACGAGGGTTCAGGATCTGCCCGAGTTCGTGGCCGGCAGTTTCGCCGCGGCGCGGGACTAGAGGGGACGGGCTGAAGGGGATCGGGGGAGCAAGCATGGAATTCACAGTGGTCGACGGCGGGGTCGCCGTAATCACGCTGATCTCGGCGGTTCTCGCCTACGCGCGCGGCTTCACGCGCGAGCTCTTCGCCATCGGTGGCTGGATCGTCGCCATCGTCGCCGCCTACTACCTGGCGCCGATGCTCGACCCGCTGATGCGCGAGGCGCCGGTCATCGGCTCCTTCCTCGCCGAATCCTGCATCATCTCGCTGATCGCCGCCTTCACCATCGTCGTGGCGCTGATGCTGCTGGTGCTGTCGATCTTCACGCCGATGTTCTCGAACCTGGTGCTCGATTCGGTGCTCGGGCCGCTCGACCGCGTGCTCGGCTTCGTCTTCGGAGTCGCTCGCGGCATCGTGCTGATCGCCATCGCCTTCCTGATCTACGTGAACTTCTCCGGCCCCGGCTCCTGGCCGGCGCTGGACAACGCCGAGAGCCTCGCCGTCGTGCAGGAATCGGCCGCCCTGATCGAGCAGAGCATCCCCGCGAGCGTGCCCGACTGGTTCTCGGCCCGCATGGAGACGCTGATGGTCAACTGCGAGGGCGTGCCCGCCGACGCCCCGGCGGCCACCGATCTGCCCGCCACCGACCTGCCCGCTACCGAGCCCGCCACCGAGCCCGGCGCTGCCGGGGAGACCACGGGGGGCACCACGGGCAACTAGGCCGCGCGCGGGGGAGGCTTGATGACATGCGCGCGTCCACAGCCTATATAGGGCGCGCAAGGCAGCACACGGGAGCCGTCGCATGACTGACACCGGCCGATCCGGCTGGCGGTCGCATCCCCTAGATGACGACAGTCTTCACGAGGAGTGCGGGGTCTACGGCGTCTTCGGCACCGACGCCGCCGCCGCCTACGTGGCGCTCGGCCTCCACGCCCTGCAACACCGGGGCCAGGAGGCGGCGGGCATCTGCTCCTACTCCCCCGACACCGGCTTCAACACCGTGCGGCGCATCGGCTATGTCCGCGACAACTTCACCAAGCCCAGCGTGATGGACCTGCTGCCGGGCCGGCTCGCCATGGGCCATACGCGCTACTCGACCGCCGGGGCCAAGTCCGAGACCGCGCTGCGCGACGTGCAGCCGCTCTATGCCGACTTCGCCATGGGCGGCTGCGCCGTTGCCCACAACGGCAACATCACCAATGCCGAGGCGCTGCGCGCCCAGCTCATTGAGCGCGGCTCGATCTTCCAGTCCACCTCGGACACCGAGTGCATCATCCACCTGATGGCCCGCTCGATCCAGAAGACCATCCCCGACCGCATGAAGGACGCGCTGCGCCTGGTCGAGGGCGCCTTCTCGGTGATCGCCATGACGCGCACCAAGATCATCGGGGTGCGCGACCCGCTGGGCGTGCGCCCGCTCGTGCTGGGCCGCTTCGGCGACGCCTGGATCCTCTCGTCGGAGACCTGCGCGCTCGACATCCTCGGCGCCGAGCTGGTGCGCGAGATCGCGCCCGGCGAGATGGTCATCATCACCGACAAGGGCGTGGAATCGCATCACCCGTTCGAGCCCGAGCGCCCGCGCTTCTGCGTCTTCGAATACGTCTACTTCTCGCGCCCCGACAGCATGATCGGCGGCCTCTCGGTCTACGAGGTGCGCCGGCGCATCGGCATGGAGCTGGCGCGCGAGGCCCCCGCGGACGCCGACATCGTCTGCCCCATCCCCGACAGCGGCACCCCCGCCGCCATCGGCTACAGCCAGGAAAGCGGCCTGCCCTTTACCATGGGGATCATCCGCAACCAGTATGTCGGCCGCACCTTCATCGAGCCGACCGAGCAGATCCGCAACATGGGCGTGCGCCTTAAGCTCAACGTCAACCGCGCCGTGGTCGAGGGCAAGCGGGTGGTGCTGGTCGACGACTCGGTGGTGCGCGGCACCACCAGCCGCAAGATCAAGGACATGATCCTCGCCGCCGGCGCGGCCGAGGTGCACTTCCGCATCGCCAGCCCGCCGACCCGCTGGCCCTGCTTCTACGGGGTGGACACGCCCGAGCAGGACAAGCTGCTGGCCTCCGCCATGAGCGAGGACGAGATGTGCCGCCACCTGGGCTTCGACTCGCTGCGCTTCGTCTCGCTCGACGGGCTCTACCGCGCCGCCGGCCAGGCGGCGGGGCGCGACAAGGCCTCGCCCCAGTTCTGCGACGCCTGCTTCTCGGGCGACTACCCGATCGAGCCCTCGGACGCCCGCGCCAGGGGCCGCCTCAAGGAAGCCGTCGGCGCGTGAGCTGGCTCCCGTGACCGAGCCTTTCCTCAAGGGCCGCGTGGCCCTCGTCACCGGCGCCTCGCGCGGCTTCGGCTTTGCCTCGGCGGCCGCGCTGGGCGCCGCCGGAGCGCATGTGCTGGCGGTGGCGCGGACCGTCGGCGGACTTGAGGATCTGGACGATCAAATCGGCGCAAGCGGCGGCACGGCAACACTTATCCCGCTCGACATCGGCGACGATCCGGGCCTCGAGAGGCTCGGCGCGGCGGTGCATGAGCGCTGGGGGCGGGTGGATTTGTGGCTGCACACCGCCTTCCATGCGCCGCCCCTCCAGCCCGCCGAGCACATCGACGCCAGGGAGCTCGACCGCTCGCTCGCCACGAACGTCCGCGCCTTCCAGCGCCTGATCCGGGCGGTCGACCCCCTGCTGCGCCTGGCGCAGCACGGCACCGCCCTGATCGCCGCCGACGACGCCGCGGGCAAGAAGTTCCACGCCCCCTATGCCCTTGCCAAGGCGGCGCAATCCGCCCTGACCCGGGCCTGGGCGGCCGAGGCCGGCAACCGCCTGACCATCGCCGAGATCGTCCCCCCGCCCATGCCCACGGCGCTGCGCGGCCGCTTCTATCCCGGCGAGAAC
>DATKCQ010000178.1:0-7307 GCA_035513135.1 Thermohalobaculum sp.
CTGCTGGGGCGGGGCGCCCTGACCACGATCAGCGTGGCGCTGCTGGCGCTGGCGCTGGCCACCTTCCTCGGCGTGCTCGGCGCCTGGGCGAAGGCTGGCGGCGGGCTGATCGCCCGGGGCGCGGCGCACACCTACACCACCATCGTGCGCGGCATCCCCGACCTCGTGCTGATCCTGCTGGTCTATTTCGCCGGCCAGCGCTTTCTCAACGACATCGGCCGCAGCCTCGACTGGGACTATGTCGAGATCTCCAAGTTCTGGGCGGGCGTGGTGGCGATCGGCTTCATCTACGGCGCCTACCTGACCGAGACCTTCCGCGGCGCCTACCTCGCCGTGCCGCGCGGCCAGCTCGAGGCGGCGCGCGCGCTCGGGCTGCGGCGCCTCGCCATCCTGTGGAAGGTGCTGGCGCCGCAGATCCTGCGCTTCGCGCTGCCCGGCTACGGCAATGTCTGGATGGTGCTGGTCAAGTCCACCGCGGTGATCTCGGTGATCGGGCTCGAGGACCTTGTCGGCCTAGCCGACAAGGCCGGCAAGGCGACGCGCGAGCCGTTCCTGTTCTTCCTCGCGGTGATCTTCGTCTACCTCGCCATCACCTCGGTCTCGAACGCGCTGCTGCGGCGCGGCGAGGCCTGGGCCGGCAAGGGGCACCCGGCATGAACCCCGAGCTGGTCCTGCGCCACTGGGACCTGTTCCTCGGCGGCGTCTGGGTGACGCTGCACCTCACCGCCATCGCACTGGCGCTCGGCATGCTGATCGCGCTGCCCTGCTCGCTGGCGATGAGCCGGGGCGGCCCGCTCGCGCCGCTGGTGCGCGGCTATGTCTACGTGTTCCGCGGCACGCCGCTGCTGGTGCAGGCCTACCTGATCTATTACGGCCTCGCCCAGTTCGAGTTCGTGCGCGAGAGCTGGGCCTGGATCTTTCTGCGCGAGGCCTGGTGGTGCGCGGTGATCGCCTTCTCGCTGAACTCGGGCGCCTACACCGCCGAGATCCTGCGCGGCGCCATCGCCACCACGCCGAAGGGCGAGCTCGAGGCCGCCCGCTCGGTCGGCCTGACCGAGCGGCAGGTGACCTGGCTGGTGCTGCTACCCTCGGCCATGCGCCGGGCGTTGCCGCAATACGGCAACGAGGTGGTGTTCATGCTGCACTCGAGCGTGATCGCCTCGGTCATCACCATCCAGGACATCCTCGGCGTCGGGCGCACGGTGAACGCCAAGTACTACGTGGCCTATGAAGGCTTCCTGACCGCCGCGGTGCTCTACATGGTGCTGACCTATCTGGTGGTCAGCCTGTTCCGCCGGGTCGAGGACCGCTACCTGCGCCACCTGCGCATTCAGCCGGCGGCGGTGCCCAAGGACCTCGCCATGCCGCCCGGCCTGCCGCAGGTGCATTGAGGGGGCGGGACGCGCGTTCCGTGAACTGCTGCCGCTGCGGCACGCGCCCCGTTCAGCCCGCGCGGCGCGGCATCAGCGCCCAGCAGTCGAGGTCGAGCACCACGCCGGGCGCGTGGTTGCCGTTGTGGCGCAGCACCATGTCGCCGGCTGGCGCGTTCTTCACCGCCACCAGCCGCAGCCGCAGCGCGCCAACCGAGGGCACGGGCGTCGCGGCCTTGTCGAGTACCTCGGACCAGGCATAGAGCGTGTCCCCCGCGAAGCTGGGCGCCGCATGCGTGCCGCCGTTGATCGCCGCGATGAGCTGCGCGTTGCCCAGCCCGTTGAAGCTGAGCGCGCGGGCCATCGAGATGACATGCCCGCCATAGATCAGCCGCGGCTCGCCGCCGCGCGCCGCCGGGTCGAAATGCACCCGCGCCGTGTTCTGCCACAGCCGGGTCGCCATCATGTGCTCGGCCTCCTCGAGCATCACGCCGTCCAGGTGATCGATCCGCTCGCCCGGCGCGTAGTCCTCCCAGAAATGCGCCGACCCGGCCAGTTCACTGTCGTAGCCGGAGAAATCGAGCCCCTCGGGCACCACGAGGTCCTCCGCGGCCACCGCCGGGGCAAGCTCGGGCACCGCCGGCGGCGGCGCCGGGGCCTGCGGGTCGCGCTTTCTGACCATGACCCAGCGGCAGTATTCGATCACCGCCTCGCCGCGCTGGTCGAGGCCGTGCGTGCGCACCCAGACGATGCCGGTGCGGCGGTTCGAATTCTCGCGCAGCCCGATGATCTCGGAGACCGCGCAGAGCGTGTCGCCGGGATAGACCGGCCGCAGGAACCGCCCCTCGGCATAGCCCAGATTGGCCACCGCGTTGAGCGAGATGTCCGGCACCGACTTGCCGAACACCACGTGGAAGGCGGCGAGCTCGTCGAGCGGGCTGCGCGGCAACCCGCAGGCGCGGGCGAACGCGTCCGAGGAGGCGAGCGCGAAGCGGCTCGGGTAGAGCGCGCCGTAGAGCGCCCGGTCGCCCTCGCCCAGCGTGCGTGGCGTGGCGTGGCGGATGCGCTCGCCGAGGCGAAAGTCCTCGAAGAAGCGGCCCGGGCTGGTCTTCGGCATGGGCTCTCGAATCGGGAATCGGACGATGCGGCGAGAAGCAGCGCGGCCGCCGGGGCGGCCGCGCCGGTGGCTGGCGGCGTCCTCAGCCCTGGCCCTCGTACTTGAACGAGACGCGGACCTTGGTGCGATAGCCTTTCACCTGGCCGCCCTCGATGACCATGTCCTGCTCGATGACCTCGGCGACGCGCAGGTCGCGCAGGCTCTTGGCGGCGCGGTTGACGGCCACCTTCGCCGCCTCGTCCCAGGAATCGGGGTGGGTCCCGACCAGCGTGATCACCTTGTAGACGCTCTCGGTCATTTGCTTCTCCTCCCTGTCTCGTCCGGCGCTCAACGGGCGCCCGCGTCCATTGTCGCGCATGGCGCGGGCGCTGTCGAGCGCTCAGCCGGGGATCGCCCGCACGCCCAGGAGCGGCCCGTGGATGCCGAGGATCACCGCGAACACCACCAGCGTGATCGCCAGATGCCGGATCAGCCCTGGCGTGTCGCCCTTGGGCGGGCGCACCCACGCCCCGCCACGGGCGTTCGCGCCGAGCATCGCCACCACGGCCCAGGCGCCGAGGCCGCCGAACAGCACCAGCGAGGCGAGGTCGCCGTTCACCGCGAGATGCGCCACCGCCCACAGCACGACGCCGAGCAGCATGGGGTGGCGAACGTAGTGCCTGGCGCTGCTCCTGGCGTGCTTGGCGCCGACCAGGAAAACGGCGACCAGCATCAGCAGGTTGTTCAGGTGCACGGTCCAGGCCGGCGGGAACCACAGGTTCACGAAGGCGGCCTGCCTGTAGCCGACCACCATCAGCACGATGGCGCCGAGCGCCACCAGCGCGAACAGGGCCTTGTAGGGCCCGGCACCGAGCCGTGCGATGGCGGCGGCCCGCCGGTCGGGCGCGTAGATCGGGAACAGGTGCCCCGCCGACCACAGGGCGAGGCCGAGAATCAGCACGGTCATGGCGCCGCCTCCGTCCCGCCCTGCGCCGCCTCCAGTGCGGCGATCGCCTCGGCCATCGCCAGCAGACGCCTCGCGTTCTCGACATGCAGGTTCTCGACCAGCCGGCCGTCGACCACGGCGACGCCGCGGCCCTTCGCCTCGGCCTCCTCGAAGGCGGCAAGGTAGCGCCGGGCCAGCTCGAGCTCGGCGGCGGAGGGCGCGAACACCTCGTTCGCCACGGCGATCTGCGAGGGATGGATCAGGGTCTTGCCGTCGAAGCCCAGCTGCCGGCCCTGGATGCAGCTCGCGCGCAGCTGCTCGACGTCGCGGATGGCGTTGTGGACGCCGTCGAGGATGGCGAGCCCACAGGCGCGCGCCGCCAGCACGCACAGCCCGAGCGCGGTCATCACCGGCGTGCGGTCGTCGGTGTGCTCGGCGCGCAGCTCGTTGACCAGGTCGTTGGTGCCCATCACCAGGCAGGCGAGCCGGGGCGCGGCGGCGGCGATCTCGGGCGCCTTGAGCATGGCGAGCGGCGTCTCCATCATCGCCCAGATCCGGGTGCCCTCGGGTGCCCCCAGGCCGGCGAGGCGGCCGGCGACGCGCTGCACCGCCTCGGCGCTCTCGACCTTGGGCACCAGGATCGCGTCGGGGCCGGCCAAGCCGGCCATCTCCAGATCGGCGGCGCCCCACGGCGTGTCGAGGCCGTTGATGCGGATCACCACCTCGCGCCCGCCATAGGGTTTGCGCCGCACGGTCTCGGCGATCAGCCCGCGCGCCGTCTCCTTGCCGGCCACGGCGACCGCGTCCTCGAGGTCGAGGATCAGCGCGTCGGCCGGCAGCCGCGCCGCCTTCTCCAGCGCCCGGTCGTTCGAGCCGGGCATGTAGAGGACCGAGCGGCGCGGGCGGTATCCGGTCTGCATGGCCCCCTCCGATGGACCCCCTGCACGAGCAGGCGGGCAAGGACGCGCCGGACCCTATGCGGCGGCGCAGCACCGCGCAAGGTCGCAATGCCGAGTGGCGACGGGGGCGTTGCGCGCGCGCGGGCGGCGCGGCAGGATGGCGCGCCAGCGAGCGCGAGGCCCGCCATGCAGCGCGACGATTCTCTGCCGCCCGAGGGCGCGGGACGCCCCGACGCCGCCGCCTTCGGGCGCGGGCTCGGGCCGGGCATCGGCATCAACCTGCTGGTCACCGACGTCGCGCGCGCGGCGCGCTTCCAGGCCGCGGTGCTGGGCGCTTGCGTGGACTACTGGGAGCGCGACTTCGCGATCCTGCGCGCCGAGGGCGCGGTGTGGATGCTGCACAGCGACCGGGCCTACCGCGCCCACCCGCTCTCGGGGCTGGCCCGCGGTGCCGAGGGCCGCGGCGCGGGGGCCGAGCTGCGCCTCTACGGGCGCGACCCGGACGCCGCCGAGGCCGCCGCGCGGGCGCTGGGCGACGAGCTGGGCGGGACCGTCCTCGCCGGCGCCGCGGACAAGCCGCACGGGGTGCGCGAGGCCTACATCCTCGACCCCGAGGGCTATTGCTGGGTGCCCACGGTGGCCACCCCGGCCGCGCCTTCCGGCTGAGCCTGCGGCCTTGCGCCCGGCGGGCAAATCGTGCAACGGCTCCCCGTCCTCTCGGGGCGACTCGGGGCGACGGGTTTCTCGCCCGGCGAGGGATGAGTGGCATTCAAGGGAGACTCTGATGGCCAGGAGCAAGATCGCGCTGATCGGCGCGGGGCAGATCGGCGGCACGCTCGCGCATCTCGCGGGGCTCAAGGAGCTCGGCGACGTGGTGCTCTACGACATCGCCGAGGGCATCCCCCAGGGCAAGGCGCTCGACATCGCCGAATCGAGCCCGGTCGAGGGCTTCGACGCGCGCCTCAGTGGCACCAACGACTACGCGGACATCGCCGGGGCGGATGTCTGCATCGTCACCGCCGGCGTGCCGCGCAAGCCCGGCATGAGCCGCGACGACCTGCTCGGCATCAACCTCAAGGTGATGAAGGCGGTGGGCGAGGGCATCGCCCGCCACGCCCCGGACGCCTTCGTGATCTGCATCACCAACCCGCTCGACGCGATGGTCTGGGCGCTGCAGAAGTATTCGGGCCTGCCGAGCGAGAAGGTGGTCGGCATGGCGGGCGTGCTCGATTCGGCGCGTTTCCGCCACTTCCTCGCCGAGGAGTTCCAGGTCTCGGTGCAGGACGTGAACGCCTTCGTGCTGGGCGGGCACGGCGACACCATGGTGCCGCTGACGCGGTTCTCCGCGGTGGCCGGCATCCCGCTGCCCGAGCTGGTAAAGATGGGGCTGGCCACGCAGGAGCGGATCGACGCCATCGTCCAGCGCACCCGCGACGGCGGCGCCGAGATCGTCGGCCTGCTGAAGACCGGCTCGGCGTTCTACGCCCCGGCCGCGGCGGCCATCTCCATGGCCGAGAGCTACCTGCGCGACCAGCGCCGGGTGCTGCCCTGCGCCGCGCATCTCGACGGTGCCTACGGGGTCAAGGGCCTCTATCTCGGCGTGCCGGTGGTGATCGGCGCCGGCGGCGTCGAGAAGGTGCTCGAGATCAGCCTCAACAAGGACGAAAAGGCGATGCTCGAGAAATCGATCACCGCCGTGAAGGGGCTAATCGAGGCCTGCAAGGGGATCGATTCAGGGCTGGGGTGAGAGGCCATCGGCCCGGACCGGGGGCCGGGCCGACGCCCTGCCGCGGCGCATCGGGCGCGAGTGGGGCCGTCAGGTGGCGGCGGGGTCGGGCTGCGCGTCGCGCGCCGTCTCTCCGCGCGGTGCCGGGCGCTCCGGACCGGGCGCGGCGCCCTCGCGCTGTGCATGTCCGCGCGCCCCGGCGGATGGCCAGCACGCGTAGCCGAAGCTCGCCGCGAGCTCGCCGCAGACCGCCCAGGTTTGGGCGATTTCCGTGTCGGTCAGGATGCCGTGCTCCCTGTGCGAGCTGGGCGCGAGGACGAGTTCCCGGGTGACCGCGTTGTCGAACGGCTCGTCCAGAAATGCGAACAGGCTCTCGAGATACCGCTCGGGGTCGCCGGTGAAGTCCTCGTAGCGCGCCTGCCACAGCGCCGCGCCGTTGCCCCTCGCAAAGCTTAGCATGGTGGACACCGCCTCGAGCCAGTAGTTCGCGGCACCGACGATGCTGGGGACCTTCATCACCTTGCCGACCTTGAGGCTGCTGACGACCTCGAGCGGGTGGCGCACGAGATGCAGGAAGCGGGCCTCGGGGAAAAGCCCCTGGATCAGCTGGATGCCGTAGACGTTCTGCGGCGACTTCTCGAACCAGCGCGTCGCCTCCGGCTTGCGCCGCGCGGCATACGCTTCCATGTAGCGCTCGATCAACTGCCTGCGGGTCAGCGACCCGTTCAGCATCGCGTCGAACGCGTCCTCGTCGATGCCGTCGATCTCGCGGTGGCGCTTGAGCGTGCGATTGCCGACGGCGACGTTGCGGAAATCCGGGGTGCCGAAGGGGTGGGGCCAGCGGAATAGGTGGGTCTCCTCAGGGCAGACCAGCGCGGGATGGCGCTCGAGGATCTGGCGGAGCATCGTGGTGCCGGACCGGACCGAGCCGACCACGAAGAACGGCGGGCAAGAGAATCTGCTCATGGGGCCTCGCGTGGAGGAAGGGCCGGCGGTCGGACCGATGGCGGCAGGCGTGGCTCGGCGCCGTGCGCGGATCTGCGCGCCGTCCACCGGCCGCTCGCGCACCGGGTGCGAGGCTTCCGGATAGTCCGGGAAGGTTGACCGTTGGTAAATCCCGGGGGCGTCGCGAATGCGATGGCCGGCCCGCCGCATTTCGTTTGCGCCCGGTCGGCGATCGCTGGTATACCACATACCTGAAATGGCGGGCTTGCATGGTTGCTCCGGCCGGGCGGTCCGCTGTAGATGGGGAGGTGCCGTCCGGGCGGGG
>DATKCQ010000179.1:0-17057 GCA_035513135.1 Thermohalobaculum sp.
GGCGCCAGATTGTATGGCCACTGCGATACTCGGGCCGAGACCGAAGATTGCAGCCGCAATAACAAACCCTGTTAGAAACGGACCAGTAAGATAGTCGACCCATTCAATGACCACGCTAGGCACAGTGATGCCCCCGATTGACGGGAGGTTGTCCCTGAGCGCGCCGTCGATTTCTCGCTGCTCCGCAAGCCTCTCGACATTCAGATTCCATATTGGCTGGCCGACCAGCTCCCAAAGAATCCACAAGACAATAAAGACGCCGGCAGATGCCGGGCGCCAGCGTAGGTGCTCGCGTATTTTCATATGCGCAGAATGCCGCGCCAGTCGCCTTGTGTGGAGTCCTCATTCGCCTGCCACCGGCAGGGGCCTCGCACCGGCTTGGTGCTTTTGATACATAATGCCGCGAAATCGCTCTAGAGTCACCGCGATTTCCGAGCCGCAACGTGAGTCCACTTTGCCCGAAATCGCTCTGGGGCGGCGGCGCACGCCGTGGCGGACATGTGCACACCTGGTCAAGGCGTTGATATCATTGCATTCGCGCCGTGGAGGCGCGTGCGGTGGGTGCGGCGCGAGGGCCCGTCAGGCCGCCTGCTTCCACTTGATCGAGCAGCCCATCGAGGGGGTCTGCCGCGCCGGCCCCCGGCCGGTGCGCGCCACCCGGGCCATCGCCTCGTAGAGCTCGCGTCTTGCCTCCGGCCCCGCCGGCTGGCGGCCCGAGGAATCGAGCCGGCCCCGGTACTGCAGCTCGAGCGCCGCGTTGAAGCCGTAGAAGTCGGGCGTGCACACGGCGTCGTAGGCGCGCGCCACCTGCTGGCTCTCGTCGTGCAGGTAGGGGAAGGTGAAGCCGTGCCGCTCGGCGAATGCCTGCATGTTCCCGAAGCTGTCCTCGGGGTGGCTCTCGGCGTCGTTCGAGCAGATCGCCGCGACGCCGATGCCGAGCTCCTGCAGCTCCGCGGCATCCCGCGCGATGCGCTCGATCACCGCCTTCACATAGGGGCAGTGGTTGCAGATGAACATGATCAGCGCGCCCTTCGGCCCGCGGATGTCCTCGAGCGCGTAGGTCTTGCCGTCGGTCGCCGGAAGCCGGAAGTCCGGGGCGTTCCAGCCGAAGTCGCAGATCGGGGTCTCGACAGCCATGACAACTCCCTCGCATCGCCGCGGTTTCCGTCTCGGCGCGCCGCCGTCGGGCGGCGCCGCCGCGGCCTCTCGCACCCTTATCTAGCGCGGGCGCCGGGGCCACTCAAGCCGTGGCCCGGCGCCGCGGCTGCCACGGGCGCACATGCCCGTTGCGCGGAGCGCGCGGCCCGGCTACCGCTGCGCGGTCATGTCGCTCAATGTGCGCCATCCGCTGTGGCTGCCCGCCGCCCCCGCGCCGGGCATCTGGGTGTTCAGCCTGCTGTTCTCGATCGAGACCATCGCCCGCGCCTCGCTGGCGACCGTGGTGCCGCTGCAGGCCTACGAGATCCTGCGCGACGAGCAGCAGGTGAGCTTTCTCTACACCGCGGTGGCCATCGCCACGCTGGCCACGAGCTTCCTGATCCCCGGGCTGATCCGGCGCTTCTCCCGGCGCTGGACCTACACCATCGGCGTCGCGGCGCTGGTCGGCGGGGCGCTGGCGCTGTGGACCTACACGCTGGCGGGCCAGGCGGCGGGCATGTTCCTGCGCGTGTTCGGCACCGCGTGTCTCAACATCGTGCTGAACCTCTACGTGATGGACCTCATCCGCAAGAAGGACTACGTGCGCAACGACGCCCTGCGCATGGCCTACTCGACCATCGGCTGGACGGTGGGGCCGTATCTGGGGGTCTGGCTCTACGCCAATTACGGGCTGGGCGCCGCCTATGGCTGGGCCGCCGGCTGGGCGGTGATCCTGCTCGCGGTGTTTTGGTACCTGCGCATGGCCGAGGGCAACCCGATCCGGCGGGGCACGCTCAAGCCGCCCAACCCGATCGCCAATATCGGGCGGTTCTGTCGCCAGCCGCGGCTGCGGCTGGCCTGGACCATCGCCTTTGCCCGCTCGTGCTTCTGGATGACGTTTTTCGTCTACACGCCGATCCTGATGATCGCCTCGGGCAGGACCGCCGAGGCCGGGGCGCTGGTGATCTCGGCGGGCAACGCCGTGCTGGTGCTGACGCTGATCTGGCAGCGGGTAGCCGAGCGCAACGGCGTGCGGCGCGCCATCGTCGTCTCGTTCCTCGCCACCGCGGTGCCGCTGGTCGGGGCCTGGGCCGCGGGGCTCGGCGGCGGCTGGCTGGCGGCGGGGTTCCTGCTCGGCGCCTGCGCCGCGGTGACCGGGCTCGACGCCATCGGCGGCGTGCCGTTCTACCGCGCCGTGCACACCGCCGAGCGGCCCGAGATGACCGCGGTCTACCGCACCTATGCCGACGCCTCCGAGCTGGTCCCGCCGCTGATCTACGGCGTGCTGCTGACCTGGTTCGAGCTGCCGGTGGTGTTCCTGGCACTGGCGGCGCTGCAGCTCTGGGCCGCCTGGCTGAGCGCGCGCCACCTGCACCGGCGGCTGTGAGCCGGCGGGGGCCGGCCGGCGGGGGTCGGCCGGTGGGGGTCGGCCGGTGGGGGTCGGCCTTGTCACCGGGCGCGCCAAGCTTTACATCGCGGGAAGAGAAGCCGAGCCGCCAGGGATGCGCCGAATGCCCGTGCCCGCCTCCGAGATCGAGCGCCTGATCCGCACCGCCCTGCCCGGCGCGACGGTCGAGATCCGGGACCTGGCGGGCGACGGCAACCACTACGCGGCGACCGTGATCGCCGAGGAGTTCCGCGGCAAGAACCGCGTGCAGCAGCAGCGCCTGGTGAACCAGGCGCTGAGCAGCCTCCTCGAAGGCCCCGACGCGCGGCTGCACGCGCTGGCGCTGCAGACCAGCGCGCCCGATTGAGCCCAACCACCGAACACTCGCACCGAGAACAGGATTCCCAGATGACCGAAACCGCCACCATCCACGACGAGATCCGCCAGACCGTCGCAGGCAACGACGTGGTGCTGTTCATGAAGGGCGACAAGGGCGCGCCGCAGTGCGGGTTCTCGTCGCGCATCGCCCAGATCCTCACCTATATGGGCGTCGATTTCGCCGACGTGAACGTGCTCGCCTCGGACGAGCTGCGCCAGGGCATCAAGACCTTCTCGGACTGGCCGACCATCCCGCAGCTCTACGTCAAGGGCGAGTTCGTGGGCGGCTGCGACATCATCACCGAGATGACCCTGTCGGGCGAGCTCGACAAGCTCCTCGAGGAGAAGGGCGTCGCCTTCGACCGGGAGGCCGCCGAGACCATCCGCAAGCACAACGGCTGACCTGCCGGCGCGGGGCGGTCGCGATGAAGCTGTTCGTCGGCCTCGGCAACCCCGGCGCGAAATATGCGGGCCACCGGCACAACATCGGCTTCATGGCGGCGGACGCGATCCACCGCGCGCACGGATTCGGCCCGTGGCGAGGCAAGTTCCAGGCCGAGATCGCCGAGGGCATGCTGGGCGGCGAGAAGGTCTGGCTGATGAAGCCGCAGACCTGGATGAACCTCTCGGGCCAGGCCGCCGGCGAGGCCATGCGCTACCTCAAGCTCGCCCCCGCCGACATCTGGGTATTCCACGACGAGCTCGACCTCGCGCCCGGCAAGCTGCGGGTCAAGGCCGGCGGCGGGCACGCCGGGCACAACGGGCTGCGCTCGCTGATCCAGCATGTGGGGCCCGAGTTCAACCGGGTTCGGCTGGGCATCGGCCATCCGGGCAGCCGCGAGCTGGTCACCCCGCACGTGCTGCACGATTTCGCCCGCGAGGACCGGGCCTGGCTCGCGCCGCTGCTGGACGCGGTGGGGCGCGAGGCGCCCCGGCTGGCGGCCGGCGACGCCGCGGGCTTCATGAGCGCCGTGGCGCAGGCGGCGCGCCCGCCGCAGCCGCAAGCGGCCGAAGAACCGGCCGATGCGGCGCAGGGCGCGGGTTCATCCGACCCGCAGGGACCTTTCGCGAGACTTCTCGCGAAATTTACCCGCAGGTGACAGTCCGCCTGTTATCTGGCATGAGACTGCGCACGTAACGCTGCGTGACCGCTGCACGATCGCGGCGTCATGGCAGCCTGACACGGGAGCGCCCATTGCCCCATCGGGTCGAGCAGCGCGCCAGCATCGAGCGCCAGGCGATGCGCGCGTTTGCCGAGGCCAGGCTGCGCCAGCAATGGCAGCGGGTGCTCTTTTTCCTCAGCGTGCTGGCGCTGGCGCTGGTCTACGTGCCGGCGGCCTGGGCGGCCGGCTGCGTCGTCGCGCTGCTGGCGGGCGAGCTGCTCGAGCGCCGCGCGGCGGGCGGCTTTGTGGCGGCGCCCGACGAGGGTTTCCGCGCCGCCTGGCGCGGCCTGGTCGTGGCCAACCTGGTGACCGCCTCGGCGAGCGGGCTGGTGATCGTCGTGCTGTGGGTGTTCGCCGCGCCCGATGAGCGCCTCTACCCGCTGGGGGTGCTGTTCATCAGCACCTTCTACGCGGCGCTGGCCTACCCGCAGGTGACCTGGCTCCTGATGGCGCGCCAGGGGCTGTCCGCCGGGCTCGCGGCGGCGCTGGCGCTGCGCGACATGATGCTGGGCGGGGCGCTGACGGTACCCGGGCTGGTCACCGGGCTGCTGCCGGTGCTGGCCTTCGCGGTCTACGTGGTCGGCCTGTCGCGCTGGTCCGCCCGGACCTACCGCCGGCAGCTCGAGTACACGCACGCGCTGGCCGCGGCGCGCGACACGGCCGAGCGGGCGCGCGCCGCCAAGGCGCGGCTGATCGCCACCATCAGCCACGAGCTGCGCACGCCGCTCAACGGCATCATCGGCATGGCGCAGACGCTGCTGGCGGGCAGTCTGGCCGACGGCGCGCGCCGGCAGGTCGCGGTGATCGCCGAGTCGGGGCGCAACCTCAACGCGCTGCTCAACGACATCCTCGACTTCTCGAAACTCGAGGCCGGTCAGCTCTCGATCGCGCCGGCCGAGGACGACCTGCGGCGCGCCGTGGCGCATGTCGAGGAGCTGTATCACCCGGTGGCGGCGCAGAAGGGCATCGCCTTCGACGTCGGCGTCGACCCGCAGGTGCCGCACAGGCTGGTCTTCGACGCCGTGCGGGTGCGCCAGTGCCTGGCCAACCTGGTCGCGAACGCGATCAAGTTCACCGATGCGGGCGCGGTGCGCCTCGCCGTCTTCGCCGAGCCGGACGCGGCGGGGCCGGACGGGGCGGGGCGCTGGCGCATCAGCGCGGTGGTCAGCGACACCGGCATCGGCATCCCGCCGGATCACCAGCGCCGCCTGTTCGCGCCATTCACGCAGGCCGACGGCGGCATCGCCCGGCGCTATGGCGGCACCGGGCTGGGGCTCAGCATCACCCGCCATCTCGCCGAGGCGATGGGCGGGGACGTGACCGTCGAGAGCCGGCCGGGCGAGGGATCGACCTTCCGGCTCGGCTTTCTCGCCGGCGCCGTGGCGGGGGCGGGGACAGGGGATGCCGGCGCCCGGCCCGAGCCGGACCTGGCCGGGCGCCGGGTGCTGGTCGCCGACGACGCCGCCACCAGCCGCATGGTGCTGAGGCTGTTCCTGCAGCCGCTCGGGGTCGAGGTCTTCGAGGCCGCGGACGGCCGGGCGGCGCTCGAGGCACTGGGGCGGGGGCACTTCGACGCGGCGTTCATCGACCTGAACATGCCGGGCATGAGCGGCGCCGAGCTGGCCGAGCGGATCCGCTCGGGCGACGCCGGGCGCACAGGGAACCCGGGGCGCCCTCGGCTGCCGCTGGTGGCGGTCACCGGCGTCAGCGGGGACGAGGCGGACGAGGCGGGTCACTGCGCCGGCTTCGATGCCCACCTGCTCAAGCCGATCGACCCGGCTGCGGTGCGGGCGACGCTGGCGGCCGTGCTGGCGAAGGCGCAGGACGCCGGCGCCGGGTCCGCCGCGCCGGAGCGGGGTGTCGCGCTGCCCGGCTGAGCCCGGCAATCCGCCCCCGACCCGGCCCCCGATTACCGCCCTTCGCCCGGCCCCCGATTACCGCCCTTCGCCCGGCCCTTGACCCCACTGCCGGCCCATGCCACAGCGCGCACCGTTTCCTCGACCGGCCGGGAAGGCGCGGGCCCATGGGCTTCAGATGCGGCATCGTCGGGCTGCCCAATGTCGGCAAGTCCACGCTCTTCAACGCGCTGACCCGCACCGCCCAGGCGGCGGCGGCGAACTTTCCGTTCTGCACCATTGAGCCCAATGTCGGCGAGGTGCCGGTGCCCGACCAGCGGCTGGAGACGCTGGCGCGGCTGGGCCGCTCGGCCAGGGTGATCCCGACGCGGCTGACCTTTGTCGACATCGCCGGGCTGGTGCGCGGCGCCTCGCGCGGCGAGGGCCTGGGCAACCAGTTCCTCGCCAACATCCGCGAGGTCGACGCCATCGCCCACGTGCTGCGCTGCTTCGAGGACGCGGACGTCGCCCATGTGGAGGGCCGCGTCGACCCGGTGGCCGACGCCGAGACGGTGGAGACCGAGCTGATGCTGGCCGACCTCGACTCGGTCGAGCGCCGCCTGCAGGGGATCGTCCGCCGGGTGCGCGGCGGCGACAAGGAGGCGGCGCAGCTCGAGCGCCTGCTGAATGCCGCCCGCGAGGCGCTTGCGGCGGGGCGCCCGGCGCGCACCGTCGCGGTGGCGCCCGGGGACCTGAAGGCCTGGCACGGCCTGCAGCTGCTGACGGCCAAGCCCGTGCTCTATGTCTGCAATGTCGAGGAGGCGGCAGCCGCCAGCGGCAACGCCCATTCGCGCCGCGTGGAGCGGATGGCCGCGGAGCAGGGGGCGGGCTGCGTGGTGATCTCGGCGGCGATCGAGGCGGAGATCGCCCAGCTCGGGGGCGCCGAGCGCGACGCCTTCCTGGCCGAGCTGGAGCTGGCCGAATCCGGGCTCGAGCGCATGATCCGGGCGGGCTACCGCCTGCTCGGCCTGATCACCTTCTTCACCGTGGGCCCCAAGGAGGCGCGCGCCTGGACCGTGCCCGAGGGCAGGCCGGCGCCGCAGGCGGCCGGGGTGATCCACACCGACTTCGAGCGCGGCTTCATCCGCGCCGAGGTGATCGCCTTCGAGGACTTCGTCGCCTGCGGCTCCGAGCAGGCGGCGAAGGAGGCGGGCCGCATGCGCGTCGAGGGCAAGACCTACCGGGTGCGCGACGGCGACGTGATGCACATCCTGTTCAACGCCTGAGCACTGCCGGGACAGCACCGCCGGGCACCAGGGGCAGTGGCCCCCGCCACCCCGCCGGGGCGGCGGCGACCACATGGGGCCGCGCCTGCGCGCGGCCCCGACCCCCGCCCGCAAGCGGGCGCGGGTCGCGCTGGCGCCGGGCTCAGGCCTTCAGGGCCTTCTCGAAGTTCTCGGCCACCTTGTCGAGGAAGCCGATGGTGGTCAGCCACTTCTGGTCGGGGCCGACCAGCAGGGCGAGGTCCTTGGTCATGTGGCCCGACTCCACCGTGCCGACGGTGACGGTCTCGAGCGTCTCGGCGAACGCGCGCAGCCTGTCGTTGCCGTCGAGCTTGGCGCGGTGCTTCAGGCCCCCGGTCCAGGCGAAGATCGAGGCGATGGAGTTGGTCGAGGTTTCCTTGCCTTGCTGATGCATGCGGAAGTGCCGCGTCACCGTGCCGTGCGCGGCCTCGGCCTCGACCACGTCGCCGTCCGGCGTCATCAGGATCGAGGTCATCAGCCCGAGCGAGCCGAAGCCCTGGGCCACCGTGTCGGACTGCACGTCGCCGTCGTAGTTCTTGCACGCCCAGACATAGCCGCCTGACCACTTGAGCGCGCAGGCCACCATGTCGTCGATCAACCGGTGCTCGTAGGTGATCTTCGCATCCGCGAACTTCTCCTTGAACTCGGCCTCGAACACCTCCTCGAACAGGTCCTTGAAGCGGCCGTCATAGCTTTTCAGGATGGTGTTCTTGGTCGACATGTAGAGCGGCCAGCCCAGGTCGAGGGCGTAGTTCATCGAGGCCCGCGCGAAGTCGCGGATCGAGTCGTCGAGGTTGAACATGGCCATGGCGACGCCCGAGCCCGGCGCCTCGATGACCTCGTGCTCGATCACCTCGCCGTCCTCGCCCTCGAAGCGGATCTTCAGCTTGCCCGGGCCGGGGAAGCGGAAGTCGGTGGCGCGGTACTGGTCGCCGAAGGCGTGGCGGCCGACGACGATGGGCCGGGTCCAGCCCGGCACCAGGCGGGGCACGTTCTTGCAGATGATCGGCTGGCGGAAGATCACGCCGCCCAGGATGTTGCGGATGGTGCCGTTCGGGCTGCGCCACATCTTCTTCAGCCCGAACTCCTCCACCCGGCCCTCGTCCGGCGTGATGGTGGCGCATTTCACGCCGACGCCGTGCTTGCGGATGGCATGAGCGGCGTCGACGGTGATCTGGTCGTCTGTGGCGTCGCGCTCCTCGATGCCGAGGTCGTAGTATTTCAGGTCGATGTCGAGATAGGGGAGGATCAGCTTTTCCTTGATGTAGGCCCAGATGATCCGGGTCATCTCGTCGCCGTCGAGCTCGACGACCGCGTTCTCCACCTTGATCTTCGCCATGTCCGTCTCCCCAAGCGTGCGCTTCGTGTGGACTTGCGGCGGACCATAGCGGGGCGCGGGCCGGGCGGCAACGTGGGTCGTTGGCGGCGCGGGCGCAGACTGCTAGGGAACGTGCATGAGGGGCGTGCGCATCCAGGCGAGGCGGCTGCGGATGGGGCTGGCGACGCTCGCCGGCCGGCCGCGCGGGTTCTTCTCGCCATACCGTTATGCCGGGGCGGTCCTGCCTCCGGAAGGCTATCCGGCGGTCGAGGCGGCGTTCGGGGCGGCGGAGGCGGCGTTCGCCGGGGTGCTCGACGCGATCGAGGCGCACGGGCCGCGCCTGGCCGCCTTCGACGGGCCGCCGCCCGAGCCGCGCTGGGGGCAGAGCTGGTTCCCGCGGCTCGACGGCGCCGCGGCCTACGTGCTGGCCCGCCGGGCGCGGCGCATCGTCGAGGTCGGCTCGGGGCACTCGACGCGGTTCCTGGCCCGGGCGGTGCGGGACGCCGGGGGCGATGCGGCGAGGCGCATCACCTGCATCGACCCGGCGCCGCGGGCGGCGTTGCGCGGGCTCGGCGTGGACTGGCGCGAGCGGGTGCTCGGGCCCGGCGACATGGCGCTGTTCGAGGCGCTGGGCGAGGGCGACGTGGCGTTCTTCGACTCCTCGCACATCCTCTGGCCGGGCTCGGACGTCGACATCATTCTCAACCGCATCCTGCCGGTGCTGAAACCGGGCGTGCTGGTGCACGTGCACGACGTGACGCTGCCCGACCCCTACCCGCCGGAATGGGCCTGGCGCGGCTATACCGAGCAGCACGCGCTGGCGGGCTGGATCCTCGGCGGGGCCTGCGCGCCGGTGTTCGCCAGCCACTACGCGCTGAGCCGGATGGGCGCGGCGCGGCGGCCGGGGGTGGCGGCGCTGCCGCTGCCCGCCGGCGCCTTCGAGACCAGCCTGTGGCTGCGGCGCGCCTGAGCGTTGCGCGCCGGCGCGGCGCGGCGTAGAGGGCGCGGCGAGGAGGAGAGATGAGCCCGGCATCCACCCGAGCCCGACCCGCGCCGACCGGCCCCGCCCCGGTGACCATCCTGGTCGAGCCGCAGCTCGGCGAGAACATCGGCGCGGCGGCGCGGGCGATGTGGAACTTCGGCCTGAGCGAGCTGCGCCTGGTCGGCCCGCGCGACGGCTGGCCGAACCCGCAGGCGGTGGCCATGGCGAGCGGCGCCGGGCGGGTGCTGGACGCCGCCCGGGTGCATGGCTCGACCGCCGAGGCGGTCGCCGACCTCCATTTCGTCTACGCCACCACCGCCCGCCCGCGCGAGATGGCGAAGACCGTGATGACGCCCGAGCGCGCCATGGCGCATGCGCGCGCGCTGATCGCGGGGGGCAGCCGGGTCGGCGTGCTCTACGGGCGCGAGCGCACCGGGCTGGAGAACGCCGACGTGGTGCGCGCCAACGCCGTGGTCACGGTGCCGGTGAACCCGGCGTTCCCCTCGCTGAACCTGGCGCAGTGCGTGCTGCTGATGGCCTATGAGTGGCGCCGCCAGGAGGCCACCGAGGGCAGCGGGCCGGCCGAGGTCGCGCCCGGCGGCCGCTGGCAGCCGGCGCAGGCGGGCGAGGTGGCGCGGATGCTCGATCATCTCGTCGGCGAGCTCGAGGCGGCGCGCTTCTTCTGGCCGGAGGCGAAGCGGCCGGCGATGGAGGCGAACCTGCGCAACCTTCTCCACCGGGCGCCGCTGACCGAGCAGGACGTGCGCACGCTGTGGGGCGTGGTGCGGGCGCTGGCCGAGGGGCCGAAACGGCGCGGCTGAGGCGCCCTGTCGCTTGTTTGCCGCGCCCCGCACGGCTATGGGTCGCCCGGCAATAGCCATCCCGGAGCGGCGAATGACCAGGCGAACGATCTTCGAGGAGGTGGCGGAGCCACGCGCCGGGGCCAGGGCCCCGGACCCGGCGCGCCGGCGCGCGGCGCGCGGCGCCATTGCCGTGTGGCTGCTGGCGCTCGCCGCGCTGACGGCGCTGATGGTGCTGGTCGGCGGGCTGACCCGGCTGACCGATTCGGGGCTCTCGATCACCGTGTGGGACCCGGTGATGGGGGTGATCCCGCCGCTGAGCGAGGCCGACTGGGAGGCCGCCTTCGCCGCCTACCAGACGACCACCGAGTTCCAGGAGCAGAACGCCTGGATGACGCTCGGCGACTTCAAGCCGATCTTCTGGTGGGAGTGGGGCCATCGCTTTCTCGGACGGCTGGTCGGGCTGGTCTGGGCCGCGGGGTTCATGGGCTTCCTGATCGCGCGCCGCATCCCGCGCGGTTGGACCGGGCGGCTGGTGCTGCCCGGGGCGCTGGGGGCGCTGCAGGGCGCGGTCGGCTGGTGGATGGTGGCCTCGGGGCTGGTGGGGCGGCTCGACGTCGCGCCCTACCGGCTGGCGCTGCATCTGGGCCTCGCCTTCGTGATCTTCATGCTGCTGATCTGGCTGGCGCTGAGGGTGCGGCTCGACGAGGTGGCGCTCCTGAAGGCGCGGCGGCGGCGGCTCGCGGGCCTGCTCGGCTGGGCCGGGGCGCTGGGCGCGCTGATCTTCGTGCAGATCCTCGCCGGGGCGCTGGTCGCCGGCACCGATGCCGGGCGCGGCTATGTCGACTGGCCGCTGATGCAGGGCCAGTTCCTGCCCGACGCGGCGTTCGCGATGGCGCCGCTGTGGGCGAATTTCTTCGAGAACCCGGCGCTGACCCAGTTCGTGCACCGGATGCTGGGCTACCTGGTGCTGGTCCTGGCCTTCGTCTTTGCCCTGCGCGCGGGGCGAACCGGGCACGCGGCGGTGCGCCGGCTCGGCCGCTGGCTGGCGCTCGCGGTGCTGGCGCAGGTGGCCATCGGCATCGTCACGGTGATGCACGGCTCGCCGATCGGCATCGCCATCTTCCACCAGGCCGGGGCGCTGGTCGTGGTGGCGCTGCTGGTGCGCACGAAGTTCGAGATCGCCTACCCGTCCGAGCAGCGCATCGCGCGAGGGTGAGGGCGGGGTGAGGCGGGGGTGCGGCGGGGGTGCGGCGGGCGCGGACGGAGCGCAGGGAGACAGCATGATGCCGCTGCGCGAGCTGGCGATCAACGGCAGCCTGATCGTGGCGGGCACCTGGCTGGTCGCCGCCCTGCTGCTGGTGGTGTTCGCCCGCACGCTGATCTACCCGTTCCAGCCGGGCCTTGACGCCGCCGAGCCGACCGGCCTGCCCGGCGCCGAGGCGGTGCGCCTCGAGGCGGCGGACGGGACGCCGCTGATCGCCTGGCTGGTGCGCCCGGCGGCAGGGCGCCCGGTGGTGCTCTACTTCATGGGCAATGCCGGCGCGCTGCCGGCGCACGCGCCCTTGCTCGCCGAGCTGGCGGGCCACGGGCTGGGCATCGCCGCGCTGAACTACCGCGGCGCCGGCGGGGCGCCCGGACGGTCCTCCGAGGCGGCGCTCGCGGCGGACGCGCTCGTCCTCTACGACCAGCTCGACCGGCTGTTCGGCGAGCCGGTGCCGGCGGACCGCCGGGTGATCCACGGCTCCTCGCTCGGCGCGGCGCTGGCGGTGCGCCTCGCCGCCGAGCGGCCGAGCGCGGCCGTGGTGCTCGAATCGCCGTTCAACCGGCTGTGCGAGGTGGCGCGGTATCACTACCCGATCTTCCCCGCCTGCCTGCTCCTGCCCTACGAGCACTGGGACTCGGCCGCCCGCATCGGCGCCATCGGCGCGCCGCTGCTGATCGTGCACGGCGCGCGCGACGCGACGATCCCGCTGGCCCAGGGCCGGGCGCTGTTCGCCGCGGCGCGCGAGCCCAAGCGCCTGGTGGTCTACCCCGACGCCGGCCACAACGACCTGCTGGCGCACGGCGCCGGCGCCGAGGCGGCGCGGTTCATCGAGGAGGTCACACGCTAGGGCCGTTTCGGAAATCCCTGAAGCACCGAAACGGCCCTAATATATACTTGTGAACCATGGCGCGGGGTCAGGCCGGCAGGCCCTTGGCGGCGGCCCAGGCGCGCAGCGCCGGGCGGGCAGAGCGGGCGCCGGCGGCCTCGGCCTCGGCCAGCACCGCGCCGGCCTCGGCGAGGTCGGCGGCGATCAGCGCCCGCTTCACCGGGCCGATCGCGGCGGGCCGCATGGAGAGTTCGCGAAACCCCGCCGCCGCCAGCGCCAGCGCCTCGAGCGGCCGCCCCGCCGCCTCGCCGCAGAACGAGACCGGCGTGCCGGCCCGCGCGCAGCGCCCGACGATGGCGCGCAGCAGCCGCAGGAACGAGAAGTTCAGCACGTCGTAGCGCGTGCGCACCCGCTCGTTCTCGCGGTCGGCGGCGAAGAAGAACTGCATCAGGTCGTTGCCGCCGACCGAGACGAAGTCGGCTTCGGCGAACAGCCGGTCCTCGGCGTAGACCAGCGAGGGCGTCTCGAGCATGAAGCCGACGCGCAGCCGCTCGGGGGCCGGGTGGCCGCGCGCCGCCATCGCCGCGACCTCGGCCGCGACCAGGGCGCGGGCGGCGCGGAACTCGTCGGCCTCGGCGATCATCGGGAACATCACCGCCAGCGCCCTGCCCTTCGCCGCCCGGATCAGCGCCTGCACCTGCATGCGCATGAGCCGCGGCCGGTCCAGGCCGACGCGGATGGCCCGCCAGCCCATCGCCGGGTTCGGCTCGGCCGCGCGCCGGAAGTAGGGCAGGATCTTGTCCGAGCCGATGTCGAGCGTGCGGAACACCACCTCGCGGCCCTTCGCGGCGTCCATCACCCGCTGGTAGAGCGCCGCCTGCGCCTCGCGGCCGGGCAGGCGCGGGCGGATCATGAACTGCAGCTCGGTGCGGTAGAGCCCGACGCCCTCGGCGCCGCTCGCCTCGATCGAGGGCAGGTCGGCCAGCACGCCGGCGTTCATCCGCAGGCTGACGCAGACGCCGTCGCGCGTGGTGGCCGGCCGGTCGCGCAGCGTGCGGTAGATCTCCTTGGCCTGCTCGGCCAGCACCAGCTTCTCGCGGAACGAGGCGAGGATCGAGCCCTCGGGGCGCAGGTCCACGCGCCCGAGCTCGCCGTCGACGATGATCCGGTCGCCGGGGTTGGCGTCGCGCGTGACGCGCTCGACCTGCACCACCGTGGGGATGCCCAGCGCCCTTGCGACCACCGCGGCGTGGCTGGTCAGCGAGCCCTCCTCGAGCACCAGCGCGGCGATCTTGCCGGCGTGGTCCATCAGCTCCCCCGGGCCGATATTGCGCCCGACCAGCACCGCGTTTAGCGGCAGATCCGGCCCGCGCGCGCCCTCGGGCCCGACCAGGAAGCGCAGCAGCCGGTTGGCCAGGTCGTCGAGGTCGTGCAGGCGCTCGCGCAGGTAGGGGTCGGCGACCCGCTCCATGCGGGCGCGCACGTCGGACTGCACCTTCTCGACCGCGACCTCCGCGGCGAGGCCCGAATCGATCGCCTCGTCGAGCCGCCGGCGCCAGCCGCGGTCGTAGGCGAACATGCGGTAGGCCTCGAGGATCTCGCGCTGCTCGCCGCCCAGCCCGCCGCCCGCGAGCAGCCGGTCGACGTCGTCCCTGAGCGCCTCCAGCGCCTCGCCCAGCCGCCGGCGCTCGGTGGCGACGTCGTCGGCGATCGGGTCGAACACCACCAGGCGCGGCTCGTGCAGGTGCACCACCCCCTCGGCCACCCCCTCGCAGACCCCGAGGCCGTGGAACACCACCGGCCCGGTGCGCCGCCCGGGCCCGGTGGCGAGCCCGGCCGAGCCGAGGAAGGCGCCGGCCTCGGCCATCTCCGAGATCACCATGGCGACGATCTCGAGCGCCTCGACCTCGTCCTCGGTGTAGTGGCGGCGCGCCTCGTTCTGCACCACCAGCACGCCCATCACCTCGCCCAGGCGCTGGATCGGCACGCCGACGAAGGAGTGGTAGATCTCCTCGCCGGTCTCGGGCAGGTAGCGGAAGCCGGGCGTCGCCTGGGCGTCGTCGGTGGCGATCGGCTCGGCGCGCTCGGCGATGCGGCCCACCAGGCCCTGGCCGATACGCAGCCGCGCGGTGTGCACCGCCTCGGCCTTCAGACCCTCGGTGGCGCACAGCTCGAGGGTCTGCTCGTCGCGCTTGAGATAGATCGAGCAAACCTCGGCGACCATGTTGGAGGCGACCAGGCGGACGATCTTGTCGAGCCGCTGCTGGCCGTCGCCCGGGCCGGCCATGACCGCCCGGAGCGCGCGCAGAAGCGCTCGCGATCCACCCTTCTCGGCGGGCACTGCCTGCCCTCCCTTGCCTCGATCCGCCGGCGGCGTGCGCTGCCGGCCGCCCCGCGCCCCGTCAGGCCGCGTCGAGCCCGAACGCCTTGTGCAATGCCTGCACGGCGAGCTCCAGATACTTGCGGTCGATCAGCACCGAGACCTTGATCTCCGACGTGGTAATGACCTGGATATTGATGCCTTCCGCGGCCAGCGCCGAGAACATCATCTGCGCCACGCCCGAATGGCTGCGCATGCCGATGCCGACCACCGAGACCTTGGCCACCTCCTCGTCGACGATGAGATCGGCGTAGCGCACCGTGTCGCGCAGGCCCTCGAGCGCGGCGCGGGCCCGCGCCACCTCCTCGGTGGCGCAGGAGAACGTCATGTCGGTGGTGCCGTCGGTGCCGATGTTCTGCACGATCATGTCGACATTGATGCCCTGCTCGGCGAGCGGCCCGAAGATCGAGGCGGCCACGCCGGGCCGGTCCGCCACCTTGACCAGGGTGACCTTGGCCTCGTCGCGCTGGTAGGCGACTCCGCTGACGACGTTCTGTTCCACGATTTCCTCCTCGTCGCAGACGAGCGTTCCGGGGTTGTCCTCGAAGGCCGAGAGCACCTGCAGCCGCACCTTGTAGCGCATGGCGAGCTCGACCGAGCGGGTCTGCAGCACCTTGGCGCCGAGCGAGGCGAGCTCGAGCATCTCCTCGTAGGCGATACGCGCGATCTTGCGCGCGCGCCGCTCGATGCGCGGGTCGGTGGTGTAGACGCCGTCCACGTCGGTGTAGATATCGCACCGCTCGGCGCCCAGCGCGGCGGCCAGCGCCACGGCCGAGGTGTCCGAGCCGCCGCGCCCCAGCGTCGAAATGCGCCCGTCCGGGCCGATGCCCTGGAAGCCCGCGACCACCGCGTGCAGACCTTCGGCGAACTTGCGCTCGAGCGCCGCCGTCTCGATTTCGATGATGCGCGCGGCGCCGTGCACGCCGGTGGTGCGGATCGGCACCTGCCAGCCCTGCCACGAGCGGGCCGGCACGCCGGTGCGCTGCAGCATCAGCGCCATCAGGCCCGAGGTCACCTGCTCGCCCGAGGCGACCACGGTGTCGTACTCCCGCGCGTCGTAGAGCGGCGAGGTGTCGCGCACCAGGCGCACAAGCTCGTTGGTCCTGCCCGCCATGGCCGAGACCACGACCACCACCTCGTAGCCGCGCTCGACCTCGCGGCGCACCTTCCCGGCGGCGCTCTCGATGCGCGCGAGGTCGGCCATGGAAGTTCCGCCGAACTTCATGACGAGACGGGGCATGTCGCTCGCTCCTCGGGCGGGGGCACGGGTCTCGGGTCGGGTCTCGGGCCGGGTCTCGGGCAAACGGGCGCCCCCCTATATCGTCGGCCTCTCCGGTCCGCAAGCCGCCGCCCCGGGGCCGGACCGGGGCGGGACCGGGGCGGCCTCAGCCGTCGCTGCGGCGCATCCAGGGGATCGGCGCCACGGGGATGCCCTCGTCCTTGAGCGAACGCGCCTCGTCGCGGCTGGCCTCGCCCCAGATCGAGCGCTTCTCGGCCTCGCCGGTGTGGATGCGGCGCGCCTCGCTGGCGAACTCGGGGCCGACATAGTCGGAGGTGCGCTCGATGTGGCGGCGCAGCGCGCCCAGCGCCGCCTCGCCCGCCTGCGACGAGCCGCGGGAGGCCGGGCGGCTCGGCCCGGCCGCGGCGCGCCCGGCCTTCAGCGCGGGGGCCATCGGCGCCTTCGCCACCTCGACCGAGCCGCACACGGCGCAGGCCACCCGCCCGGCCTCCCGCTGCTCGTCGAAGGCGGCCGAGGAGCGAAACCAGGCCTCGAAGTCGTGCCCGGTGGCGCATTTGAGGCTGTAGCGGATCATGCCGGCGGGATCCTCGCTCGCGGACAAGGCCTGCCCCAGAATATAGGCGCGAGCCCGTGCCGCGCCATATCCATCCGGCTCTGCGGGAGACTTCGCGAAATGCGGGGGATCGGGGCGGCTCAGCGCCCGCTGCGCGCCCGGTCGCGCCGGGTCGAGAGCGGCTGGAAGGCCACCGCCACGTGGTGCTCGCAATACGGCTTGCCGGGCACCGAGGGCAGGCCGCAGAAGTAGAACTCGTCCTCGGCCGGGTCGCCGATCGGCCACTTGCAGGTGCGCTCGGTCAGCTCGAGAAGGTCGAGCTTCTTCGCCATCTTCTCGATCTGCGCCAGGGTCTCGCGGGCCGCCATCTCCTCGGGCGTCGGCAGGCCGGGCGCGCGGGGCTGCGTCGCGTCGCGCAGCGCGGGCTGGAGGCGCGCCGGCGCGGCCGCCGCTTCCTCGGGCTCGGTGGACCCGGCGGACCCGGCGG
>DATKCQ010000180.1:0-8566 GCA_035513135.1 Thermohalobaculum sp.
AGCGCCCGGCCCTCGCCGACGCCGCCGAGCAGGTTCTCGAGCCTGACCAGCCAGCGCGAGGCGACGGTCGGCGCGCCGTCGACCGTGCGCGAGCGGGTCAGGATCACCTCGGGCCTGCCCGCGCCTTGCACGAAGTCGTGCGCCGAGAGCCCCAGCACCAGGTCCGGGCTGGCCAGCCCGAGCGCCGCGCGCATCGGCCGGCTGAGCCAGGGGTCGGGCGTCGGCCCGGCCGGCCACGTCCCCTCGTTGAGCCCGCCCAGGATGGCGAGGTCCACCCCCTCGATGCGCGCCTCCCGCGTGCCCCAGATGGCCACGCGGGGGTGTGGCCGCTCCGCCGCGGGCGGCAGGTTCTCGCGGCCGAGCAGGTCGGCGAGCAGCGCCAGGTAGCCACGTGCCGGCCGGTCGCCGTGCGCATCCGCGTTGCGCGCAAGCCGGCGCATCAGGCGCTGGAGCGCCTCGCCCGCCGGCGCCTGCCAGATCTCGGGCGCCGCCCCATCGGTCTCGCGGCTCAGCGCCTCGGTGGCGGCGAGGTGCGCCGCCACCACCTCGGCCAGCGTGCCGCCGTCGAGCGCCGCGGCGAGCGGCGCCAGTGCCGCCTCGATGCCGGCCCGCCAGGCCGCGCCTTCGTCAGGCATGCCGTCCGGCCATGCCGGCAGCCGCCCCGCCGCCAGCCCCGGCTCGGGCTTCGTGCGCAGCACCGCCAGCTCGTAGCGCCGGGCCAGCCCCAGGTGCGTCATGCGCGCCATGCCCGGACGCATCAGCGGATGCTGCATGAGCGCGGCGAGCCGCACCGGCTCGGCGTCCTCGGCGGCGACCTCGGCGATGAGGCGCAGGAACACGCCCGGCGGCGTCTGCCCCAGCGGCCGGCCCAGCGAGTCGTCGGGCAGCACGCCGTAGCGCCCGAGCTCGGCCGTCACCCGCCGGGCCAGCGCGGCATCCGGCGTGATCAGCGCCACCCGCTTGCCCGGGGTCTCCAGCGCCCGGCGAATGGCGAGCGCGATGGCGGCGGCCTCGTGGCGCGGGGTGGGCGCCTCGAGCAGCGTGAGGCCCGCCGTCGCGGCCTCGGCCTCGGCCGCCAGCGCCGGGGCGGCGCGCTGCCAGGCGTCGGTGACCGGGGCCGGGCGCAGGGCCTGCGCCAGCAGGCGCAGGCGGGGGGAGTCCGCCGCGTCCGTCCACCAGCGCACGTTGCCGGGCGCGATGCCCAGGAGCCCGAGCAGGCGGCGGAACGGGGCCAGCGGGTGGTCCGGGCCGATCGCCTGCCAGACCTCGCGGTCCACGCCCGGGTCGAAGCCCGGCAGCACCACCGCGCCGTGGGGCAGCCGGGCGATGGCGGCGAGCAGCTCGGCGGTCGAGGCGACCGAGCCGGTCGAGCCCGCCGCGATCACCGGGTGATCGGGCGGCCCCGCATGCCAGCCCGCCGCCAGCCGCTCGATCACCAGCCGCTGCCGGGCCTTGGGGTCGAGCGCCCCGGCTTCCGCCTCGGCGCGGATCGCCGGCCAGTGGCGGCGCACGATGTCGAGAAAACGCAGCGTCGCCCGCCAGTGCGCCGCCGCCCGTTCGGGCAGCTCGCCCGCGACCAGCCCGTCGAGCGCCTCGGCCGCGACGCCCTCCTCCTGCAATTCGTCGATCAGCGCCCCCAGCGCCTCGGCCAGCTCCGGCGCGGCGCTCGCCGGCGCCCCCTCGGCGCGGGCCAGATAGGCCTCGACCAGGGCGGTGAGCCGAAGCTGCCGGCGCATCGGGTCGATCGCCGGCGCCAGGTCGGGGCAGGCCAGCGGGTCCTGGCCCAGCTCGGCCAGCAGCGACAGGCGCGGCAGCAGCGCGGTGCCTCCCGCCGTCTCGGCCAGCGCCTCGGCGATGGCGCGCAGGCCCCGGCGGGTGTTGACCATCAGCTCGACGCGGGCCACGTCCTGAGGCGGCGCGCCGGCCGTCCGGGTCCAGAGTCCGCGCGCGAACGCGCGCGCGAAATCCGCACCCGGCGGCACGGCGAAGACCCTGGGGCCGGGCTCGGCGAACAGCCTCATGCGCGCGCCCCGCGCAGCGCCGCCTCGGCCTCGACGAGGCCGGCGGGGGTGCCGACATCGACCCAGCCGCCCGGGTAGGTGACGGCGGCGAGCCGCCCCTCGGCCAGCAGGCGGTCCCACACGAGGTTCACCGAGAACGCCCCCTCGGGCACGCCGGCAAAGGCGCTGGGCGCGATGATCTGGGCGCCGGAGTAGATGAGCGGCGCCATGCCGCGCGGGCCGCGCCGGCGCGGTGCTTCGCCCTCGGCCTCGAGGAAGAAGTCGCCGCGCCGCGCGTAGGCGCGCGCCCGTTCGCGGGCGACCAGCAGCAGCAGCGCGTCCATGCGCCCGGGCTGCCAGGCGCGCGCCAGCAGGTCGAGCGGGTTCGGCCCCAGCCAGACCGCGTCGCTGTTCACCGAGTAGAACGGCGCGTCGCCGAGCAGCGGCAGCGCCCGGGCGATGCCGCCGCCGGTGTCGAGGATCTCGGGCTGCTCCTCGGAGAACGCCACCTCGGGTGCCGGCCACCGGGCCAGATGCGCCCGGATCATGTGGCCCAGATGGTGCAGGTTGACCACGGCGCGGCGCACCCCCGCGGCAGCGGCGTGGTCGAGCGCCAGCTCGATCATCGGCCGCCCGGCCAGCGGCAGGAGCGGCTTGGGGCAGACCTCGGTCAGCGGCCGCATGCGCGTGCCGAGGCCGGCCGCCAGCACCATCGCCGTCTCGGGCCGGCGCGCCGGGCCGTTCACGGCGCGGCCCCCGCCGGCGCGCCCTGCCCCGGCGCGCCCTCCGAAGTCCTGGCCAGCGCCGTGACTCGCGCCAGGGTCGCGGGCTCGGGTGGCGGCAGGTGGCGCGCCACCCAGGCGGCGAGCGGGCCGAGCGCCGGGTGGCCCAGGTCGCGCTCCAGGTGCCGCCACACCCTGGGGATCATGGCGAAGTAGCGCGGCTTGCCGTCGCGGATCGCCAGCCGGGCGAAAATGCCGACGATCTTCAGGTTGCGCTGCGCCCCGAGCGCCGCGTAGGCGGCGCGGAACGCCTCGGCGCCATGGTCCGGCCGCCGCGCCAGGTAGCGAGCCAGCATCGCCTCGCGCAGCGCCGGTGCGGTGTCGCGGCGCGCGTCCTCGAGCAGCGAGACGAGATCGTAGGCCGGGTGCCCCGCCAGCGCGTCCTGGTAGTCGAGCAGCCCCACCCGCGCCGGCCCGGCGCGCCGGGGCAGCCAGACCAGGTTGTCGGCGTGGTAGTCGCGCAGCACCAGCACCGCGCGGGCCGAGGCGACCGCCGCGGTCGCCTCCCGCAGCAGCGCGTCGAACTCCGCCGCCAGCGCCGCCGGCACCGGCGCGCCCGTGGCTGCCGGCATCCACCACTCGCGGACCAGTGCCGCCTCGCGGCCGAGCACCGCGGCGTCGTAGGGCGCAAGCCGCAGCCGGCAGTCCGGCGGGCCGATCTCGGCGGGCGCCGGGATGGCGGCCAGCTCGGCCAGCAGGTCCACCGCCGCGGCGTAGAGCTCGGTCTCGCGCTCCGGCGCGCGGGCGAGCAGCTTGGTGTAGAGGTCATCGCCCAGGTCCTCGAGCAGCAGAAAGCCGCGGGGCAGGTCCGCCGCCAGCACCTCGGGCGCCGAGAAGCCGTGGCCGCGCAGCCAATGGGTCACCGCCACGAAGGGGCGCACGTCCTCGCCGGTCTCGGGCGGTGCGTCCATAAGCACCGCGCCGGGGCGGCCCCGAACGGGCGCGAGGCGCAGGTAGCGGCGGTTCGAGGCGTCGCCCGCCAGCGGCCGCGCGGGCTCCGCCGGCCGGCCGGCCGCGGCGAGAAAGGCGGCGAGCGCGGCCGCGCGACCCGCCGCCTTCATCGCCAGCCCTCGAGCAGTGCCGCCAGCCGCTGCCAGCCCGGCCCGTGCAGCGTAACCACGGCGTCGCGCCCGCCGCCGGCAGGGGCCGAGAGCGCCAGCTCGAGGCGCCGGTCGGGCAGGGCTGCGCCCAGCCGCTCGGGCCACTCGACCAGCACCAGCGCGGCGCCGCCCGCCATCGCCTCGGCGAGGCCGAGTTCCTCGAGCTCGTCCGCCGCCCCGGCCAGCCGGTAGAGGTCGGCGTGCCAGACCGGGCCGCGGGGCGTCGCATAGACATTGACCAGGGTGTAGCTCGGCGACGGGACCTCGGCGTCGGGGTCGCCGATGCGCGCCGCGATCACCGCGCGCGCCAGCGCCGACTTGCCGGCGCCGAGCGGGCCGGCCAGGAGCACGCTGTCGCCGGGCCCGAGGCAGGGTGCCAGCGCCGTGCCGAGCCGCGCCGTTGCGCCCGGGTCGGCGAGGTGCAGGGCCCGCGAGGCCGGATGCGTCGCGGCGCGATGCCGGCGCAGGGGCGCGCTGGCGGCCGGTGTGCGAGGGTCGGGTGGCGGTCTCATCGCCCCCTGATAGCGCGAAACGCCGTGCCGCCATACCCCCCGCCCAGGCATCTCGCCGGTCGCGCAGGCGTGCGCATATCGACCTGCGCCGGGACAAACCGTGCGGCCGGACCCCCGTGCCTTCCCTTGCAGGGGCGGGAGGCTCCCGGTGCCGGCGATCTCACGCCTCCCGCCCCCTCGTGCGGGAGGGATGGCGAGGGCGCGTTGGCGGCGCATCACGATCGGCGCAACCTGGTATCAGCCACCGGCTTCGGCGGGGCCGGCCGGGGCGGTCCCCGCGGCCAGCGGGAAGCGGCACAGCGCGACCATGCGCTCGCCGTCTTCGGCCGGGCGCAGCTCGATCTCGCCGCCCGACTGGGCGGCGAGGCGGCGGATGAAGGTGAGGCCAGGGCACTGGGCCGCCGGGCCGGCGCCGGGAACCGGCTCAAGTGCGGTGACGGCGACCTGCACCTCGACGGTGCCCCCGGCGCCCGCCCGGGCGCCGAGCGCCAGCTCGCCGTCTTCGCGGCAGTTCGTCATCGCCGCGGTGGCCAGCCCGAACACGATCTGGCGCAGGCGCCCCGGCTCGCAGGCCGGCGGCATCTCGGTGTCGGGCAGCTCCACGCGCAGCGTGACCCCCGCCTCGGCCGCCCGCTTCTCGAGCAGCCGGCCGGTGAGCAGCAGCGTGTCGCCAAGCGACGGCTCGGCCCCGTCCCGGACGAGCGGCTCGATCTCCAGCGACGCCAGCTCGGTCACGTCGTCGACCGCGCCGAGCAGCTGGCGCGCCGAGTCGAGGATCTGCTCGGCATAGCCGCGCTGCGTGTCGTTCAGCGCGCCGAAGCGCGCATCCACGAGAAGCTGGCCGAAGCCGAAGACCGTGTGCAGCGGCGTGCGCAGCCGGTGTGAGATCTGGTCGAGCATGGCGCCGCGCATCTCCTCGGCGGCCTCGAGCGCCTCGTTGCGCTGCCTGAGCGCCGTGGCGATGCGCTCGGAGTCGGTCACGTCGCCGAACACCGCCATGGTCGAGCCGTCGGGCAGCCCGGCGAAGCGGGCGCCGAGGATGCGCCCGGTCCCGAGCGTCAGCCGCGCCCCCCAGGGCTGGCGCGAATCGGCGCCGGTGATGAAGCCGATCAGCCGCGTCCAGACCTCGGTCTCCACGGTCAGTCCGCCGATCGGCTCGATCAGCTCGCGCACGTGCATCAGGGGGCGCACGGTCTCCTCGTCGGTGCCCCAGATGTCGTGGAAGGCGGCATTGACGAACTGCACCAGCCCATCCGGCCCGAACACCGCCAGCCCCTCCTCGAGCCGGTTCAGCGTGGCGCGGCGCAGGTCGATCGAGTGGCGGAACTGCTGCTCGAGCTTCAGCCGCTCGGTCACGTCCTCGAATACGAAGGCCAGCGAGCCGTGCGGGTGCGGCCTGGCCAGCACCCGGATGTCCGAGCCGTCGGCGAGGTGCCACAGCTCCTCGTAGTCGGCCGCCTCGATGTCCTCGAACAGGTCGGTCAACCGCCGCCGCCAGGCGCGGAAATCGGCCGCCTCCGGGACCCGGCGATTCGCCCGAAGCCGGTCGAGGATCTCGCGCAGGCTCGGCCGTTGCGCCAGCCAGACCGGGTCGATCTGCCACATGTCGAGCAGCGCCGGGTTGAACAGCGCCAGCCGCTGGTTCTGGTCGAAAATGGCCAGTCCGACGTGTAGATGCGCGAAGGTCTCGGTCATGGTGCGCACGAAGCGGGCCAGCCTGCGCTCGGCCTCGAGCGCGCCCGAGCCGTCCACCGCCAGGCCGTAGTGACCGCCCCCGGGTGCCGGCACCTCGATCGCCTCGAGCGCCCCCGGTCGCGCCCCTTCGCCCGCCCCGTCTCCCGTCCCTTCGCCCGCCCCGACCTCGAGGCGGAATCGCCCGCTCTTCGCCTCGCCCTTCGACGACTGGCGGGCGGCAGCCAGGGCCGCGGCTTCCGCCGCCTCGATGGTGCGCTGCGGTGTGGGGACGCGCCCGGCCGACCAGCTGACGGTGCCATCGGCCGCCCGGCGCCAGGCAGCGACCGGAGCGGCGTCGATCAGCCCCGCCAGGACATCGCGCTCGGACTCGCGCGCCGCGGAGCTGCGGTCGCGGGCGGACGCCTCGCTCCGGGTCCGGGTCCGCTCGGCGTCGATGACGCCCGCGTCGCGCAGAACCAGGCGCAGCAAGCCGCCGCGCGGTTCGCCGAGCAGCGCATAGGGCCGCCCGGCGCGGTCGCGGACGATCAGCTCGAAGCCCTCGCCGCGTGCCTCGAGCCGGTCGTATGCGGCCAGCGCGCCGTCGCGGCTGCCCTCGAGAAACCCCTCCAGCAGCGGGCGCACCGGCCGGCCGGCGAGCCCGCCCTGCGGGGCCAGCAGCGCCGCCGCCGCGTCGCTGGCGTCGCGGATGCGGCCGTCCTCGACGAGCATCACCGCGCCGTCGCCGAGCTCGGCCGCGCGCCGGGCCGCGCGTCGCGCCCGGCCGAGCCGCGCCAGCGCGTAGGCGAGCCCGCCAAGCGTCAGGAGCTCGGCCAGCATGAGGCCGGCAAGCAGTTCCGATCCGCCCAGGCTCACGGTACGCTCCGCTTCACCGAAATCACTCCAGCAAATCGAGTTGGCGCGAATTCCGCGCCGCAAAGCGCGCCCACTACGCGCGAAACCGCACCAGGGCGATCAACCGCCCCCGCTCTAGAGCGGCCAGCACCCCACATCAAGCGCAGATCAGTCGCCCGATCAGGGTTAACGCTTCGCTAAAGCGCCGTGCCGAAGCGCTGGTTCGGGCCCAGCGCGCGGCGCGCCTCCTCCTTGGGCGCCACCAGCATCGCGGCGGGCCAGACCATTTCGATCACTGCGCCCGGCGGGCGGGCCAGCTCGGCCGGGGTGCCGGGGTCGCGCAGCCGCCGCTGGCGCGCGTCCGAGCCGTTGGCGAAGCTGATGCGCGCCCCGGTGCGCTCGAGCAGGGTGCGGGCGATGAACAGGCCGAGCCCGAGCCCCTCGTACTCGCTGGCGCCGCCCCTCCCGGCGCGCCGCTCGCCGCGGTGGCGGGTGCTGACATAGGGCTCGCCCAGCCGGCCCAGCACGTCGGCGCCGAAGCCCGGACCGTCGTCGCCCACGGCGATGCGCAGCGCCTCGCCGCCCCCGTCCCCGCCATCGCCATCAACGCCGCCGTCGACGTCGATCCAGACCGTCGAGCCGGCGAAGTCCACCGCGTTCTGGATCACGTTGCGCAGGCCGTGCACCAGCTCGGGGCTGCGCCGGATCAGCGGCTCGGCCTCGCCCACCGCCTCGGCCGGGGCCCCGTCGATGCGCACCAGGATGCGCTTGCCGCGGTCGCGATGCGGCGCCGCGGCCTCCTCGACGACCGCCGAGACCGGGGCGGTGCGGATCTGGCTGTCGTCGCGCCCGCCGCGCCCGAGGTCCGCCATGATCTCGCCGCAGCGCTCGGCCTCGCGCCGGATCAGCGCCACGTCCTCGGCCAGCTCCGGGCGGTCCTCGAGCTCGCGCGCCAGCTCGCGCGCCACCAGCTTGATGGTGGCGAGCGGCGTGCCCAGCTCGTGCGCCGTGGCCGCGGCGACGCCGCCGATCGCGGCGAGGCGCTGCTCGCGCGCCAGGGCGATCTGGGTGGCGGTCAGCGCCTGGCCCATGGCGTAGCCCTCGACCGAGACCCGGCGCACGTAGATCGAGAGGAATGCCACGGCGATCGCCAGCGCCGCCGCCATGCCGGTGCGGTAGAGCTCGGGCGTCTCCAGCACCCAGCCCTCGGCGTGGCTGAGCGGCAGGTGGACCACCGAGATCAGCGCCACTGCCCCCATCGCCGCGATGCCGAGCCACAGCGTCGATTGCAGCCTCAGCGCGGTGGCCGAGATGGTCACCGGCGCGATGATCAGCACCGCGAAGGGGTTGTTGAGCCCGCCGGTGACGGCGATCAGCGTCACCAGCTGGCCGAGATCGAAGAACAGCGAGACCAGGGTGCCGCGCTCGCTCAGCCGCTTCTCGGTCGGATGGACGAATTGGGCCACGATGTTCACCGAGGCCGAGGCCGAGATCAGCAGCGCGCACCAGATCAGCGGCAGCTCGAATCCCATGCCGAAATGCGCCGCCAGCACGGCGGCGGTCTGCCCGGCGATGGCGATCCAGCGCAGGAAGACCAGGGTGCGCAGCCGCACCCAGTCGCCGCGCGCCTCGAGGCTGAACAGATA
>DATKCQ010000181.1:0-11228 GCA_035513135.1 Thermohalobaculum sp.
CGAAGCTCAGCGCCACGCCGGACCGCAGGCTTGCCGAGGTGGTGCGCGGCCCCGGCGCCCCGCCGCGCGACGGCTGATCCCGGGATGCGCCGCGCGGGGCGCGCGGCCCCGCCGTCCCCCGCCCCGCCTGCTCGCCCCGCCTACTCGCCCGGCGCGCGCAGTTCCATGACCAGCGCGTGCACCGGCCCGGCCAGCTCCTCGGCCAGCACCCGGTTGACCGCGCGCTGCCGGGCGATGCGGCTCTCCCCGGCGAAGCGCCCGGAGATCATGCGCAGGCGGAAATGCGTCGCGCCCCCCTCGCGCCAGCCCGCATGGCCGCGGTGCCTCTCGCTCTCGTCGATCAGCTCGATCTCGTCGGGCGCGAACGCCTCGTTCAGCTTCGCGGTGATGATATCGGCGACGCTCATGCCTAAATTCCCCTTAATTCCCTTGCCGATCCGCTTGTCGAGCTTTCGGCGCGCGCCCGGCTCGGCTATCCTTTCCCGTCGGAACGGCCATCCTGGATGCGGACATGCGAACGCGGTCGCCTTTCGAATACGACGTCTCGGCCGCCGCCGACAAGCGGCGGCGCCAGCGTCCGCGCCGCATGACCGGCGCCATCGCCGCCGGCGAGCGCCGCTGCGAGTGGCCCGGCTGCGCGGCCGCCGCCCACTACCGCGCCCCGCGCTCGCCCCGCCGGCTGAGCGAGTTCCGCTGGTTCTGCCTCGAACATGTCCGTCAGTACAACGCCGAGTGGAACTTCTTCGCCGAGTGGTCGCAGGACGAGTTCGAGGCGATGCTGGATGCCGCCCGCGTCTGGGAGCGGCCGACCTGGACGGTCGGCCGCATGCCGGGCTGGGCGCTCGGCCTGCACCCGCATGGCGAGGGCAACGCCTGGGCGCGCTGGGGATTTCAGGATCCGCTCGAGGTGCTCGGCAACGCCGCCACGCTGAACCCGGGGCCGAACGGCGCGGCCCAGGCAGGCCGCGAGGCCATGCGCCGGCGCCTGCCGCACGAGGAGCGCGAGGCCATGGACGTGCTGGGGCTCTCGCACATGGTGGTGCAGCGCGGCGAGGTGCGGGCCCGCTACCGCGAGCTGATCCTGACCCTGCACCCCGACATGAACGGCGGCCAGAACCCCGAGCCCGAGCGGCTGGCCCGGGTGCTCCGCGCCTGGCAGGTGCTGCGCATCAGCCGGAACTTCGACGACTGAGCGGTCATGCGCGTCACGCTCCTCGGCACCGGCTGCCCGGTGGCGCACCCGCGCCGCGCCGGCCCGGCGGTGCTGGTCGAGGCGCAGGGCGCGCGCGTGCTGGTCGACTGCGGCTCGATGGTGACGCAACGCCTGGTCGCCGCGGGCTGCCCGGGCGCCACGCTCGATGCGCTGATCGTCACGCACCTGCACTCCGATCACCTGGTCGACTTCTACCAGCTCGTGGTCTCGAGCTGGCACCAGGGGCGCGAGGCGCCCTGGCTGGTGCACTGCCCCGAGACGGTGGTGCCGGTGATCGAGGCGACCATGGCCGCCTGGCGCGCCGAGCGCGATCTGCGCGTGGCCTTCGAGCGCCGGCCCTCGGCCAGCGGGCTGGAGGTGGCGTGCCGCCTGCTCGCGCCGGGCCGGCGGATCGACATCGGCGCGCTGGAGATCGAAGCGGTTGCGGTCGAGCACGGCCCGGTCCGGCCCGCCTACGGCCTGGTTTTCCGCGCCGCGGGCCGGTGCGCCGTGATCTCGGGCGACACCTCGCCCTGCGAGGCCCTGATCGCCGCCGGCCGGGGCGCCGACCTGCTGGTGCATGAGGTCTTCATGCACCGCGACATGTTGCCCGTCCCGGGCCGCCGCGCGCCCGAGACCATTGCGGCGGTCGCCTCCTACCATACATTGTCGGGCGAGGTGGGGGGCGTTGCCCGGGCCATGGGCGCACGGGCGCTGGCGCTGACCCATTTCGTGCCGCCCGACTTCGACCGCGACGCGCTGCTGGCCGAGGTCGCCGGGAGCTATGCGGGTCCGGTCTTCATCGGCGAGGATCTGACGAGCTTCGACCTGGCGCGGCGCCAGGTCGGCTGGGGCGAGTTTCGGGCCCGTTTGCCCTGACGGGCATCAGCGTGCGGATCACTGCCGCGTGCAGGCTGCGGCGCGCGCGCCGGCCCTTGCCAAGACGTCCGCTTTGGTCCACAGGGACACGCATTATGACTGGAGTTCTGAGAATGGCTGACGGCAGCACCGTGAACCCGGCGGAGATCCCGACGGTCGATGTCCCCGTGCGCGAGACCTTCGGGTTCGAGACGGACATGGTGGTCAAGGGCTTCGCCGAGCCGACCGACCGCGTGCCGGCGCTGGACGAGACCTACCGTTTCGACCGCGACACCACGATGGCGATCCTGGCCGGCTTCGCCTACAACCGCCGGGTCCTGATCCAGGGCTATCACGGCACCGGCAAGTCGACGCATGTCGAGCAGGTCGCGGCGCGCCTCAACTGGCAGTGCGTGCGGGTGAACCTCGACAGCCACATCTCCCGCATTGACCTGATCGGCAAGGATGCCATCAAGCTGCGCGACGGCAAGCAGATCACCGAGTTCCAGGAGGGCATTCTGCCTTGGGCGCTGCGCACGCCGAGCGCGATCTGCTTCGACGAGTACGACGCCGGGCGCCCCGACGTGATGTTCGTGATCCAGCGGGTGCTCGAGGTCGACGGCAAGCTGACGCTGCTCGACCAGAACGAGGTGATCAAGCCGCACCCCTCGTTCCGCCTGTTTGCCACGGCGAACACGGTGGGCCTGGGCGACACCACCGGACTCTACCACGGCACCCAGCAGCTCAACCAGGGCCAGCTCGACCGCTGGTCGATCGTCACCACGCTGAACTACCTGCCGCATGACGACGAGATGGAGATCGTGCTGGCCAAGTCCCCCGCCTACCGCGGCGGGCGCGAGAAGACGGTCAGCCGCATGGTCACGGTGGCCGACCTGACCCGGCAGGCCTTCATGAACGGGGATCTCTCGACCGTGATGAGCCCGCGCACGGTGATCACCTGGGCGCAGAACGCCGAGATCTTCGGCGGCGACATCGGCTTTGCCTTCCGCCTGACCTTTCTCAACAAGTGCGACGAGCTCGAGCGCCAGCTGGTGGCCGAGATCTACCAGAAGTGCTTCGGCGAGGAGCTGCCCGAGAGCGCCGCCTCCATCAGCCTCGGCTGAGCGGGCCAGAATCCGACATGGTCTTCAAGACCGACAACCCGGCCGACCCGTTCAAGAAGGCGCTCGCCGAGGCGACCCGGGCGCTGGCGGCGGACGACGAGCTCGACGTCTCCTACTCCGCCGACCCGCCGGGCCGCACCAACACCGGGCTCAGGCTGCCGCAGGTCTCGCGCCGCATGTCGCGCGCCGAGGTCATGCTGGCGCGCGGCACGGCCGATGCCTACGCCCTGCGCGAGCGCTTCCACAACCCAGGCATAAACGCCCGCTACGCGCCCGGCGGCGAGGACGCGCGCGCCATCTTCGAGGCGATGGAGGCGACGCGCTGCGAGGTGATCGGCGCGCGCGCCATGCCGGGCGTGGCCGACAACCTCGACGCCCGGCTGGCACAGGAATGCGAGAAGCGCGGATTCGCCGCGATGCGCTCGCCCGACGAGGCGCCGATGCCCGAGGCGGTCGGATACCTGCTGCGCGGGACCCTGACCAACCGGCCGCTGCCGCCGGGCGCCGAGAACGTGCTCGAGTTGTGGCGCGGGCATCTCGAGGGCCACGTCGCGACCGACCTCTCGGCCTTGGGCGAGAGCCTCGAGGACCAGGCCGCCTTCGCCCGCGCGGCGCGCCAGATCATCCGCGAGCTGGGCCTGGGCGACCAGCTCGGCGAGGACCCCGACGAGGCCGAGCCCGACGAGCTCGAGAGCGAGTCCGAGGAGGACCAGGAGCCCTCCGAGGGCGAGGAGGGCGGCGAGGACCAGAGCGACGACCAGGAGCACCTGCCCGACGATATGCGCGGCGAGCCCGATGACTCCCAGCAGGTCGAGATCACGCTCGAGGAATCGGACGCCGACGCCGACGAGCACGAGCGCATGGAGGCCGATGACGGCCTGCCCCCGCCCGAGCCGCGCCAGCCCCCGGTCTCCGAGGCCGACCCCACCTACAAGGTGTTCACGCAAAAGCACGACGAGGTGGTGAACGCCGAGGAGCTGGCCGACGCCGAGGAGCTCGAGCGCCTGCGCGGCTATCTCGACAAGCAGCTCGATCCCCTGCGCGGCGCGGTCTCGCGGCTCGCGCACAAGCTGCAGCGCCGCCTGCAGGCGCGGCAGAACCGGGCCTGGGAGTTCGACCGCGAGGAGGGCATGCTCGACGCCGGGCGCCTCGCCCGCGTGGTGGCAACCCCGACCACGCCGCTCTCCTTCAAGGTCGAGAAGGAGATGGAGTTCCGCGACACCGTGGTGACCCTGCTGATCGACAACTCCGGCTCGATGCGCGGGCGGCCGATCTCGATCGCCGCGATCACCGCGGACGTGCTGGCGCGCACGCTCGAGCGCTGCGACGTGAAGGTCGAGATCCTGGGCTTCACCACCCGCGCCTGGAAGGGCGGCGAGAGCCGCGAGGAATGGCTGGCGGCGGGCCGCCCGGTGAGCCCCGGCCGGCTCAACGACCTGCGCCACATCGTCTACAAGCGCGCCGACGCGCCCTGGCGCCGGGCGCGGCTGAACCTCGGGCTGATGATGCGCGAGGGGCTGCTGAAGGAGAACATCGACGGCGAGGCGGTCGAGTGGGCCTATCGCCGCCTGCTGCTGCGGCCCGAGGCGCGGCGCATCCTCGTGGTGATCTCCGACGGCGCCCCGGTCGACGATTCCACGCTGAGCGTCAACGCCTCGAACTACCTGGAGAAGCACCTGCGCGAGGTCATCAACATGATCGAGCGGCGCGGCCAGGTCGAGCTCATCGCCATCGGCATCGGCCACGACGTGACGCGCTACTACGGCCGGGCCGTGACCATTACCGACGCCGAGCAGCTCGCCGGCGCGGTCACCGAGCAGCTCGCGGGCCTGTTCGACAGCGACCCGAAGCCGCGCAGCCGCGGCCCCGCGCGCGCGCGCGGCACCGCGGCCTGAGCGCCCGCGTCAGTCGGCCCCGACGCCCCAGATCACCGTCGGAGCCGGGCCAAGCATGAGGCCCGACAGCCCGGTCATCCGGCGCAGCACCGCCGTGAGCACCTCGGCGACACCGGAAATCAGCCGCTCGATGGTGACGGTGGCCAGCGCCTGGATGTTGCGCACGAAGCGGATCACCATGCGCTCGAGCTCCTCCTTCTCGCGCGCCATCTCGGCCTCGGTGATGGTGCCCGCGGCATAGCCCTCGCCCAGCGCCAGCGTGAAGCGGGCGACCGCCTGCGCCTTCGCCTGGCTGTAGCCGGCGAGCAGGGCGAGGTCGGCGCGCAGGATCCTGGTGACCACCATGCCGATCTCGGTGGTGAGCTGCTTGAATGAGTCTGCCATGTCGGTCTCCCGTCAGCGGTTGCGGTTGAGGATGTCGCGCTCGTAGACCAGCGTGTCGCGCAGGATGTCCTCGAGCGCGATCAGCCGGCGCTCGACCTGGGTGGGGTCGAGACCGAGCCGCGGCGGCTCGGGCGCCGCCGTGGGCGCCTCGGGCTGCGGCCCCTCGCCCGCCTGCCAGAGCCTGAACGCCTCGAGATAGCCGGCGATCCGCGCGCCATGCACCTCGAGCGCCGCCTCGTAGTCGGCCATCCGCCCGGCCTGGTTGCCCGAGGCGCCGCGGTCGTGCTCGCGCAGCCGTTGCAGGTTGCGCAGGTAGTCGGCCATGTAGGCGGCGGTGGCGTCGCGGTACTCGGCGAGCCGCTCGGCGGCCTCGGCCGAGATCTCCTCGGCCAGCGCGGCGCCGGCGCTGAGCCGCGCGGCGCGCATGATCGGTCCGGTCGGCTGGATGGCCGAGCCGCGCGCCTGGGCCATCAGCCGCACGGTCTCGGCCTGGGCGCCAAGGTCCCGGTAGCGCGGCTCGCGCGCCTCGTAGGTCGCGCCGCTCCCCGGCGCCAGCTCCTGGAACAGGCGCAGGGTGCCGGCGGTGAGGCGGGTCACCTCGTCGGCGAGCCCGGCGTCGTAGGCCGGCTCGCGTCCGATGGCGCAGGCGGCGAGCGCCGTCAGGGCGGCGAGGGCCACGAGCCCCCGACACCATCGCTCGATGGTGGCACGCATGCTTGTCTCCTTTGGGATGATCGCTCCGCGACCACGGGGGCCAGGCACGGGGGCCAAGCACGGGTGCCAAGCAAGGAGGCCAAGCAAGGAGGCCAAGCAAGGAGGCCAAGCAAGGAGGCCAAGCTGGCGCGCCCGCGGCGCGGGGCTCGTTCCCCGGCCTTTAGACGAAGTTGTTTAAGATTTTATGGAGAGCGCGGCTTCAGCCGCCGCCGGCGCCGCCAGAACGCCAGCAGCCCGAAGACCGCGCCGGGCACGGCGAAGTCCAGCGCCGCCGGCCATTCCAGCACGGTCTGGAGCCCCGGGTCCCACAGCGCCGGGCTGATATGCCGCTCGACCGCCGGCTGCAGCAGCAGCAGGCTGTCGCGGTCGATCCAGGCCCACCACTCGCCGAGCGCCGCAAGCCGCGGCCCGTCCCCCGCGGCAAGGCTCGAGACCAGGTCGACGGCGAGGATGGCCCCCGCCAATCCAAGAAACACCAGCGCCAGCGCTCGCAGCATGTGACCTCCCGGCTCGGCCGTCGCACGTTCAAGCTAGCGCTTTCCTCCACACGATCGAGACATGCCCGGGCGGGCGCCGCGCACTCTCAGGTGATCGCCTCGATCACCGACTTGCCGGTCTCGCCCGGCCGCGTGCGGTCCATCATGCGCGCCAGCAGCGCCACCGGCAACAGCCCCACCACGATGATCGCCAGCGCCGCCGGTCCCGCCTCGGCGAGCTGCTCGCGCGAGGCGGCGCCGTAGACCGTGGTGGCCAGCGTCTCGAAGTTGAACGGCCTGAGGATCAGCGTGGCCGGCAGCTCCTTCGCCGAATCGACGAAGATCAGGAGCCCCGCCGTCAGCACCGAGCCCTTGATCAGCGGCAGGTGCACGCGCACCAGCGCGCCGCGCCGGGTCTCGCCCAGCGTGCGCGCCGCCGACTCCATCGCCGGCGTCACCCGGCCGAGTGCGCTGTCCACCGCGCCGTGCGCGATGGCGGCGAAGCGCACCACATAGGCGAACACCACCGCCGCCGCCGAGCCGGTCAAGAGCAGGCCGGGGTCCACCCCGAGCCACGCCTCGGCCAGATCGGCGATGCGGTGGTCGAGCGCCGCGAGCGGGATCAGCACGCCCACCGCCAGCACCGCCCCGGGCGCCGCATAGCCCAGCGCCGTGGCCTGCGCCAGCCAGCGCGCCGCCGCGTGGCGCGAGGCCCGCGCGCCATAGACCATGAACACCCCCACGGCGCAGGCGATCGCCGCCGCCAGCGTCGCCAGCACCGCCGTATGCAGCGCCGCGCGCCAGAACGCCGGCTCGAGCCATTCGCCCAGATACCGCGTCGCATACCAGCCGATCACCGCCGTCGGCAGCACGAAGCCGAACGCCACCGGCGCCGCGCACAGCCCAACCACCGCCCAGCGCTTGGCCCCCTTGGGCCGGGTCCGCCGGATCGGCTGGTAGCGCCGCGAGGCATGGTGGAACCGCCGCCCGCGCCGGCTGACCCGCTCGAGCGCCAGCAGCAGCAGCACGAAGCCGAGCATCACCATCGAGATCTGCGCCGCCCCCCCGGCGTTGAAGGTCTCGAGCCAGATCGTGAACACGCCGCGCGTCAGGGTCTGCACCGCGAAGTAGTCGACCGCGCCGAAATCGTTCAGCGTCTCCATCATGGCGAGCGCCACGCCCACCGCCACCGCCGGCCGCGCGAGCGGCAGCCCGATTCGCCAGAACACCCCCCAGGGCCGCAGTCCCAGCGTGCGCCCGACCTCCAGCGCGCAGACCGACTGCTCGCGAAACGCCGCCCGCGCCAGGAAATACACGTACGGGTAGAGCGCCATGGTCAGCACGAACGCCGCCGCCCAGATCGAGCGGATCTCGGGAAACCAGTAGTCCCGCGCGCTCTGCCAGCCGAACAGCGCCCTCAGAACCCCCTGCACCGGCCCGGCATATTCCAGCAGGTCGACCAGCGCGTAGGCCCCGATATAGGCGGGCACCGCCAGCGGCGCGAGCAGCGCCCACTCCAGCACGCGGCGGCCGGGGAACTCGGTCATCACCACCAGCCACGCCGCGCCCGTGCCGATGCACGCCGTGCCCAGCGCCACCAGCCCCATCAGCATCAGGGTGTTGGCGAGATAGACCGGCAGCACCGTCGCCACCAGGTGCGGCCAGATGTTCTCGGTGGGGTTGAGCGCCATCCACGCCACCGCCACCAGCGGCATCAGCAGCACGCCCGCCAGCGCGAGGCTGCCGAGCGTCCAGCCGTCCGGCGCGGCCAGCGATCTCCTGATGGCGTCCAGCGTTTTCCCGAGCATATCCGTCGGGTTCATAGCGCGCGGGCGCCGCCCGTGTCCATTGCCGCCGGCGCGACTCCCGCCATGGTGCCGCCGTGCTTGCCATTCCGCGCGTTTCCCCTGCCACGCGCCGCGTTGACCACCCGCCCACGCCGCTTTACCAAGGCGCGGCACGCGACCAGTAGCGGAAAGACGCCCGAGCCATGCAAGCCGAGACCCACGACAGGCCCCGCTCGTTCCAGGACGTCCTGCTCCGGCTCACGCGCTACTGGGCCGCGCGCGGCTGCGCCATCCTGCAGCCCTACGACATGGAGGTCGGCGCCGGCACCTTCCACCCGGCCACCACCCTGCGCGCGCTCGGGCCGCGGCCGTGGTCGGCGGCCTATGTGCAGCCCTCGCGGCGGCCCACGGACGGGCGCTACGGCGAGAACCCCAACCGGCTGCAGCACTACTACCAGTTCCAGGTGCTGATAAAGCCCTCGCCCCCGGACCTGCAGGACCTCTATCTCGGCTCGCTCGCCGCCATCGGCATCGACGCCCGGCTGCACGACATCCGCTTCGTCGAGGACGACTGGGAGAGCCCGACGCTGGGCGCCTGGGGCCTGGGCTGGGAGGTCTGGTGCGACGGCATGGAGATCACCCAGTTCACCTATTTCCAGCAGGTCGGCGGCCACGACTGCCGCCCGGTCTCGGGTGAGCTGACCTACGGCATCGAGCGCCTGGCCATGTACGTGCTCGGCGTCGACCACGTCATGGACATGCCGTTCAACGACCCGGACGCCGCCGCCCCGCTCAGCTATGGCGACGTGTTCCGCCAGACCGAGCAGGAGTATTCGCGCTACAACTTCGACGCCGCCGACACGGCCATGCTGGCCCGCCACTTCGAGGACGCCGAGCGCGAATGCGCCCGCCTGCTCGACCCCGCCGAACACCCGCCCGAGGACCCGCGAACCGGCCGCGCCATCGTCATGGCCCACCCGGCCTACGACCAGTGCATCAAGGCCAGCCACATCTTCAACCTGATGGACGCGCGCGGCGTGATCTCGCCGACCGAGCGGCAGGCCTACATCGCCCGCGTCCGCGCCCTGGCGCGCCAGTGCGCCGACGCCTTCCTCGCCACGCCGGCGGGCGGCGGGTGAGGGCCGGTGGACCGGCGCCACCTCTACACCGGGCTGATCACGGCCGGCGTCACGGCGCTGGCCCTGGGCTGGTGGCTCTCGGGCCACACCGCCTTCGAGCCGAGCCTGGCCGGCGAGGTGCGGATCGCCGGCGAGATCTACGAGGTGCGCCGCTGGAGCGGCGTCATCGCCCCCGGCGAGCCGGAGAAGGCGCGCGCCTGCTTTCGCGTCGACCGCGACATCGTCGCGCCCCCCGAGCTCGAGCCGCGCCCGACCCCGGGCCCCGACTGGCTCAGGTGCTTCAACACCGAGTTCATCCTGGAGTCTCTGGCGCGCGGCGAAGCGGAGGTTTATGTGGCGGAGCGCGACGACCCCCCGGGCTGGAGCCGGGTGATCGCCGTGCTGCCTGGCCGGCGCGTCTACATGTGGCACCAGCCGCGCTGAGACGCGCCGCGCCGGGGCGCGAGAAACCGGACCGGGGGAGCCGATGCCCGACCTACTGCTCGAGCTGTTCTCCGAGGAGATCCCCGCGCGCATGCAGCCGCGCGCCGCGGCGGACCTCGAGCGCCTCGTCACCGGCGCGCTGGCCGAGGCCGGGCTCGGCCATGCCGAGGCCGGCGCCTTCGCCACGCCGCGCCGCCTGGCGCTGCACCTGACCGGCCTGCCCGCCATGACCCCGGCGCGCCGCGAGGAGCGCCGCGGCCCGCGCGCGGATGCCCCCGAGCATGCGCTCGAGGGGTTTTTGCGCGCCACCGGCCTGAGCCGCGACCAGCTCGAGCTGCGCGACGAGAAGAAGGGCCAGGCCTTCTACGCCGTGATCGAGCACCCCGGCCGCCCGGCGGCCGAGGTGGTCGCCGAGGCGGTGGCCGGGGCCGTGCGCGCCTTCCCCTGGCCCAAGTCGATGCGCTGGGGCGCGGGGAGCCTGCGCTGGGTCCGCCCGCTCCGGTCGATCCTGTGCATCCTCACCGACGCGCACGGCGCGCAGGTGGTCCCCGTCGAGATCGACGGCATCGCCGCGGCCGACCGCACCCGCGGCCACCGCTTCATGGCGCCCGACGCGATCCGGGTGGCCTCGTTCGAGGACTACGCGGCGAAGCTGCGCGCCGCCAGGGTGATCCTCGACCCCGCCGAGCGCGCCGCGCGCATCGCCCACGACGCGGGCCAGCTCGCCTTCGCGCAGGGGCTCGAGGTGGTCGAGGACAAGGGCCTGCTCGCCGAGGTCGCCGGCCTCGTCGAGTGGCCGGTAACGATGCTCGGCGAGATCGGCGAGCGCTTCCTCGACCTGCCGGCGGAGGTGCTGCAGGTCTCGATGAAGGAGCACCAGAAGTTCTTTTCCGTGCGCAACCCCGCCTCCGGCCGCATCGAGCAGTTCGTCACGGTCGCCAACATCGAGGCGAGCGACGGCGGCGCCCAGATCCTCGCCGGCAACCGCCGCGTGCTGGCGGCGCGGCTCGACAACGCCCGCTTCTTCTGGGACGCCGACCTGCGCAAGGTGAAGCGCCGCGGCATGGACGGCATCGCCGCGATGGCGAAGCCGCTCGAGGACATGGTGTTCCACGCGAAGCTCGGCACCCAGGCCGAGCGCGTCGCCCGCATCGCCGCGCTCGCCCGCGAGATCGCGCCATCGGTCGGCGCCGACCCGGAGCTGGCCGAGCAGGCCGCCCGCGTCGCCAAGGCCGA
>DATKCQ010000182.1:0-26749 GCA_035513135.1 Thermohalobaculum sp.
GGACGGAAATGAATTTCAGCTCGGCCATGCCCTCAACCCGATTCCGTGAACGCCCCCCACAGATAACCTCTCGGCAGGCGATTGCGAGTCCGCCTGAATGTAAACAAAGCATGAACATTTGCAAGGCGGCCGTCGATCCCGGTTGTGCCGCGGCGGCGCCCCCGCGATGATGGCCGAGAGGCCGGGGCAGGAGGCAGCGATGGACAAGGTCCGCATGACGCTCGAGGAGTGCCGGGCGCTCGCCGTCGAGGTTCTGGGCGCCAACGGCTGCGACGCGCCGAACGCCGGGGCGATCGCCGACACCATCACGGCGGCCGAGCGCGACCGCGCCCTGAGCCACGGCCTGTTTCGCCTGCCGGGCTACGTGACGAGCTTGCGCAACGGCAAGGTGAACGGCCGCGCCGCGCCGCGTGCCGAGCGGCTGGGGCCGACGGTGCTGCGGGTGCTCGGCGACAACGGCTACACGCCGCTCGCGCACAAGGTGGGCCTGCCGCTGGTCGCCGAGGCGGCGCGCGCGCGCGGCATGGCGGCGCTCGCCATCGTGCGCACCTGCCATTTCGCCGCGCTGTGGCCGGAGGCGGAGGCGCTCGCCGCGCAGGGCCTCGTCGCCTTCGCCGTCACCTCGTCGCCGCCCTATCTGGCGCCGGCGGGGGGCCGGCGGCCCTTCTTCGGCACCAACCCGCTCGCCTTCGCCTGGCCGTGCCGGGGCCGCCCGCCGATGGTGTTCGACCAGGCCTCGGCCGCCATGGCGCGCGGCGAGGTGATGATGGCGGCGCAGGCGGGGCGGACGGTGCCCGACGGGGTGGGCATCGACGCCGAGGGCAACCCCAGCACCGACCCCGCGGCGATCCTCAAGGGCGCGCAGCTTCCCTTCGGCGGCTACAAGGGCTCGGCCATCGCGCTGATGGTGGACCTCATGGCCGGGCCGCTGATCGGCGAAGTGACCAGCGTCGAGGCCGGCGAGGCCGACAACGGCGACGGCACCGCGGCGCTCGGCGGCGAGCTGATCCTCGCCCTCGACCCGGCCCGGTTCGGGGCCGAGGATCCCCTCGGCCATGGCGAGCGCCTGTTCGCCCGGCTGCAGGCCGAGGACGGCGTGCGCCTGCCCGGCGACCGGCGGCTCAAGGCGCGGGCCGAGACGCCGACGGCGGGGATCGAGGTGCCAAAGGCGCTTCGCGACAGGATCGAGGCGCTCCGGGCCGGCTAGCCCATTCCCGCTTTCGCCGCCGGCCCCGGTTAACCATGGCAAGCGTCCAAATCGCGTTTTCAACGATATCAGACACTTAACCACCCGTCCGAATTCGGACGGGGGTGTGGGGGCTGCCCGGCGCGCCGGCGCTCAGGCGTCGGCCAGCATCTCGGCGCGCTTCTCGATCATCTTCTCGGCGTCACGCCCGTAGAGCTCCTGGTAGTGGTCGAACTCGGCCTCGTAGCGGCCCACCCCTTGCGTGATCGAGCGCAGGTCGTTGATCAGCCCCTCGAGCGCCGTGCCGGGGAGCTGGGCGCGAAAGATGTCCCAGCCCTCGGCGTCCGGGTCGCGGTCGAAGCCCATCACCTGGCCGCGCCGCGACGACACCAGCGGGTTGAGCGAGCCGGTGTAGATCGAGGGGATGTGGAAGCGCACGTCGTAGACCGGCTCGAGCAGCACCGGCGCGGCCTTCTCCAGCCCCTCCTTGACGCCGCCGCGCGCGGCGATGCGGAAGGCCATGTCCGAGCTGTCGACCGCGTGGTACTGGCCATCGGTCAGCGTCACCTGGATGTCGACCACGGGGAACCCGAGCGGCCCGCGCTCGGTGGCATCCCGGGCCCCGGTCTCGACGGCGGGGATGTAGTTGCGCGGCACCGAGCCGCCGTGGATCTTCTGCTCGAAGACGAAGCCCGAGCCGCGCGGCCCGGCCGCCACCGTCAGCTTCACGTCGGCGAACTGCCCGGCGCCCCCGGTCTGCTTCTTGTGCCGATAGTGCACGTCGGCCTTGCGCGTGACGGTCTCCTTGAGCATGGGCGCGATCGGCGCCTCGACCGTCTGGACGCCGAACTCCTCGGCCAGCACCTCGCGGGCGCGGCGCAGGTGCTGGGCGCCCTGGCCCGCGAGCACCTGCGCCCCGGTCTCGCGGTCGGTGGCGAGCGTGAGCGACAGGTCCTCGGCCACCAGCTTGCCGAGCGCCTCCGAGAGCTTGGCGTCGTCGCGGTCGCTCGCCGCCTTGACGCCCAGCGACATCACCGGGTTGAGCGCCACGTGCCAGCCGGGCGTGGCGAGCGGCTGCGCGGCGTAGAGCCGGCCCGGCTCGAGATGCTCGGACTTGATGGCGGCGACCACGTCGCCGGGCCGTGCCTCGGGCACTGGCTGGGGCTTCGGGTGGCCCACGCTCGAGAGCGGCCCGAGCGGCGCGCCGCCCAGCGTATCGCCGGGCTTCAGCGCCGTGAAGGCGCGCAGATAGGCGGTCTTGCCCACATGCTTGCGGTGGCGCACGAGGAACACCCCGGCGCTGGCCCCGCCGCCCAGGCGCTCCGCGAGCGCGTCCACCTGCGGCGTCTCGTGGCGCAGCGCCTTCATCAGCCGCACCATGCCGTTGCCCTTGAGCGCCGAGCCGATGAAGGCGGGCGCCACGCGGCCGTCCTGCAGCACCCGGGCGCACAGCGCGTAGAGCGGGCCGGCGGCGGGCTCGCGGTCCTCGATCAGCTCCTCGAGCAGCCAGTCGTCGTAGTCCGACAGGCTCTCGAGGAACTCGGTGCGCGCCTCGTGCTCGCGCTCGGCCAGGTCCCCGGGGATCTCGATGAGCTGCGAGGGCTCGCCCTCGCGGTAGCGCCAGGCGCGCTCGGAGACGAGATCGACGGCGCCGACGATGCTCCCCTCCTCGCGGATCGGGATCTGGCGCAGCACCACCGGGTGGCGCGAGTAGCCCTGCAGCGCCGCGACCATGTCGCGCGCCGGGGCCTGCGCCTCGTCGATGCGGTTGACCAGAAGGAAATGCGGCACGCCGGCGGCCTCGGCCAGCCGGATATAGGGGGCGGCCAGCACGGCGTGGTCGGGCTGGGGCGACACGCAGATCACCGCGGCGTCGGCCACCATCAGCGCGTCGATGGCCTGCTGCTGGAACTCGAGCGAGCCGGGGCAGTCGAGCGCCGTCCAGTCGTCGCCGAGGAAGCTGAAATGCGCGATTCGCGTCTCGCTGGGCGTGGGCGGCTGGGGGTGTCCCCCCTCGAGCCCGGCGAGGCGGTCGACCAGCGTCGACTTGCCCGACCCCGAGGGCCCCAGCACCGCTATGCATCTTGTCATCGTGGTCCTCCCCATGGTCCATCTGCTTCTGCCGGCAGCCGATCGCGGGCCTGACCTGGCGGCGATCCCCGGATCAGCTTACATAATTCCCTCGCGCCACCATAGGCTCGCGCACTCCGAATTCGCACGGCGGACCCGACTCGCGGACCCGACCCCGCACGGGTCGTCTTAACCCGAGATTAACCGTGCCGCTGGCCTGTGGCGGAGTGCGCCGTTATGGTGCGCTGGAAGCGGGAATCGCGGGCAAGGAGAACTCGGCCATGGCGGGCAGCGTCAACAAGGTGATCCTCATCGGCAATCTGGGCGCGGACCCGGAGGTGCGCACGTTCCAGAACGGCGGCAAGGTCTGCAACCTGCGCCTCGCCACCTCGGAAAACTGGCGCGACCGCGATTCGGGCGAGCGGCGCGAGCGCACCGAGTGGCACCGCGTGGCGATCTACAACGAAGGCCTGGTGGGCATCGCCGAGAAGTATCTGCGCAAGGGCTCGAAGATCTACATCGAGGGCCAGCTCGAGACCCGCAAGTGGCAAGACCAGTCCGGCCAGGACCGCTACTCCACCGAGGTGGTGCTGCGCGGCTTCAACGCGGCGCTGACCATGCTCGACGGCCGCGGCGAGGGCGGCGGGGGTGGCGGCGGCGGCGAGGACTTCGGCGCGTCGCAGGAGGGCGCTCCCGCCGGCGGCGGGCGCGACACGGACGACGAAATCCCGTTCTGAGCATGGCCGCGGAGACCGGATCCAACGGCGATGAGGGTGGCACGCCGCTGTCGCCCGAGGAGCAGCGGGCGTTCTTCGACATGGCCGACCAGTTTCTCGCCGTCGCCAACCGGCTGACCGACGAGGCGCCGGTGGCCCGGATCAGCGCGGCGATGATGTTCGCCACCGCGCGCTTCAACGCCTTCCTCGCCCAGACCCAGGGCCTGCCGCCGGGTGAGGTGGACGAGGAGACCGCGCGCTATTTCACGCGGGAGTACGAGACGATGCTGCGCGAGAACCTCGCGCAGGTGTTGAGCGCCAGGCAGGTGAAGGGGATGTAGGGCCCCGCCCGCGCCCCCTCAGGCGATGGCGATCAGCGCGCCGCGCTGGCGCCGCTCGCGCAGCTCGACCCTGAGCGTGGCCAGCGCCAGCACCATCCAGCCGCCGTGGAACGCGATCCCGGCGAGCACCACGACCAGCCCCGGGATCGGCCCAACCGCGGCGCGGGCGAAGAGCTGGTCGAGGGTCTCGACCGGCACCGGGTGGATCGCCAGCTTGCCGTAGTAGGAGACGGCCTGCACCAGCAGGATGTAGCCGTAGTTCTTGCGCAGGCGCCGGCCGACCGCGCGCAGATAGCTGATATGGAAGCGCGGCCGCAGGTAGTCCTCGGCGAGCAGCCGGTTCCAGCGCCCGTCGGTGTGCACGCCCTCGCCGCGCAGCATCGGCCCGTAGATGTCGGTCTCCATCAGCCGGCAGCGCGCGCGCCAGACGTTGAAATAGCGGTAGCGCCGGGCCTCGAGCAGCAGGAACACCACCACCAGGAGCCCCACCAGGATCAGCGGCAGCGGCGAGGCGCTGGTGCTCGAGAACGAGATCGACAGCGCGATCCCGGTCGTCACCACCGCCCAGTTCGTCGTGTTGTCGAGCCGCGCGCGCCAGGCGGTCGAGCGGTAGACCTCGCCCCGGTAGAGATGGGCGATGGCGCCGAGCTGGGCGGAGCTGAAATCGTCGGGCGGAGGGCCGCCCGGTGCGGGCTTCCCAGTCGGGTCGGCATCCGCCTTGCGGGCCAGGCCCTCGACGGCATCGTCGGTCATGTCATCCCCCTTTTTTCGGCTTTTTCCGACCTTTGGCCCGAGCTTACCCCCAGCCTGCGCCGTCGCACAGGGGCCTGCCGCACCCCGCCCGCCGGTGCACAGGGCCTTGTGGCCCGAACGCGCCCCGCCGCTAGATTTCGGGGTCGGCCATTGCCCCCGCCCCGGCGCCCCCCTATACTCCGCGCGCGCGTGACAGACCCACCCGGCACGGCCGTGGCCAGGAGCCCCCATTGAGCGACGACGACGATTCCGCGGGCGGCGGCGAGGGCCCTGACGAGCCCGGCCGCCAGCCCCATCACGGCCCCTCGATCTCGGTCGAGGAGGAGATGAAGCGCAGCTACCTCGATTACGCCATGAGCGTGATCGTGGCACGCGCCCTGCCCGATCTGCGCGACGGCCTCAAGCCGGTGCACCGGCGCATCCTGTTCGCCATGCACGAGGCGGGCTACACCCACGACAAGCCGTACCGCAAGTCGGCCCGCGTGGTCGGCGACGTGATCGGCAAGTACCACCCGCACGGCGACCAGGCGGTCTATGACGCGCTGGTGCGCATGGCGCAGGACTTCTCCATGCGCCTGCCGCTGATCGACGGCCAGGGCAATTTCGGCTCGATGGACGGCGACTCGCCGGCGGCGATGCGCTACACCGAGGTGCGCATGGCCAAGGTGACGGCGGCGCTGCTCACCGACATCGACCGCGACACGGTGGACTTCCACCCCAACTACGATGGCCAGGACCACGAGCCGGAGGTGCTGCCGGCGCGCTTCCCCAACCTGCTGGTGAACGGTGCGGGCGGCATCGCCGTGGGCATGGCCACCAACATCCCGCCGCACAATCTGGGCGAGATCGCCGAGGCCACGCTGGCGCTGATCGAGAACCCCGAGCTGACCGTCTTCGAGCTGATGGAATACGTGCCCGGCCCGGACTTCCCGACCGGCGCGCTGATCCTCGGCCAGTCTGGCGCGCGCAAGGCCTATGCCACCGGCAAGGGCTCGGTGATCATGCGCGCCAAGACGCGCATCGAGGAGATCCGCAAGGACCGCTTCGCCATCGTGGTCGACGAGATCCCCTACCAGGTGAACAAGTCGACCATGGTCGAGCGCATCGCCGAGCTCGCCCGCGACAGGCGGATCGAGGGCATCGCCCACGTCCAGGACGAGTCCGACCGGTTCGGCGTGCGCGTGGTGATCGAGCTCAGGCGCGACGCGACGCCCGAGGTGGTGCTCAACCAGCTCTACCGATTCACGCCGCTGCAGACCTTCTTCGCCTGCAACATGCTGGCGCTGAACCACGGCCGGCCCGAGCAGCTCGACCTCAAGGCGTTCCTCACCGCCTTCATCGCCTTCCGCGAGGAGGTGATCGCACGGCGCACCGCGCACTTGCTGACGAAGGCGCGCGAGCGGGCGCACGTGCTGTGCGGGCTGGTCGCCGCGGTCGGCAACGTGGACGAGGTGGTGGCCACGATCCGCTCGTCGCCCGACCCGGCGACGGCGCGCGAGCGGTTGAAGGAGCGGCGCTGGCCGGCGGGCGAGATCCTCGAATATTTGCGCCTGATCGACGACCCGGCGCACCCGGTGAACGCGGACGGCACCTATAACCTCTCCGACGCGCAGGCCCGCGCCATCCTCGACCTGCGCCTCCAGCGCCTGACCGCGCTGGGCGTCAACGAGATCGCCGACGAGCTGAAGGGGCTGGCCGGGAACATCCGCGACTATCTGGGGATCCTGCGCTCGCGCGAGCGCATCCTCGGCATCGTCGCCGACGAGCTGCGCGAGGTGCGCGACGAGTTCGCCACGCCGCGCCGCACCCAGATCGTCGAGGACGAGGGCGAGGTCGACGACGAGGACCTGATCGAGCGCGAGGACATGGCCGTCACCATCACCCATGGCGGCTACATCAAGCGCACGCCGATCACCGAGTTCCGCGAGCAGCGCCGGGGCGGCAAGGGCACCCAGGGCATGGCGACCAAGGAGGAGGACTTCATCACCCGCCTGTTCGTCGCCAACACCCACACGCCGCTGCTGATCTTCAGCACCGACGGCATGGTCTACAAGCTCAAGACCTGGCGGCTGCCGGCGGGCGGGCGCACCTCGCGCGGCAAGGCAATGGTCAACATCCTGCCGATCGCGGCGGGGGTCTCGATCGCCGCCGTCATGCCGGTGGACGCGCCCGAGGCCGAGTGGGCGAAGCTCACCATCGTCTTCGCCACCTCGGACGGCCAGGTGCGCCGGAACGCGCTGAGCGACTTCACCAACGTCATGCGCAACGGCAAGATCGCCATGCGGCTGCCCGAGGGGGTGTCGCTGGTCGGCGCGCGCATCTGCGACGAGGGCGACGACGTGATGCTGGTCACCGCCATGGGCAAGGCGATCCGCTTCCGCGCCACCGATGTCCGGGTCTTCAAGGGCCGCGAGTCGACCGGCGTGCGCGGCGTCCGGCTGGCCGGGGGCGACGAGGTGGTCTCGATGGCCGTGCTGCGCCACTTCGAGGCCAGCCCGGAGGAGCGCGCCGCCTATCTCAGGATGCGCCGCGCCGTCGCCGGCCTCGTCGACGAGCCCGACGAGCCCGAGGAGGCCGAGGAGCACAGCGAGCCCGAGGAGCCCGGCGAGCCCGAGGAGGCGGCGGAAGACGGGCCGCTGGCCGACATCGCCCTGCCCGAGGGGCGCTACGCGCAGATGTCCGCCGCCGAGGAGCTGATTCTGACGATCACCGAGAAGGGTGCCGGCAAGCTCTCCTCGAGCCACGACTATCCGGTTCGCGGCCGCGGCGGCCAGGGCGTCCGGGCGATGGATGCGAAGATGCGCGGCGGGCGGCTGGCCGCGTCGTTCCCGGTGATGCCGGACGACCAGGTGATGCTGGTGACCAATACCGGCAAGTCGATCCGCTGCCCGGTCGCCGGCATCTCGTTCCGCTCGCGCACCGCGGGCGGCGTGCGGGTGTTCCACACCGCCGCGGGCGAGCGCGTGGTCTCGGTCGCCCTGATCGCCGAGAACGGCGAGGAGGAGGCCTAGGGCCGCTCAGAATCGCGGGATCAGGCGGCTTTCCTGCATGGCGGCGATCAGCTCGCGGAACATGTCCTCGGTGTCGATGCAGTCGTGAAAGCCCGCCTGCCGCAGCTTGACGGTGCTGACCAGGGCGGGCGGCGGCGGCCGCCTGGCGCCGTGGGCGAAGCAGAAATCGGCGTAGTGGTGCGACAGGCCGAGCAGCTCGGCGAGCCGGAGCGGCCGGAGCCCGTGGCGCTCGACGATGCGCGCCCACACCGCCTCCTTGCCCGGCAGGGTCGCGCCGAGCGCGTGCGGCTCGGGCTCGCCCGGCTCGACGCCCAGCGCCTCGGCCAGCGCCGGCCAGACATTGTGCCAGACGAACACGTCGCCGTTGGTGACGTTGAAGGTCTCGCCCGCCGCGGCCGGCGACTCCGCCGCCCAGGCGAGCACCCGGGCCAGCAGGCGCGCATCGACCGCCTCGAGGAGATAGGGCGGGCCACCGGGGAACGCGAACGGGCGCCCCTCCTCGCGGCGAATCGCGGCATAGGCGGCGATCACCGGGGTCAGGTTCATGGCGACGCCGGCGACATCGCCGAACACCACCTGCGGGCGCAGCACGGTCATGGCAAAGCCGCGCCGGGCCGAACGCTCGCGCAGGTAGTCCTCCTGCAGCCAGTAGAAGTTCTCGTGCGGGTCGCGCGGCCAGCGTTCCCGGGCCGGGACGGCGATCGGGTGAATGTGCACGCCGTAGGCCTTGGTCCCCTGCAGCAGCGAGACGTGGCGCAGGCTGCCGCGCTCGAGGATCGGCTCCGCGAGGTTGCGCAGCATGGCGAGATTGACTTCCATCTGCTCGGGATCGCGCCAGCCCGCGATCAGGCCGGGCTTCTCGTAGAGCGCCGCGTAGACCAGATGCGTGACCGGCGGCAGCGCCGAGACCGCGCCGCGGCAGGCCCCGGCGTCCATCAGGTCGATCGCGAGCTGGCGCACCCGGCCTGTGCCGCCATGCGCGGCAGGGCGCCGCGAGACGGCGATCACGGTCCGCTCGCCCAGCGCCTCGAAATGGCTGACCGCCGCCTGGCCGACGGTGCCCGAGGCCCCGGCGATCAGCACGCACTCTTCCCGATCGCCCGGCATGTTCGGCCCCTTTCGCAGCCCGGAGTCTCCGTCTTGCGGCGGATCACGGGCGGCGTGCCGCACGGCCCGGCCCGCTCCCGCGCGCGGCCCCAGCATAGCGCGCCGGCGCGCGGGCGCACCAGACCGCGGCAGAACGCAGAGTCCGAGGCATCATGATCCGGCATGTGATATCGTGGCGCTGCCGAGTCGGCAGATTGGACATGCCGGGTAGCATGTCGATACTGCGCGCGCGGCCCGAAGATGTTCGCAGCGGCTCGCAGGCGCGGATATCCCCGCGCCGGGGCGGCTGGTGGCAGACGGAAAGACACTGAAAGACAAAAGGGAGGACCAGGGATGAAACGCTCGATTCTCGCATGGCTCGCCGCAGGCGCGATCGCGGTGGCCGGCAGTGTGCAGGCGCAGGAGGCGCCGAAGGATCCGGAGGTCTTCAAGATCGGCGCGATCCTGGCGATGAGCGGCAAGGCCGACTGGTACGGCAAGGTCATGAGCGCCGGCATCCAGCAGGCGGTCGAGGAGATCAACGCCGAGGGCGGGATCGACGGCATCATGCTCGAGGCGGTGATCGAGGACCACAAGAGCGGCGTGGCCAAGGAGGGCGTCTCCGCCATCACCCGGCTGATCAACCTGCACGGAGTCGAGGCGGTGCTGACCTCGTTCTCGCCGCCGACGCTGGCCATCGCGCCCATCGCCGACGAGAAGGGGATCTTGCTGCTCAACGGCGGCGGCGTCAGCACGGCGCTGGTCGGTGCCTCGAAGTACCTGTTCCACAACCGCTCGCTGGCCTCGGACCTCGGCCGGGCGGCGGCCAAGCGCGCCAACGCGCTGGGGCTCGAGCGCATGGCCCAACTCGCCTGGAAGACGGACGCCGGCGAGAGCGTCATCGCCGCGGTCGAGCCCTACTGGGCCGAGCTGGGCGGCGAGGTGGTCGCCACCGAGTTCATGGAGGTCGGCGCGCCGAACATCGACACGCAGATCGCCAAGATGCGCGCCTCCAACCCCGACTGGGTGGCGCTGTGGCTGTTCAGCCCGGACCCCGGCCTCGCCATGAAGAAGATCCGCGAGTTCGGCATGGACGTGCCGGTGATCGGCATCGAGTACACCGACGACATCCAGAAGGTCGGCGGCCGGCACATGGAGGGCTACGAGTACACCTCGGACTACTTCACCTCGTCCGACGAGTACCCCTGGTCGCAGCAGTTCGCCGAGGGCTACAGCGAGCGCACCGGTGCGGACCCGGAGTTCTACGCCGCCAACTACTACGAGGCGGTCTACGTGGTGGCCGAGGCGATCCGCCGGGCGCGCGCCGAGGGCGGCGACTACTGGGACGGCGCCAGGCTGGCCGAGATGATCCGCGCCAACCCGGTGTTCGACAGCGTCTACGGCGGCGAGATGACGTTCCAGGAGAACGGCGTGGCGAAGAAGCGCGTGGCGCTGTTCCGCATCGAGGACGGCGCCAGCACCTTCCTCGACTACATCACGCCCGACTGAGCGCGCCAGCCGGGGCGGCATGAGGGGGCAGGCGCCCGGCGCCTGCTCCCGTCCGCCCCTCACCGCGGGGGCCGCAAATGGACCTTCTGCTCCAGCTCTTCGTCAACGGGGTGATCAACGGCAGCCACTACGCGCTGCTGGGCATCGGCTTCGGCCTGATCTTCGCCACCACCCGGATCGTGCATTTCGCCTACGGCCCGATCTTCACCTTCGCCGCCTATGTGGGCTGGTATGTGGCGGGCAGCCTAGGCCTGCCGGTGTGGCTGGGGCTGCTCGCCGCCATCGCCGGGGGGCTGGGGCTGGGGCTGCTCAGCTACGTCGCGGTCTACCGGCCGCTGGAGCTGCGGAATGCGCCGGTGCTGGTGCCGCTGATCGCCTCGCTCGGGCTCTACATCGTGATCGAGAACCTGGTCGGCGTGTTCTTCGGCTCGGGCGTGCGGGTGGTCGAGGACCTCGACTACGGCATCTACTTCCTTGGCCCGGTGTTCTTCACCTCGATCCATGTCTGGCAGATCGTCAGCCTGGTGGTGGTCGGCGGGGCGCTCTGGTCCTTCCTGCGCCTGACCCGCTACGGCAAGGCGATTCTCGCCATGACCGACGACCCGGAGATGGCCCGCGTGATCGGCATCGACACCTTCCGCATCGCGCTCCTGGTCTTCGCCATCGGCTCGGCGGTGTCGGCGGTGCCGGCGATGCTGATCCTGCTCAAGGACGGAGCCAGCACGCATATGGGGTTCGCCGCGGTGTTCATGGCGTTCGTGGCGGTGATCGTGGGCGGCGTCGGCTCGCTGAAGGGGGCGGCGGCGGGCGGCTTCCTGCTCGGCCTCGTGCAGAGCCTGGGGCTGTGGCAGATCCCGACCGAGTGGCAGGCCTCGATCGCCTTCGTCGTGCTCTATTTGATGATCCTGCTGCGCCCGGAAGGGCTGTTCGGCGTGCGCTGGCGCTGAGGGGGGCGAGCGATGGACTACCTGCTGCACGTCCTGGTGATGCTCTGCCTCTACGTCATCCTGGCGAGCTCGTTCAACCTCTTGATCGGCTTCGCCGGGCTGTTCGCGCTGTCGCACGCGGCGTTCTACGCGCTCGGGGCCTACGCCACGGCGATCGTCGCCACCAGCCTCGGCCTGCCGTTCCCGCTGCCGCTGATCGTCGCGGTCGCCTTCACCGCGGCGATGAGCGTGCTGATCGCCGTGCCGGCACTGCGCGTGAGCGGGCACTACCTGGTGGTGGTCTCGCTGGCGCTGCAGATCATCGTGATCGAGGTGATCCTCAACTGGACCTCGCTCACCGGCGGCACCGACGGCATCAGCGGCGTGCCGGCCTACAGCATCGGTGGCTGGCGGCTCGACAGCCCGGGGCGCTTCCTGATCGCGGCGGGGCTGGGGGCGGCGGTCTGCTTCTGGGTCTGCTGGCGGCTGGCGCATTCACCGTTCGGCCGGGCGCTGCGCGCCATGCGCGAGAACGAGGACGCGGCCGAGGCGGTGGGCAAGAACATCCTCTACATGAAGGTCACCGTGTTCGCCTTCTCGGCCGGGCTGGCGGCGGTCGCGGGCACGCTGTTCGCGCGCTACTACACCTATGTCGGCGCCCAGAGCTTCACCATCGACGAGACCATCTACATCCTGGCCATGGTGATCCTCGGCGGCACCGCCAACCTGTGGGGCTCGGTGCTGGGCGCGGCGATCCTGGTGTTCCTGCCCGAGCTTCTGAAGTTCGTCGAGCTGCCCGTCGACATCGCCGACAAGCTGCGCCTGGTGATCTACGGCCTGATCCTGATCCTGATCCTGCGCTTCCGGCCCGAGGGGCTGCTGCCCGAGCCGAAGGGCGCGCGCGCCATGTTCGTGCCGGTCGACGCCGAGCGCCAGGCGGCGGATTCGAGCGACCTCTTCGCCGGGGCGCAAGGCGGCGCGGGCGACGTCATCCTCGAGGGGCGCAAGCTGCGCAAGACCTTCGGCGGCATCACCGCGGTGGCCGACTTCAGCATCGAGCTGCGCAAGGGCCGGATCACCGGGCTGATCGGGCCGAACGGCGCCGGCAAGACCACCGCCTTCAACCTGCTGACCGGGTTCCTGAAGCCCGACTCGGGCGAGATCGTGCTGCGCGGCGAGAGCATCGGCAACCGCAAGCCGCACGAGCTGGTGGCGGCGGGGGTGGCGCGCTCGTTCCAGGACCTGCGCCTGTTCACCCGGATGACGGTGATCGAGAACGTGCTGGTGGCCCTGCCCCGCCAGGCGGGCGACGACATCGTGCCGGTCTACCTGCGGCCGGCGCGGGTGCGCGCCGAGGAGCGCGCCAACACCGCCCGGGCCATGGAGATCCTGCGCTTCGTCGAGCTCGACGCGAAGGCGCACGAGACGGCGGAGAACCTCTCCTACGCCGAGGAGAAGCTGCTGGTGGTCGCCCGCCTCCTGGCCACCGGCGCCGAGGTGCTGCTGTTCGACGAGCCGATGTCGGGCCTCGACCGCACCACGCTCGAGGAGGTCTTCCCGGTGATCCGCCGGCTCGCCGAGAACGGCAAGGTGGTGTGCATCATCGAGCACAACCTCGACGTCATCAAGGAGCTGTGCGACGTGGTCTACTTCCTCGACGAAGGCCGCGCCCTGGCGGTCGGCACGCCCGACGAGCTGATGAACGACCCCGAGCTGGCCACGAGGTATTTCAAATGAGCGCGGTGTCCCGGACCAACGGGGCGATCCTCGAGACCCGCCGGCTCGCCGCCGGCTACGGCAGGAAGCGGGTGGTGCACGGCATCGACCTCACCCTGAACGAGGGCGAGGTGCTGCTGGTGCTGGGCCACAACGGGGCGGGCAAGACCACGCTGATGCGGGCGATCTTCGGCCTGCTGTCGCCCATGGAGGGCGAGGTCCGGCTCGACGGGCGCGACATCACCGGACGCACGCCGGCGGCGAACGTCGGCGACGGCATCGCCTTCGTGCCGCAGGGCCACGGCATCTTCAAGAGCCTGACGGTGCGCGACAATCTGGCGCTCGGCGCCTTCGCCGAGCGGGACATGGCGAAGGTGCCCGAGCGCCTCGAGAGCGTGTTCGGCCTCTTCCCGATCCTGCGCGAGCGGGCCGGGCAGATCGGCGGCACGCTGTCGGGCGGGCAGCAGCAGATGCTCGCCATCGGCATGGCGCTGATGCACGGGCCGCGCGTGCTGATCCTCGACGAGCCCTCGATCGGGCTGGCGCCGAACCTGGTCGAGCGGGTGATGCAGTCGATTACCACGATCAACCGGGAGTTCGGCACCTCGATCCTCATGGTCGAGCAGAACGTCGCGCTGAGCCTGCCGATCGCCAGCCGCGTCGTGGTGATCAAGACCGGTGCGGTGGTCTACGAGGGCGCGCCCGAGCCGCTCCACGACCATGTCCGCCTGATGCAGCTTTTCTGAGGGAGGGATCCGATGCCTGCGCGATGGAAGCACCGGCCCGAGGGCTCGACCTGGGGCGATTTCGGCCCCGACGACGAGAACGGGCGGCTCAACCTGATCACCCCCGAGCGGGTGCGCGCCGCGGTCGCCGAGGTGCGCGAGGGGCGGACCTTCTGCCTCAGCCTGCCGCTCGACTACCCGGGCGGCAACCTGCTGAACTCGCGCCGCCACCCGCCGCGGCTGTTCGCCACCGAGCGCCGGGGAAAGCCCAACTACAACTACGTGCTGGCCGAGGAGCGCGACGTCTGGACCGACGTGATCAGCGACGACGCGGTGCTGATCCACACGCAGTACTCGACCCAGTGGGACTCGCTCGCCCATGTGGGCGCGCTGTTCGACTCCGACGGCGACGGCGAGGCGGAAATCGTCTACTACAACGGCTGGCGCGGCGGCGAGCATGTGGTCGGGCCCGCCGGGCACGCCCGCGGCGAGGGCTGCGGCGCCTACGAGGGCACGCATGCCGACCGGCTCGGCATCGACAGGATGGCCGAGCGCTGCGTGCAGGGCCGCGGCGTGATGATCGACCTGCACGCCCATTTTGGCGAGGCGCCGAAGGCCGTGGGCCATGACGACCTGATGCGGGTGATCGAGGCCGACGGCGTCGTGGTCGAGGAGGGCGACATGGTCTGCCTGCACACCGGCTACGCGGCCATGGTGCTGGCGATGCGCAAGGCACCGACGGCCGAGAAGCTGCACGGCTCCTGCGCGGCGCTGAACGGGCGCGACGAACGGCTGCTCCGGTGGGTCACCGACAGCGGGCTCGCGGTGCTGATCGCCGACAACTACGCGGTCGAGGCCTACCCCTCCGAGCCGGGCGAGGGCCGGCACGCCGCGCTGCCGCTGCACGAGCATTGCCTGTTCAAGCTGGGCGTGCATCTGGGCGAGCTGTGGCACCTCTCCGAGCTCGCCAGCCACCTGCGCGCCGCGGGGCGCAGCCGCTTCCTGCTGACCGCGCCGCCGCTCAGGCTGCCCGGCGCGGTGGGCTCGCCGGCCATGCCGGTGGCGACGGTATGACGCCGCGAAACCTGTCCTGAACCAGCGGGGAGCAAGCCATGGCCGTGATCTGGGAGCCCGAGCGCGGGGCCGACGAGCGACGCTGGTTCGATCTCGCGGACCGGCTGAGCCGCGAGCAGTTCGAGCCGCTGGCCGCGGAACTCGACCGCGACCAGCGCTACCCCTACGAGCACGTCGAGGTGATGAAGGAGCACGGGCTGACCGGCCTGTTCCTGCCGCAGGAGCATGGCGGCCGGGGCGCCTCGCTCGCCGCGGTGGTCGGCGTGGTCGAGCGGGTCGCCGAGGCCTGCGCCTCGACCGCCGCCATCCTCGCCGCCTACCAGCTCGGCGCCTTCCCGGTGCTGCTCGCCGGGCGCGAGGACCAGAAACAAAAATATCTCGGCGGCATGGCGCGCGGCATCGCCGTGTGCTTCGCGCTGAGCGAGCGGGGTGCCGGCTCGGACGCCGCGGCGATCCGGGCCACGGCGACGCGCGAGGGCGACGGCTGGCGCCTCAAGGGCGAGAAGTGCTGGCTCGGCAATGGCGGCGTGTCGCAGCACTACATCTTCTTCGCCCAAACCGATCCGGAGGCCAAGGGCCGCGGCATCACCGCCTTCATGCTCGACAAGGACCAGGACGGCGTCGTGATCGACTTCTTCGAGGACAAGATGGGCATCCGCGGCACGCTCACCAGCAACCTCAAGGTTGACGCGGTGGTGCCCGACGAGGCGATGCTGGGCGAGCCCGGGCGCGGGCTGGGGCTCGCCCTGCGCACCCTCAATGTCGGGCGCGTGACCGTGGCCGCGCAGGCGCTGGGCATCGGGCTGGCGGCCTGGCGCGCGGCGAGCCGCTATGCCGTCCGGCGCCGGACCTTCGGCCAGCCGATCATCGAGCACCAGGGGGTGGGCTTCCGGCTCGCCGACGCCGCCACCGAGCTCTCGGCGGCGCGGATGCTGCTGTGGGAGGCGGCCCGCGCCTACGATGCGGGGCGCGACATCGCCACGCTGGGCGCCATGACCAAGCTCTACGCCAGCGAGGTTTCGCACCGCGCGGTGGACGCGGCGGTGCAGGTGCTGGGCGGCGCCGGCTACGTCAAGCCGAGCCCGGTCGAGCGCTACTACCGCGACCAGCGCATCACCGAGATCTACGAGGGCACCTCCGAGATCCAGCGGCTGGTGATCGCGCGGGCGATTCGCAAGGACGCCGAGGGATCGAACGAGGGCTGACGCAGCGATGGCCGAGGTCGAAAAGATCGCGGACGACAGGGCGGAGGGGACCGGGATGACGGCCGGCCGGATTCTGGGCACGCCGCACGCGCCGGAGATCTGGGACGCCTGCGAGACCTGGTCGCGCGACCGCATCGAGAGCCACCAGCTCGAGCGGCTCAAGGCCCAGCTCGCCCATGTGGCGCGCGCCAGCCGGCACTATGCCAAAGTGTTCGCCGAGGCGGGCTTCGAGCCGGGCGATCTAAAGGGGCTCGACGAGCTTCGCGCCCTGCCGCTGACGCGCAAGGCCGACTATCTCAGGGCGCTCGGCGCGGCGCCGCCCTTCGGCGCAATGCTGGCCGTGGACCCGGCGGAGGTGGTGCGGGTGCACTTCTCCTCCGGCACCACGGCGAAGCCCTCGCCCGACTGCTGGACCGCGGCCGACATCGCGCGCTGGACCGACCTCTACGCGCGGCTGGCCTACAGCCAGGGCGTGCGGCGGGGCGACGTCTACCAGTGCCTGTTCAACTTCTCCTGGTTCGTCGGGGGGCTCGGCGGGCTGATGGCCTACCAGCGCATCGGCGCCACCTGCATTCCCGGCGGCAGCGGCGACTCCGAGCGCCAGGTCGCGACCATGTTCGACTACGGCACCACCGCGGTCACGGCGACACCCTCGTTCATGGCGCATCTGGGCGAGGTGGCGCGGCGCATGGGGCGCGAGCCGCGGGCGACGAAGCTCTCGAAGATCATGCTGGGCGGCGAGCCCGGCGCCAGCATCCCCGCCACCCGGCGGATGCTCGAGGAGCTGTGGGACGCCAAGTGCTTCGACGGCTATGGCAGCCTCGAGTTCCAGCCGATCGGCTGGGACTGCGCGGCGCAGCAGGGCCCGCACCTGGTCGAGGACTTCGCGGTCGCGGAGGTGCTCGACCCCGAGACCGGCGCGCCGGTCGCGGACGGCACGGCGGGCGTGCTGGTGCTGACCCATCTTGACAAGCAGGCGATGCCGCTGGTGCGCTGGTGGACGGGCGACATGGTGGTGCGCGACCCGGCGCGCTGCGCCTGCGGGCGCACGCATGCGCGGCTCGCGGGCGGCGTGCGCGGCCGGGCCGACGACATGCTGGTGATCCGGGGCGTGAACGTCTTCCCCTCGGCCATCGAGGAGCTGGTGCGCGCGCTGCCCGGCAGCACGGGCGAGTACCTGATCGTCATCGACCGCGACGTGCGTGACCCGGCATCGGGGTTCCTCAACGGGCTGAAGCTGCGCGTCGAGGCGGCGGCCGGGGCGCCGGCGGATCTCGGCGAGCGGATCGCGGCCGAGGTGCGCGCGAAGCTGCAGGTGCGCGCGCGCGTCGAGATGGTGGAGGCGGGCGCCCTGCCGCGCAGCACGCACAAGGCGCGGCGCATCCTGCGCGAGGACTGAGCGGCGATGGCGACCACCCAGTTCAGGCCGGTTCTGGCGCCCGGCGCCCTCGAGGGCCACAGCGTGCTGGTGACCGGCGCCGGCAGCGGCATCGGACGCGCCATCGCGCTGCGCCTGCTGGCGCTCGGCGCGCGGGTGACCGGCTGCGGGCGCACGGCGGAGACGCTGGCCGAGACCGGGCGGCTCGCAGGCGGGGCGGCGCCCTACCGCCACGAGGTGTGCGATGTGCGCGAGCTGGACGAAGCGGCCGACATGGTGGCGCGGACGGCCGGGCGCGACGGCCTCACCGGCCTGGTGAACAATGCCGGCGGCCAGTTCTTCGCGCCGGCCGAGCGCATCTCGGCGCGCGGCTGGAAGGCGGTGATCGAGCTGAACCTGAACGCGGTGTTCAACCTGATCGTCGCGGCGCGGCCGTTCCTCGCCGCGGCGCACGGCGCGGTGGTCAGCATGTCGCTCAGCCCGGTGGAGCGCGGCGCCGTCGGCATGGCGCATTCGCTCGCCGCGCGCGCGGGCGTGCTCGGGCTGACCCGCAGCTTGGCGCTGGAGTGGGCGGGCGACGGCATCCGCCTCAACTGCATCGGGCCCGGCACCGTGCTGACGCCGGCGCTGGCGGGCGAGAGCGAGGGCGGGCCGGTCGGTGGACCGATCGGGCGCCTGATCGCCGCCACGCCCATGGGCCGGGCGACGTCGCCCGAGGAGGTGGCCGAGCTCACCGCTTTCCTCCTTAGCTCGGCCGGGGCGATGATGACCGGCCAGCTCATCCAGATCGACGGCGGCGCCCATCTCGGCGCGCCGGTGAACATGCTTGGGGAGGACACGCGGTGAACACGCTCTATTATGAGGATCTGGAGGTCGGGCAGACCTTCCGCAGCCCGGCGCGCACCGTGACCGAGGCCGATCTGACGATCTTCGCGATGGTGTCGGGCGACTGGAACCCGATCCACAGCGATGCGGAGTATGCCCGGAAAACCCCCTACGGCCAGCGCATCGTGCACGGCGTACTGGGGATCGCCATCGTGACGGGCATGTTCGACCGGCTGGGGATCTTCGAGGACTCGGCGCTGGCGCTGCTCGGCATCGACGAGTGGCGCTTCCTGGCGCCGATCCTGGTCGGCGACACCGTGCACATGGAGCTCGAGATCGCCGGGAAGCGCCTGACGAGCAAGGGCGACCGCGGCATCATCGACCGGCGCATCCGGCTGGTCCGGCACGACGGCACGGTGCTGCAGGAGGGCCGCATGGGCATGATGACAAAGCTGCGACCGGAGGCCTGACCACGGGACGGCGGGGAGGTGCACATGGCACGGACGAAGCCTGACCCCCGGACGGTGCCGGGGCTTCTCGCCGAGCAGCGCGGGAAGGGGACGGCGCTGATCTACCGGGGCCGCGCGTGGAGCTATGCCGAGCTCGAGGAGCTTGGACGGCGCGTGGCGGCGGGGCTGAAGGCGCGCGGCATCGGGCCGGGCGACCGGGTGGGCATCTGGCTGCCGAACTGCCCGGCCTACATCCTCCTCTACTTCGCCTGCGCGCGGCTCGGCGCCGTCGCCGTTGCGGTGAACACGCGCTACCGCAGCGTCGAGGTCGCGGACATCGTGACGCGCGCGCGCTGCAGGGCGCTGGCGTTCTGGCCGGGCTTCCGGGGCATCGACTTCGCCGCGATCCTCGGCGCGGTCGACGCCCCGGCGCTCGCCGGGCTCGACAGCCTGATCGTCTACGAGGAGGCGGACGAACGCGCCCCGACCGCCCCGGAACTGCCGGGCGTCGCGACGGTCGCCTTCGCCGATCTCACCGATACTCCGGCGCTCGACGCGGACCTGTCCACGCCCGAGAGCCCGTGCAACATCTTCACCACCTCGGGCACCACCAAGGCGCCGAAATTCGTGCTGCACAAGCAGTCGGTGATCGTGCGCCACGCCCGCGATGTGGTGCGCGGCTTCGGCTACGGCGCGGGCGACGTTCGCATGCTGCAGACCGTGCCGCTGTGCGGCGTGTTCGGCTTCAACCAGTATGCGGCAACCGTGGCTGCCGGGGCGCCAACGCTGATGCTGCCGGCGTTCGACGCCGAGGAGGCCGTGCGGCTGATCAACGAGCACCGGGTCACGCACACGGCGGGCGCCGACGACATGGCCGAGCGCCTGCTCGCGGTCAGCGACGCGCCGCGGCCGATGCCGAGCCTGCGGCACTTCGCCTACGCCCGGTTCAACGCGGCGCTGATCGACATCGTCGAGCGCGCCGAGGCGCGCGGCGTCACGCTGTGCGGCGTCTACGGCAGCAGCGAGCTGCAGGCACTGTTCTCGGTGCAGCCCGCGGACGCGCCGGCCGAGCGGCGCAAGCTCGGCGGCGGCGTGCCGGTGTCCCGCGAAACGCGGGTCAGGGCGCGCAACCCCGAGACGGGCGAGCTCCTGGCCCATGGCGAGCCGGGCGAGCTGGAGATCCGTGCCCCGAGCGCCATGATCGGCTATGACGGCAACGACGAGGCGACGCGCGCCGCCTTCACTGGGGACGGCTATTTCCGCACCGGCGACCTCGGCTACGCGCTCGAGGACGGCAGCTTCGTCTACCTCTCGCGCGCGGGCGACGTGCTCCGGCTCGGCGGCTTCCTCGTCAACCCCGCCGAGATCGAGGCGCACCTGCTCACGCACGACGCGGTGCACGGCTGCCAGGTGGTCGGCGTCGAGACCGTGCGGGGCACCGCGCCGGTCGCCTTCGTCACGCTTCGCTCCGGCGCGTCCGCCGACGAGGCCGGCCTGACCGCCCACTGCAAGGGCGCGCTGGCGGGATTCAAGGTGCCCGCGCGCGTGTTCGTGATCGACGCCTTCCCCACCACCGAGAGCGCCAACGGCACCAAGATCCAGCGCGGCAAGCTGCGCGAGATGGCGCAGAGCCGCATGGGCGACGAGGCCGCGCCATGAGCGGGACAGGCGACGCGGCAGACCCCTGGACCTACGACGATTTCGAGGTCGGCGCCGGGATCGGCACGGTCGAGGTGGCGCTCGACGAGCGCCGGCTCGGGCTGTGGCGCCGCATCTATGCCGGTCCGGGGGCGGAGGCCGGGGCGGGTGACGCGGCGGTGCCGCAGGGGGTGGTGGTCGCCGCCATGATGGAGGGGTTCATCAAGGTGATCGACCCGCGGCCGCCGGGCAACATCCATGCCGGCCAGACGCTCGACTTCAGCGGCGTGCCGGTGCGCCCGGGCGCGCGCCTCTCGATCGTCTTCACCTGCATGGCCAGGGAGATCCGGCGCGAGCGGCGCTGGGTGACGTTCGGCGTGCGGGTGCTCGACGGCGAGACGCCGGTGGCGCGCGGCGAGATCGTCTCGATCTGGGCGAAGTGAGCGAGGTGCCGAGCATGGCCGATGCCGACGAGACGCTGCCCGGCGAGATCGCGCCCCTCGAGCTCGCCGCCAGCCAGGACATGGTGCTCGCCTATGCCGAGCTGACCGACGATTTCAACCCGATCCACGTCGATCCCGCTTTCGCCGCCGAAACCCCGTTCGGCGGGCCGATCGCGCACGGCACGATGGCGCTGAACCTGGTGCTGGTGGCGGTGGAGCGCAGCCTCGGCCGCCCGGTCTGCGGGCTCGCGGTGCGTTTCGTGAAGCCGGTGCCGGTCGGGGCGACGATCCGCGCCGGGGGACGGCTCGCGGACGCCGCGCGCGGGACCTATGAGGTTTTCGTCGAGACCGACGCCGGCGTGCGTGCCCTCGAAGGCACGCTGACCGTCGGGCCGGCGCCGAGAGCCGCGCCATGACCCATGTGCGCGGCACCGCCGTCACGGCGTTCGGGCGGCTCGAGGGGTCGACCACGCTGTCGCTGATGGGCGACGCCGCGGCCACCGCGCTGGACGATTCGGGGCTCGAGCGCGGCGCGATCGACGGCCTCGTCACCGGCTACTCCACCACCATGCCGCACCTGATGCTCTCGACCGTGTTCGCCGAGGCGTTCGGGCTGCGCCCGGCCTACGCCCATTCGGTGCAGCTCGGCGGCGCCACCGGGGCGGCGATGCTGATGCTCGGCGACCTGCTGGTGCGCTCGGGCGAGGCGCGCAACGTGCTGATCGTCGCGGGCGAGAACCGGCTCAGCGGGCAGGGCCGGAGCGGCGCCATCCAGGCGCTGGCGCAGGTCGGGCACCCGACCGCCGAGGTGCCGCTGGGCGCGACCGTGCCGGCCTACTACGCGCTCGCGGCCTCGCGCTACCTGCACGAGACCGGGGCGCGCGAGCGCGACCTCGCGGAACTCGCCGTGCTGATGCGCCGCCACGCCACGGACACCGGGGGCGCGCACCTGGCCGCGCCGGTCACGCTGGCCGAGGTGATGGCGTCGAAGCCGATCGCCTCGCCGCTGAAGCTGCTCGACTGCTGCCCCATCTCGGACGGCGCGGCGGCGGTCGTGCTCGCGGCCGAAGCGGCGAACGGCCCGGCGGTGCGCATCGCCGGGGCAGCGCAGGCGCACACCCACCAGCATGTGAGCGAAGCGCCGGACGATATCGCCGCGGGCGCGCGCATCGCCTCGGCCAGGGCGCTGGAGCGCGCGGGCATCGGGCTCGCCGATATCGGCTACCTCGCGGTCTACGACAGCTTCACGGTGACGCTGGCGCTGCTGCTCGAGGCGCTCGGCATCAGCGCGCCGGGTGCGGCGGGCGCGGACGCGCGCGCCGGCCGGTTCGGCCGCGCAGGCCCCCTGCCCCTCAACACGCATGGCGGCCTGCTCTCCTACGGCCATTGCGGGGTCGCCGGCGCCATGGCGCATTTCGTCGAGGCGGTGCGGCAGATGACCGGGCGCTGCGGCGCGCGGCAGGTGCCGGGCGCGCCGGCCCACGCGCTCTATCACGGCGACGGCGGGGTGCTCTCGTCCCACGCCAGCCTGGTGCTGGAGCGGACGCGATGAGCGCGGACCCGCAGCCCGGCGCGATCGCGCTCGAGCGCTGCCGGCGCTGCGGCCACGCTTGGGTGCTGGGGCGCCGGCGCTGCCCGCGCTGCGGGGCGCAGGAGATCGAGCGGTCGCGCGCGGCCGGGCGCGGCCGCGTCCATGCCACGACGCTGGTCCACCGTGCGCCCGACGAGACCTTCGCTTCCATCGCCCCCTACCGGATCGGGCTGGTCGATCTCGACGAGGGCCCGCGGCTGATGGCGCATCTGCGCGGCGAGGTGGCGATCGGCAGCCGCGTCGCGGGCCGGATCGAGACCGTGGCGGGACGCGACATCCCGGTCTTCGGGCCCGACGACGGCGAGCCGTCCGACGAGCCAGCGACATGACCGGGACCGCGATGCGCGAAAGCGAAGCTGCAAATGCACCGATCGCCGGTCACGGCACCGTGCCGGCCGGCAGGCTGGCGCAGTGGCGCGCGATCTCGCCGGGGGTGGTCAGCCAGACGGTCTCGCGATGGCGCACGATGTGCTCCATGGCGCGGCGGAAGGCGCGCAGCCGGAACGGCTGGCCGATGACGAAGGGATGCACGACCACGGTGTAGACCAGCGGGCGGCGGGCGGACTGCACCAGCATCTCGTCGAACTGGTCGATCATCATCGCCTCGAACTCGCGCGCGCTGTGCTGGCGGAACACGAGCGCCGGCGAGTCGTTGATCTCGATGGAGTACGGCACGGACAGGATCGGGCCGGCGCGCGTGCGCATCCAGAAGGGCTGGTCGTCGGCGGGCCAGTCGAGCACGTAGCTGTATCCGGCCTCCTTCAGGAGGTCGAGGGTGACCGGCGACTGGGCGAGGTAGGGGCCGAGCCAGCCCGCCGGGGGCTGCCCGAAATGGCGCGCGATGCCCTGCGTCGCCTCGGCGATCAGCCGGGCCTCCTCGGCCTCGGGCAGCACGTCCTGGCGCTCGGCGTTGCTGCGCCCGTGGCCGATCACCTCGTCGCCGCGCTGCCTGATGCGCTCGACGATGGCGGGACAGGCGTCGAGCACCAGCGAGTTCACGTTGTGCGAGGCGGGCAGCGCCAGCGCGTCCAGCAGGTCGAAGAGATACCACTGTCCAACCCGGTTGCCGTAGTCGCGCCAGGCGTAGTTGCGCGTGCTCTGGGCCGCGCCCACCTGGGCGCTGTCGCTGCCGAGGCCGGAGAGGAAGGCGAACTGCTCGATGTTGTTGCACACGCACACGGCCAGCCGCTGGCCTCCGGGCCACGCGTAGTCCGGGCGCCCGCTGAGCGGGCTGTAGTCGTAGCGGTCGTGGCTGGGCAGGTCCATCGGTGCCTCCGGAGGGGGTGAGCACCCGCGCGGGGCGCAAGCGCGAACCTTGACAAGCGCCGGCCGGGTTCGTCAACTGGCGGCGCTCATCGCCCGTCGTCGCCGTTTCAGGCATCCGCGCGGAGGCTCCATGCACCGAGGCTCCATGCACCGAGGCTCCATGCAACCCTGGGGGGACGTGATCACCCCGGAGGACGAACGCCGCTACGAGGCGGCCGGGTTCGGCCGGCCCGGCGGCATCGGCAGGCGGCCCGGCCTGCTGATCATCGATGTGCAGTACCGCACCGTGGGGACCGGGCGCAAACCCTACTGGGAGGCGATCGAGGAGTATCCCACCGCTTGCGGCGAGGACGGCTGGCGGGCGGTGGACCATATCGGGCCGCTGCTCGCGGCCTTCCGCGCGCGCGCGTTGCCGGTGCTCTATCCGCACGTGGCGCCGAAGAACCCGGAGACCGATGCCGGGCGGCTGGCGGCGAAGGTGCCCGCGATCATGGGGATCGACGCCGAGGGCTATCGCTTCGTCGAGGAGGTCGCGCCTGCGCCCGGCGACGTGCTGCTGCCCAAGAAGCACCCGAGCGCCTTCTTCGGCACGCCCCTGGTCAGCCATTTGATCGACCTCGGGGTCGACACGCTGTTCGTCACCGGCTGCACGACCAGCGGCTGCATACGGGCCTCGGTGACCGATGCGTTCGCCTTGAACTTCAAGGTGGTGATCCCGCACGAGTGCGTCTACGACCGCAGCCCCACCTCGCACGCCGTCAACCTGTGGGACATGAACGCCAAATACGCCGACGTGATGCCGACGGCGCAGGCGATCGCCCGGCTCGGCGAGGTCGCCGCCGGATCGGGAGGCAGCTGATGCAGGACGCCGCGCAAGCCGAGCCAAAGGCCCGGATCGCCGCAGGCGTGGCGGCGCTGACGGAGTGGTCCGCAGGGCTGGCATGGGAGGCGGTGCCCGAGCCGGTTCGCCGGCGCGCCGCCCTGGTGCTGTGCGACGACCTGGCGGCGATCGTCGCCGCGCGCGACGAGCCGGAGGTCATCGCCTTCCACGACGGCCTGGCGCGGTCGTCGGGCCGACCCGACGCCAGCGTTTTCAATGCCCGCGGCATGCGGCTCGACCGGTATTCGGCGGCGGTGGCGAACGGCGGCGCCAGCGACTGGTGCGAGCTGGACGAGGGCTACCGCCGCGCGCTCTGCCATGCCGGCATCTACTGCCTGCCGGCGCTGCTCGCCGAGGCCGAGGCGACCGGGGCCGCCGGGCACGACCTGCTGCGCGCGCTGGTGGTGGGCTACGAGACGGCGGCAAGGGTCGCGCGGGCCTTTTCCTGGCCCAGCCTGACCCTGCACCCGCACGGAAGTCTGGCGGCGGTGGGCGCGGCGGCGTCGGTCGCCGCGCTGCGCCGCGTCCCGGCCCGCGACGCCGCCGCGGCGATCTCCTCGGCGGCGACCATGGTGGTGCCCGGGCCCTACAACCACGCGGTCGCGGGGGCGCTGGTGCGCAATGTCTGGCCGGGGGTCGGCGCCTGGTGCGGGCTGCGCGCCGTCGACTGGATGGAGGCCGGAATCACCGGCCGGCCGGAGAGCCTGCACGACGTGTTCGCCAACGCCTTCGGCGGCACCGTGCAGCCCGACGCGCTGACCGCCGGGCTGGGCACGGACTGGGCGCTGGCCGACGGGTATCACAAGCTCTACGCCTGCTGCCAGTATGCCCACTCGGCGGTCGAGGCCACGCTCGCGCTGCGCGAACGGCTGCCCGGGGGCGCCGATATCGGCGACATCCGCGGGATTCACATCGACACGCACTGGCGCGGGCGGACCCTGGACAATTCGGCGCCGGCGACGACGCTGGCGGCGAAGTTCTCGATGCAGCACATTCTCGCGGCGGCCACGGTGCACGGCCACGCCGGGGCGCAGGCGTTCCACGCCTCGACGCTGGCCGAGCCGGCCATCGCCGGGCTGCGCGGCCGCGTGAGCATCGGCGCCTGGCAGCCCGAGCCCGAGTGGCCCAACGACCGGCCGGCACGCGTCACCTGGGAGCTCGCGGACGGCACGCGGCTCACCGAGGAGTGCCTCAGCGCCCGCGGCGGACCGGACCGGCCGTTCGCGCCCGAGGAGATCCGCGGCAAGGCGCTCGGCATCGTGGCGGAGCCCTATCCGCGCATGGCGCCGGTGCTCGACCGGCTGCTGGCCCTCGAGCCCGCCGTCCTGGCGCAGGACTGGAGCGAGACGGTCGCGGCGATGACCGCGCGATGACCGGGGTCGCCGCCGACCTTCTGGTGATCGGCGCCGGCGCCTGCGGGCTCGCCGCGGCGATCGCCGCTCACGACGCCGGGATCGGGGTCGCCATCGTCGAGAAGCGCGACCGGCCCGGCGGCAACTCCTCGCTCAGCACTGGCTCGGTTCCCGGCGCCGGCACGACCTACCAGCGCGCCGCGGGAATCGAGGATTCGCCCGCGCGGATGCTCGCGGACCTCGTCGCACTCGCCGGCCGGCATGACGCCGATGACCTGACGCGCCTGATGTCGGAGCAGTCGGCACCCCTGTGCGAGTGGCTGATCGACGGGCTCGGCGCGCGCATGGAGCTGATCACCGACTACCGGCATGTCGGCCACTCGGTCGAGCGGCTGCACGCCCCGCGTTCCCGCCGCGGGCAGGACCTGGTGGACGATCTCCTGGCCCTCGTCGCCGACCGGGGCATCCCGCTGGCGCCGGGCAACCCGGTCGAGGAGCTGATCGTCGAGGACGGCGCCGTCAGCGGGGCGCTGATCCGCGGCGAGCGGATCGGCTGCCGCAAGCTCCTGCTCGCCACCAACGGCTTCGCCGGCAACCGCGAGATGGTGC
>DATKCQ010000183.1:0-6642 GCA_035513135.1 Thermohalobaculum sp.
AGGACTCATAATCCTGAGGTCGAGGGTTCGAGTCCCTCCCCCGCCACCACTGTTTTCCGTGGTCCGGCCCGGAGACATGGGTGACAGAACGTACCTAAGACATGGGTGACGACCTCGAGCCGAACTCCCGACCAAACAGCACTCATGCCTTCCCCGTCCAGAGGACGGGCCACGAAGCGAAGACGCTCCTCCATAACCGAACACTCCTTCCACGGCATCCACACCTCCCCCATGCGATCGCATGGGGAAAGGTGTTACCCATGTGTCCGGTACAAACCATCACCTATGTCTCGGGTCGCTCACCGCCAGCAACCCGCTCGAGGGCGGGTCATGCCGCCGCGCGCCGCGACGCCGCGGCACGCACCGGGCCGACCGGGGCATCCAGAGCGCCAACGCACCCCCATCGCCTGCCGATTGCCGGGTCAGGCCCGGCGATCACCAATGGCGGTCGCGGGCCGGCGGTCTTGCTCGGGGGCATCGATTCCGCTTTGCCCGCTGCGCACAGCCGCTTTGACCCGGGCGGCCGTTCCCGATCCGGTCCCGCGCGCCTATCTTGTGCATTGCGGCATGAGATAGTGCGCCGCAGCATTCGAGTAAGGCGCGGGCGCCCGCGCGCTGCGGCCGGGGCGCTCGAGACGCCAGACAAACCGGGCTCGCGAAGGAGACCCCGATGACCACCGATGCACTTGCGCCAGGACATGCGGCCCGCCCCGGGCGGTCGCTTCCGCACTGGGTCGGCACGATGGCGGAGAGCTTCCGCTGGGCCGTGGAGATGCAGCGCCGCTGCGAGCGCGAGCTCGCCATGGGCCGGCCGCTCGACGATGCGTCGATCCGGCGGCTCGTCGGCGAGGTCAATGCCTGGGCGGCCAGGCGATAGAGCGATTTCGAGAAAAGTGGAATCACTTTGCAGCTCGGAAATCGCGGAAACTCAAGATGTTAGGGCCGCTCCGGTGATTCAGGAAGCACCGAAACGGCACTAGCACGACAGGCGCCGGGGCACGCGCGGCGTGCGCCGGCAACCGATGACAGAGAAAGGACATAGCCATGGCAAGCCAGGGCACCTACACGCTGAAGGCCCCCGCCGTCCGCAACGATGGCGCCGGCTCACGCATCGCCTCGAGACTCGCCTCGAGAATCGGGCGCCGGCTCGCGGCAGCCCTGAAACAGGTCCAGTACGGCCGGCAGATGCAGGCGCTCAGCCAGTTGTCCGACGGCCAGCTCGCCGAGATCGGCCTGCGCCGCTCGGAGATCCCGGCCTACGCCTGGCGGCTCATCCATGAGAGCGGCTGAGCGCCGGCCGCCCCCGGCGCCGCGTGCCATCACGGCAAGGTGGACGGACGCGGCCCGGACGCAGGCCAGCCGGACGCCCCCGCCCGCCCCGGCGGGCAGGGGCACCGGCTGGGTCCGGGCGATGTCCCCGCCAGTGGAGGGCCCGCCGATGATCGTGCGAAGACTTCTGCCCTGGGAAGGCGCGGCGCTGCGCGCGCACCTGCTGCGGCTCGGTCCCGACGAGCGGCTGATGCGCTTTTGCATCCCGGCCAGCGACCGCCTCATCCATGCCTACTGCGACCGCGTCGATCCGCTGCGGACGATCGCGCTTGGCTGCTTCGTCGACGGCACGCTCAGGGGTGTCGCCGAGCTGATCCAGCTCTCCGGCGACTGGCCGATGAGCGCGGAGCTCGCCCTCTCGGTGGAGCGCCCGTTCCAGGACCGGGGCATCGGCGGCGACCTGATGGACAAGACCCTGACCATCGCCCGCAACCGGCTGATCCGCACCGTCTGCACGGTGTTTCTGCCGGAGAACGAGAAGATGCGGCATCTGCTGCGCAGGTCCGGCGCCACGCTCGCCGCCTACCCCGCGAGCGGTGAGGCGGAAATCGCCCTGGCCTGGTCGAGCCCCGGCTCGCTCCTCGAGGAGATGGCGATGAACGGCGCCGCGGTCATCGCCGCCGTGCTCGAGCCGTAGCGGGCGCCGACCGGCGCCCGCGCCGCGCCGCCGCGACGGCGGGTTACGAAGCCCGGCCAATCCGTGCTAGTTTGCGCGCCGGAGCGCCGGGCGGCGCGTCGGGGCGAGAGGCTGGGGAGGTCGGATGTTCTGGTGGCCGGTCGTGATCATCGGGGTGGCGGTGCTTGCGCTGGTGTTCGCGGGCCGCCCGCCCGATGACGTCGCCGACACGCTCGCCGACATGCGCCCGGTCTACCTGGCCGTTCTCGGCGCGGCGCTGCTGCTGTTCGCCGCCGGACGCATGCTGGTGCGCGGCGGCCAGCGCTCCATGCTCAACATCGCCATCGGTCTCGGCACCGTCGGCGGGCTGGCGACGGCCTTCGTGTTCCACGAGGAGGCGAGCCTGGTGGTCAACGAGATCCGCGCCGAGCTGATGCCCAGCATGGCGCTGTCGCGCGCCGTCGGCGAGGCCGAGCTGCGCCGCGGCTGGGACGGCCACTACCGCGCCGAGGCCAGCGTCAACGGCGTGCCGATGAAGCTGATGATCGACACCGGCGCCTCGATGGTGCTGATCCCCTACGAGGAGGTGGCGTCGATCGGCATCGACCCGGCGGCGCTGGACTTCTCGGTGCCGGTGACCACGGCGAACGGCCGCTCGGAGGTGGCGCCGGTGCGGCTCTCCTCGATCAAGATCGGCCCGATCGCGGTGTTCGACGTGCCCGCGGCGGTCGCCCGGCCCGGCCGGCTGAAGAACGGGCTCCTGGGCATGAGCTTCCTCGACCGGCTCGACGAGACCTCGTTCCGCCAGGACCGGCTGATCCTGCGCCAGCGCGTGCGCATCGAGGACGCCGGCGCGCGGGTCCCCGCCTCCCGGAACTGACGGACTTCAGGGCCGCTCGAGCCAGCCAGCCGGCCCGTCGCCTTGGGGCAGCCCGGGGCGGAAATAGGCGATGGCGCGCGGGCGCGTCTCGGCCGGGTCGCCCCACGGCGCGACCCCGTGCAGCACCAGCCGGTGCGCGATGTAGGCCTCGCCGGGGCGCGCGTGCAGCGTCACCCGCTTGCAGGTGGCGAAGGCCTCGCGCCGCGCGGCGTGGTAGGCCTCGGTGATGTCCTCCTCGCCCCAGCGCGCCGGGTCGATAGGCGCGAGCCGGGCGCGAAAGGCGCGGCGCATGATCGCGTGCGAGCCCTCGTAGACGGTGAACGGCGCGGCCTCGGGCCGCGTCTCGGTGAGGGCAATGCCGAGGATGAAGGCGTGGGTCTCGCCCAGCCGGCGCCGCCGGCCCGGCTCGACGCGGGTGAGCCCGTCGACATGCGCGGCGTCGCGCTCGCGCCGGTAGCGCAGTGCCGCCTCGCTCTCGCCCTCCCAGGGCTGCGGATAGCCGGGAAAGCAGATCGAGACCTGCGCCCGGTCGAGCGCGATGCCGGCGAGCCCGAGCGCCGCGCCGATGAACTCGAGCGCCGCGCCGGCGAGCGGCGGCACGCCGTGGCCGGGCACGGCGCCCGCGGCGTCGTTCGGCAGGGCATGCACGCCGGCGAACCAGGTGCCGCCGCAGCGCAGCCAGCGAGTGCGCAGATCCGGGTGGTCGAGCGTCGCCTCGGCGAGGGGGCGTGCCGTCTCGGCCCAGGCCGCCAGCGCCGGGTCGTGCGGGAAGGCGCACCAGCCGCGCGCGAAGAACTGCCGGGCCAGGGCGGGGATGCCGTCGCCCATCGCTACTCGGCCGCGGTGCGCAGCGGCGCCACCGCCCCCAGCGCCTGCTCGACCAGCGCGACGCCGGCGCCCGGCCGGTGCGCGCCCTCCGACAGCATGCGCCGCCAGCGCCGCGCCCCGGGCCGCCCGGCGAAGGCGCCCAGCATGTGCCGGGTGATCCGGTTGAGCGGGGTGCCGGCGGCGAGCGCGCGCGCGATGTAGGGCAGCATGGCGCGCACGGCCGCCTCGGCCGGGACGGGGGCGGCGGGGACCGGGGCTGCGGGCCGGCCGGCGATCAGCGCGTCGGCGCCGGCCAGCGCCCCCGCCGGGTCGTGATAGGCGGCGCGGCCGATCATCACGCCGTCGAAGCCCCCGGCGAGGTGCCGACGCGCCGCGTCGAGCGAGCCGATGCCGCCGTTGAGCACGATGTCGAGCCCGGGCCGCGCCCGCTTGACGCGCGCCACCAGCGCGTAGTCGAGCGGCGGCACCTCGCGGTTCGCCTTCGGGCTCAGCCCGTCGAGCCAGGCCTTGCGCGCATGCACGGCGAAGACCCGCACCCCGGCGCCGGCGACCCGGTCAATGAAATTGGGCAGCGCCGCCTCGGGGTCCTGCTCGTCCACGCCGATGCGGCACTTGACGGTGATCTCGGGTCCGTCGCCGGCCGCCTCGATCATCGCCGCGGCGCATTCGGCGACGAGGCCCGGGTCGCGCATCAGGCAGGCGCCGAAGGTGCCCGACTGCACCCGGTCCGAGGGGCAGCCGACGTTGAGGTTGATCTCGACGAAGCCGAACGGCCGGGCCAGGCGCACCGAAGCGGCCAGCTCGCCCGGATCGGCGCCGCCGAGCTGCAGCGCCAGCGGGTGCTCGGCCCGGTCGTGGCGCAGCAGCCGCGCCGGGTCGCCGTGCAGCAGCGCGGCCGAGGTGATCATCTCGGTATAGAGCAGGGCGTGGCGCGTGAACTGCCGGTGGAACATGCGGCAGTGCCGGTCGGTCCAGTCCATCATCGGCGCCACGCACAGGCGCCGGGCGCGGCGCAGGACCGCGCGCGTCGGGGCCGGGGCGAGGGCGGGCGTTCGGGTCATCGCCCCCATATAGCGTCCGGGCCCCCGCAACTTCCACCCCGCCCTTTCGCGCGGCGGCCGCGTGCGGCATGGTGGCGCGGCAGCAAAGGGAGGACCCGCCCATGTCTCGATTCGAACCGGCCACGCCGGACGGCCGCAACGCCAGCCTCGAGAGCGCCATCGCGCCCGACGGCACGCCCGAGCCCGGCCGGCGCTACACCGTGCCGGCGCGCTGCGGCGTGGCGGTGCGGCTGAAGCCCGGCCAGCGGCTGAGCGTGATCAACACGCACGGCACGCAGGTCGGCGACTTCTGGGCGTTCAACGCCGAGGATCTGGGCGAGTATCTCTCGCTCGAGCACGTCCGGGCCTATCTCAAGTCGATCTTCCCCAAGGCGGGCGATGCGCTGATCACCAACCGGCGCCGGCCGATCCTGACCTTCGAGGAGGACACCTCGCCCGGCGTGCACGACACGGTGATTGCGGCCTGCGACGCCTACCGCTACCAGCAGCTCGGCTGCGCGGGCTATCACGACAACTGCACCGACAATCTGCGCATGGCGCTGATCGCCATCGGCGCGCGGGCGCCGGCGATCCCGGCGCCGTTCAATCTGTGGATGAACATCCCCGTGGCGGGTGACGGCACGGTGGAGTTCCTGCCGCCCGTCTCGGCGCCCGGCGACCGGGTGGTGTTCCGCGCCGAGCTGCCGGCGATCGCGGCGATCTCGGCCTGCCCGCAGGACCTGGTGCCGATCAACGGGCCGGACTGCACGCCGGTCGAGCTGGCCTTCGAGGTGTCGTGAGCCGCCCTCAACCCGCCGCCAGCCACAGGCCGCGGGCGATGTAGACGATGCACACGGCGATGACGATGCGCTTGCTCCACAGGCGAAAGCCCGTATCGGTCATGCGTTCGAGCACCTGCGCGGCCAGCGTCGTGCCGAGCATCGCCAGCGCCATCGCCCCGGCATAGACCCACCACGGGATGACCACGTCGAAGGCCGCGGCGAACGAGCCGAAATAGGCTATGCGGAACAGGTGCGCGACGGTCTGCGTCATCGCCTTGGTGGCGACCACCGCCCGGCGGTCCATCGGGCTGGCCTGGAAGAACTGGTCGAGGATATGCCCGGCCGCGCCGCCGAACAGCTGCACCAGCATGACCACGGCGCCGCAGACTTGCGGCATGCGCGGGCGGGTGATGTCCGGGGCGAGGCGCTTGGGCAGGGCGTAGACCGCGAAGGGCAGGATGCCGATGGCCAGGTAGACCACCGCCTTGTCGGGGACGAAGGCGATGCTGCGCAGCACCGCGAACGCCAGCGCCGAGCCGATCACGTAGCGCCAGACGATGTCCCAGCGCGCGTGGTGGCGCCACAGCGCCGCGCGCCAGCCGTTCGCCACCGTCTGGATGGCGCCGAACAGCACCATCGCCTGGGCCACGTCGAGGAAGACCAGCAGCACGCCCAAGAGGATGATCCCGCCCGCCATGCCGAAGATGCCGGACAGGAACGAGGTGGCGACCACGGTCGCCCCGATCACCGCGATGGCGATGGCCGACAGGGTTGTCCCCCCGAGCGAAGGCCCGTTCGGCGGGCCGTTGAATCTTGCGCGAGACTAGCGCCGTTTTCGGCGGCAAGGGCGGTCGCTCAGGCCTCGCCCATCAGCCGTGCGAAGCCGTCGCGGTGCGCCACGCGCAGCTCGGAGAACGCCGCCGCGGACGCGCCGAGCGCGATCCGGTCCCCGCCGGTGGCGCCGACGGCGCGGGCGGGCACACCCGCCGCTGCGGCGATCGCGACGACACGGTCGAGCGAGGCCCGGGCGCAGGCGACGAGGTAGCGGCCCTGGTCCTCGCCGAAGAACCAGGCGGCGGCGGGCAGCGCCGGGTCCGCCTCCAGCGCGACGCCGGTGCCGGCGGCCAGCGCCATCTCGGCCGCGGCGACCGCCAGGCCGCCGTCCGA
>DATKCQ010000184.1:0-7907 GCA_035513135.1 Thermohalobaculum sp.
CCCCAATGGCAACGACCCACAACGTCCTGATCTTCGGCGCCTCCTACGGCTCGCTGCTGGCGACCAAGCTGATCCTCGCCGGCCACGACGCGACGCTGGTGTGCCTGCCCGACGAGGCCGAGCTGATCAACGCCGAGGGCACCCGCGTGCGCCTGCCGGTGAAGGGCCGCGAGGGCCATGTCGAGATCTCCTCGCGCCAGGCGCCGGGCAAGCTCGCGGCCGCCACGCCGTCCGAGGCCGACCCCGCGCAGTTCGATCTCGTGGCGCTGGCCATGCAGGAGCCGCAATACCGCCACCCGGAGGTGCGCGCCCTGCTCGACCGGGCCGCCGCGGCCGGCGTGCCGACCATGTCGATCATGAACATGCCGCCGCTGCCGTATCTCAAGCGCATCCCCGGCCTCGACGCCCAGGCGCTCCGCGCCTGCTACACCGACGCGGGCGTCTGGGACAGCTTCGACCCCGCCCTGATGACCCTGGCGAGCCCCGACCCGCAGGCCTTCCGCCCGCCCGAGGAGCCGGTCAACGTGCTGCAGGTCAGTCTGCCCACCAACTTCAAGGTCGCCCGCTTCGAGTCCGACGCGCACACGCAGGTCCTGCGTGACCTCGAGGCCGCCATCGACGCCATCCGCCACGACCCGGGCGACGACCCGGGCGACGGCCCGGTCGAGCTGCCGGTCAAGCTGCGCGTGCACGCATCGGTGTTCGTGCCGCTCGCCAAGTGGGCCATGCTGCTGACCGGCAACTACCGTTGCGTCACCCCGGGCGAGGCCCGCTCGATCCGCGACGCGGTGCACGCGGACATCGAGGCCTCGCGCGCCGTCTATGACTGGGTGCGCGAGGTCTGCAAGGCGCTCGGCGCCAGCGACGACGATCTCGTGCCCTTCGAGAAATACGCCCGCGCGGCCGAGGGCCTGGTGAAGCCCTCCTCGGCGGCGCGCGCGCTCTACGCCGGCGCCCTGGCGATCGAGCGGGTCGACATGGTGGTGCAGACCGTCGCCCGGCAGAAGGGCATGAGCAACCCGGTGGTCGACGAGACCGTACGCCTGGTCGACGACAAGCTGGCGACGAACCGAAAGGCCGCCTGAGCGCCGTTCAGCCGCGGCGCGCCAGCAGCCAGCGGACCATCGCCGGGGCGGCGCCGAGATAGCCCGCCGGGTCCACCAGCCGGGCCAGCGCGGCGCGGTCCATCACCGCGGCAATGCGGGGCTCGGCGGCGAGCGCGTCGAGGAAGGGAATGCCCTCGCTCAGCGCCCGGCGGCAGCAGTCGTAGACGAGGTCGTGCGCCACCTGCCGGCCGAGGCCGGGCGCCAGGCCCATCATCACCGCCTCGGCGACGATCAGCCCGCCCGTCGCGTCGAGCACCCGGCGCATCGCCTCGGGCCGGACCTCGAGGCCCTCGAGCACCTCGCGCGCCGCGCGCAGGCCGCCCGAGGCGGCGATGAAGGCGGTGGGGATGGCCTGCCACTCCACATGCCACGGCCCCGTGGCGCGCTCGTGGTCCTGCACCATCGCGTCGAGCATCAGCGAATGCTGGGCGCGCACCACCTTGGCCGCGGCGATCATCAGCTCGGCCCCGATCGGGTTGCGCTTTTGCGGCATGGTCGAGGAGGCGCCGCGGCCGGGCTGGTACGGCTCGAGCACCTCGCCGGTCTCGGTCTGCATCATCAGCGCGACGTCGAGGCCGATCTTGGCCAGCGAGCCGGCGACCAGCGCCAGCCAGCCGGTGACCTCGGCGAAGCCGTCGCGGATGGTGTGCCAGGTGATATCGGGCAGCGCGAGGCCCAGCTCCCCGGCCAGCGCCGCCTGGGTGGCAAGCCCCTTCTCCGCGCCGAGCGAGGCGAGCGTGCCGGCGGCGCCGGCGAACTGCACCACCTCGACGCGCGGGCGCAGCTCGGCGAGCCGCGCCCGGTGGCGGTCGATGGCCGAGAGCCAGGTCGCCGCCTTGAGGCCGAACGAGACCGGCAGGGCGTGCTGCAGGTGGGTGCGCCCGGCCATCGGGGTCCCGGCGTGCGCCTGCGCCAGCTTCGCCAGCGCGGCGGCCACCGCGTCGAGGTCCGCCGCCAGCAGGTCGAGCCCCGCCCGCATCTGCAGCACGTCCGCCGTGTCCATGATGTCCTGGGTGGTCGCCCCCCAGTGGCACCATTGGCCGAGGCCTCCCTCGGCCCAACCGCTCAGTTGCTCGACCAGCGGCAGGATCGGGTAGCCGACCACCTGGGTGCGCGCCGAGAGCCGCGCCCAGTCGACGCGCGCCACGTCCGCCGCGGTGCCGATGGCGTCGGCCGCCTCGGCCGGGATGATGCCGAGCTTCGCCTGCGCCTGGGCCAGCGCCGCCTCGATGTCGAGGTAGCGCTGCACGGTCGCCTCGTCCGCGAACACCGCCTGCATGGCGGCGGTGCCGAACATCTCGCCCCACAGGCGCGAGCGGATGGGCAGCGCGGGCATCGCCGCTCAGCGCATCACGAACGGGTTGGCGGGGGCCGTGTCCGAGGTCGAGATCCAGACGGATTTCGTCTCGAGGAACTCGCGGATCGACTGCATGCCGTTCTCGCGCCCCAGCCCCGAGCGCTTCATGCCGCCGAACGGCATCATGTAGCTGATGGCGCGGTAGGTGTTGACCCACACCGTGCCGGCCCTGAGCGCCTTCGACATGCGTATCGCGCGGCCGATGTCGCGCGTCCACACGCCGGCGGCGAGGCCGTAGACCACGTCGTTGCCGATGCGCACCGCCTCGGCCTCGTCCTCGAAGCCGATGATCGAGAGGACCGGGCCGAACACCTCCTCCTGCGCGATGCGCATCTCGTTGGACACGTTGGTAAAAATGGTCGGCTCGACGAACTGCCCGCCGCGCACGCCCGGCCCCTCGGCCGGGCCGCCGCCGAGCAGGCAGGTGGCGCCCTCGGCCTTGGCGATGCCGATATATTCGAGCACCTTCCTGAACTGCGGCTCGGTGGTGACCGGGCCGATATTGGTGTCGGGCTGCATCGGGTCGCCGATCTTGGCGGTGCGGGCGAGCGCGACGAGCTTCTCGGTGAACGCCTCGCGGATCGAATTCTGCACCAGCAGCCGCGAGCCGGCGACGCAGGTTTGCCCGGTGGCGGCGAAGATGCCCGAGACGGCGCCCGCCGCCGCCATGTCGAGGTTCGCGTCCTCGAACACGATGTTGGGCGACTTGCCGCCGAGCTCGAGCGAGACGCGCTTCAGGCCCTTCGCCGCCTGCTGGTAGATGCGCGCGCCGGTCAGGTCCGAGCCGGTGAAGGCGATCTTGGCCACGTCCGGGTGCTCGACCAGCGCCGCGCCGGCCTCGTGGCCATAGCCGGCAACGACGTTGAAGACGCCGTCGGGGATGCCGGCCTCCCTGGTCAGCGCCGCGTATTCCAGCGTCGAGGCGGAGGTGAACTCCGAGGGCTTGACCACCACCGAGCAACCCGCCGCCAGCGCCGGCGCGCACTTGAAGCCGATGAAGAGGAGCGGCGAGTTCCAGGCGGTGATGGCGCCCACCACGCCGACCGGCTCGTGGCTGGTGAAGGTGAAGTGATCCGCCTTGTCGATCGGCACCACCGCGCCCTCGATCTTGTCGGCCAGCCCGCCGAAGTAGTACCACCACTCCGGGTGATAGCGCAGCTGGCCGAGCATCTCGGACATCAGCTTGCCGTTGTCGCGCACCTCGATCCCGGCGAGGCGCTCGGCCTCTCTCGCCACCAGGTCGCCCAGCCGCCGCATCGCCTTGCCGCGCTCGGAGGGGGTCATGCCCGCCCACGGCCCCTCGGTCATCGCCCGCTTCGCCGCCGCCACGGCGCGGTCCACGTCGGCCGCCGTGCCGCGCGGGATGCGCGCCCAGGGCTCGCCGCGGTAGGGGTCCATGGAATCGAACCACTCGCCGCCAGCGGGGTCCGTGTAGTCGCCGTCGATGAAGTGCCGGTAGGTCTGCATGGGGCCTCCTGCCGCGATCCGTTGCCCCCGATTCCGCCGGGGCTCGGGGCGCAGCATAGCGCCTCGGGCGCCCCCCGTGCAAAGCGTGCCGGAAAGGCCCGCTCGGCCCAGTTGCAAGCCGCCCGGCGCTGTGCGAGTTTGCCGGCGGCTGGCCGTGGCACCCCGCAAGACGGAAAGATGAGCGCATGAGATACGAGGCACCGCGCAGGACCGAGGACGCGGTCGCGCTGCTCGCCGGCGAGGCGGGCAAGGCGCAAGTTCTGGCGGGCGGCACCGACCTGCTGGTGCGCCTGAGAACCGGCTTCATCGAGCCCGACCTGATCGTCGACCTCAAGCGCATCCCGGCCATGAAGGCGATCGCGGCCGAGGATGGCGGCTGGCGCATCGGCGCCGCCGTCTCGGGCATCGAGCTGGGCGAGCACGACGGCGTGCGCCGCGACTGGCCCGGCGTGGTCGAGGCGCTCGAGCTGATCGGCTCGACCCAGATCCAGAGCCGCGCCACGCTGGCGGGCAATCTGTGCAACGCCTCGCCGGCGGCCGACAGCGTGCCGGCGATGTATGCCGCGGGCGCCACCGTGCGCATCGTCGGCCCCAGCGGCAGCCGCGACCTGCCCGTCGAGGAGGTGCCCACCGGCCCCGGCAAGACCGCGCTGGCCAGGGACGAGGTCGTCGAGTCGATCTTCCTGCCGGCCCGCAGCGGCCGCTCGGCCGACGCCTACCTGCGCTTCATCCCGCGCACCGAGATGGACATCGCGGTCGTCGGCGCGGGCGTAAGCCTTGCCCTGGACGGCAGCGGCACCTGCACCGCGGCCCGGGTGGCGCTGGGCGCCGTGGCGCCCACGGTGATCCTGGTGCCCGAGGCGGCGGAGCTGCTGGTCGGGTCCAGGGTGGACGACGCCACGCTGGCGGATCTGGCCGCCGCCTGCTCGGCCGCCGCCAGGCCGATCGACGACAAGCGCGGCACCACCGCCTACCGCACACGGGTGGCCGGGGTGCTGGCGCGGCGCGCCGCCGCCATCGCCCGCGACCGCGCGCTCGAGAAAGCCTGAGGACCACGCATGACCCAGCTCCACATCACCACCAGGATCAACGGCGACACGGTCGAGTTCCTTTGCGAGGCCGAGGAGACCCTGCTCGACGTGCTGCGCGACCGGCTCGGCCTCACCGGCGCCAAGGAGGGCTGCGGCACCGGCGACTGCGGCGCCTGCACGGTCACGGTGGACGGGCGCATCGCCTGCTCGTGCCTGATGCTGGGCGCCGAGGCCGAGGGCCGCGAGATCGGCACCATCGAGGGCATGGCGACGACCGAGGCGCTGCATCCGCTCCAGCAGAAGTTCCTCGAGCACGCGGCGCTGCAGTGCGGCATCTGCACGCCGGGGTTCCTCGTCGCCGCCAAGGCGCTGCTCGAGACAAACCCCGAGCCGACCGAAAGGGAGGTCCGCTACTGGCTGGCGGGCAACCTGTGCCGCTGCACCGGCTACGACAAGATCGTGCGCGCCGTGATGGCCGCGGCGGACGACATGAGGAGGGTCTGAGCATGGCACCGCGCGACGACACCGGCCCCCGCGAGTTCAGGATCGTCGGCACCCGGCCCGTGCGCCCCGACGGCATCGACAAGGTGACGGGCCGCGCCCGCTTCGGCGCCGACATGGTGATGCCCGGGATGCTTACCGGCGCGGTCGTGCGCAGCCCGCACGCCCATGCGCGCATCCGCGGCATCGACACCTCGAGGGCCGAGGCGCTCGAGGGCGTCAAGGCCGTGGTCACCCGGCGCGACTTCCCCGCCGAGGTGCCCGAGGATCATCTCGACGTCCTCGACAACTGCATGGCCGGCGACAAGGCGCTCTATGACGGCCACGCCGTCGCCGCCGTCGCCGCCATCAGCCCTTCCATCGCCAGGAAGGCGCTGAAGCTGATCGAGGTGGACTACGAGGAGCTGCCCCACGTCACCGACGTGGATGAAGCCATGAAGCCCGACGCCCCCGTGCTGCACGAGGAAGGCGGCGACGAAACCGTGCCCGCGGCTGTGTCGAGGAACGTCATGCACCGCTACGAGTACGGCCACGGCGACGTCGAGGCGGGGCTCGCGGAGGCGGACGCGGTGATCGAGCGCTCGTTCCGCACCGCCGCCACCCACCAGGGCTATATCGAGCCGCACGCCTGCGTCGCCTCGGTCAGCCCGGACGGCTATGGCGAGCTGTGGGTCTGCACGCAGGGCCACTACATGGTGCGCAACACCTGCGCCGGCATCCTCGGCATGGACGAGGGCGACCTGCGCGTCACCGCCTCCGAGATCGGCGGCGGCTTCGGCGGCAAGACCACCGTGTTCATCGAGCCGGTGGCGCTGGCGCTCAGCCGCAAGGCCAACCGGCCGGTGAAGATGGTGATGAGCCGCGAGGAGGTGTTTCGCGCCACCGGCCCGACCGCCTCGACCTCGATCGACGTGAAGATCGGCATGAAGCGCGACGGCACCATCACCGCCGCCCTCGCCGAGCTGCGCTACCAGGGCGGCGCCTATGCCGGCTCGCCGGTGCAGATGGGGGCCATGTCGGCGTTTGCGCCCTATGCGCTCAGGCACGTGAAGACCATCGGCTACGACGTGGTGACCAACCGCCCGAAGGCCGCGGCCTACCGCGCGCCCGGCGCGCCGATGGCCGCCTTCGCGGTCGAGAGCGTGCTCGACGAGCTGTGCCAGAAATTCGACCTCGACCCGGTCGAGATGCGCCTCAAGAACGCCGCGCGCGAGGGCAGCAAGGCCTCCTACGGCCCCACCTACCCGCGCATCGGCCTCAGCGCGACGCTCGAGGCGGCACGCGACACCGCGCATTACAAGGCGCCGCTCGGCCCCGACCAGGGGCGCGGGCTGGCCTGCGGCTTCTGGTTCAACTTCGGCGGCGACACCTGCGTCTCGATGAACCTCACCCCCGACGGCACGGTGACGCTGAGCGAGGGCAACCCCGACATCGGCGGCTCGCGCGCCTCGATGACCATGATGGCCGCCGAGGAGCTGGGCATCCCCTACGAGCAGGTGCGCTGCACCATCGCCGACACCGGGTCCCTGGGCCAGAACGAGGTGACCGACGGCAGCCGGGTGACCTTCGCCGTCGGCCTCGCCACCATCAAGGCGGCGCAGGACATGATCAGGAAATGCTGCCAGCGCGCGGCACAGGTCTGGGGCATCGATGCCGACGCGGTGATCTGGGAGGGTGGCGCGGCCAGGCCCGCCGGCCCCAACGCCGGCAAGTTCGCGCCGATGACGCTGGCCGAGATCGCCGCCATCGCCTCGAACACCGGCGGTCCCATCGCCGGCCACCACGAGGCCAACGCGGAAGGCGCCGGCGTCAGCTTCGCCACCCACCTGGTCGACGTCGAGGTGGACCCCGAGACCGGCGCCGTGAAGGTGCTGCGCTACACGGTGTGCCAGGACGCCGGCAAGGCGGTGCACCCGGCCTACGTCGAGGGCCAGTTCCAGGGCGGCGCCGTGCAGGGCATCGGCTGGGCGCTCAACGAGGAATACATCTACGGCGAGGACGGCCGGCTGCAGAACCCGGGCTTTCTCGACTACCGCATCCCGGTGTGCTCGGACCTGCCGATGATCGACACGGTGATCGTCGAGGTGCCGAACCCCGGCCACCCCTACGGCGTGCGGGGCGTCGGCGAGACCTCGATCGTGCCGCCGATGGCGGCCATCGCCAACGCGGTCTCGCGCGCCGCCCGCGTGCGCATGGCCGAGCTGCCGATGTCGCCGCCGCGCCTGCTCGCCGCCATCGAGGGATCGCGCGGCTGACCGAGGGCACGACATGGTCAAGGTCGCGGTCTGGGGGACTTTGAAGGACGCCACCGGGGGCGAGGGGGAGGTCGAGGTCGAGGCGAAGAACCTGCGCCAGCTGCTCGACCGGCTGGCCGCGGACTACCCCGGCCTGAAGCCGCAGATCGAGCGCGGCGTCTCGGTCTCGATCGACGGCGCGATCTACAAC
>DATKCQ010000185.1:0-4840 GCA_035513135.1 Thermohalobaculum sp.
GGCAGGCGGGTCACCCAGGCCTCCACCGCGATGGTCATCGAGGAGCGGCCCTCGCGGGCGATCTCGGCGTGCATCGCCACCACGTCGCCGATGCGCACGGGCTTGTGGAACGCCATGCCGTTCACGGCCACCGTGGCCACCCGGCCCTTGGCGCGGCCGCGCGCCAGTACCGAGCCGCCCAGGTCCATCTGCCCCATCAGCCAGCCGCCGAAGATGTCGCCATTGGCGTTGGCGTCGGCCGGCATGGCGATGGTCTGCAGCGTGATCTTGCCTTTCGGTTCGCTCATCCTGCGCCACCTCCCGGCGCAGAGTGCCCGCGGCTCCCGGCCGGCGCAAGCGCCGCGCGGCGGGCGAAGTGGGCCTCGCGCCAGATGGCGTAGAGCCCGGCGCCGACCACCAGCGCCATGCCCGCCAGCATGGCGAGGTCGATGCGCTCGCCGAACACCACCGCGCCGACGATGATCGCGTAGACCACCTGCAGGTAGGTGAAGGGCTGGATGCGCACCGCCTCGGTCGCCTCGAGCGCCGCGATCAGGCAGTAGTGGCCGAACATCGCCACCACCGAGTGCAGCGCCAGCCAGCCCCAGTCCACGGGCGCCATCGGTGTCCAGTAGAACGGGCCGACCAGCGTCAGCGCCCCCGCCCCGGCGACGCCCAGGTAGAAGAACGCCGGCGCCGCCGAGCCGTCGGCGTGGCTGACCATGCGCGTGGTCACCGTGTAGGTCGCCATCATGGCCGCCGCGATCAGCGGCAGCAGCGCCTCGACGCGCAGCACGCCCAACCCCGGGCGCAGGATCACCAGGACGCCGAGAAAGCCCACGCCGATCGCCCCGGCGCGGCGCCAGCCGATGCGCTCGCCGAGCAACGGCACGGCGATCAGCGTGGCGAGCAGCGGATGCAGCGCGAAGACGGCGTGCGTCTCGGCCAGCCCGATCCAGACGAAGCTGGTGGTCATGACGATGATCTGCACGGCCAGCAGCACGCCGCGGAAGCTCTGCAAAAGCGGCATGCGCGTGCGCGCCGCAACCCGCAGCCCACCCGCCCGGCGCGCGGCGATCACCGCGACGAAGGCGGCGAACAGCCAGTAGCGCACCATGATGAAGAACTCGGGCGGGTAGTGCGTGCCGAGATGCTTCGAGGTGCCGTCCTGCACGGCGAAGCAGGCCATGGCGATCAGCGCGAAGCGGATGCCCCGCCCCGGGCGGGAAGAGCCCGCCCCGGAAGGCGCCCCCGGGCGGAAAGAGCCCGCCCCGGCAGCGCCGCCGGCCGGCGTCACGCCCGGCTCAGAAGAACGCCTGCAGCCCGGTCTGGGCGCGGCCGAGGATCAGCGCGTGCACGTCGTGCGTGCCCTCGTAGGTGTTCACCGTCTCGAGGTTGATCATGTGGCGGATCACCTGGAACTCGCCCGAGATGCCGTTGCCGCCGTGCATGTCGCGCGCGTGGCGGGCGACCTCGAGCGCCTTGCCGCAGTTGTTGCGCTTGATGATCGAGACCATCTCGGGGGCGAAGCGGCCCTCGTCCATCAGCCGGCCGACGCGCAGGCAGCCCTGCAGGCCGAGCGCAATGTCGGTCTGCATGTCGGCGAGCTTCTTCTGGAACAGCTGGGTCTGCGCCAGCGGCTTGCCGAACTGCTTGCGGTCGAGCCCGTATTGCCGCGCCGCGTGCCAGCAGAACTCGGCGGCACCGAGCGCCCCCCAGGCGATGCCGAAGCGCGCCCGGTTGAGGCAGCCGAAGGGGCCGCCGAGGCCCTCGGCATCGGGCAGCAGCGCGTCCTCGCCGACCTCGACGCCCTCCATGACGATCTCGCCGGTGATCGAGGCGCGCAAGCTCAGCTTCTTCTCGATCTTCGGTGCCGACAGGCCCTTCGCGCCCTTCTCGAGCACGAAGCCCTTGATCTTGCCGTCATGTGCCGCGGAATTGGCCCAGATGACGAATACATCGGCGATCGGCGAGTTCGAGATCCAGGTCTTCGAGCCGGTCAGCCGGTAGCCGCCGTCGATCTTCTCGGCGCGGGTCTTCATGCCGCCGGGGTCCGAACCGGCGTCGGGCTCGGTCAGGCCGAAGCAGCCGATCAACTCGCCGCTGGCGAGCTTCGGCAGGTACTTCTTCCGCTGCTCATCGCTGCCGTATGCGTAGATCGGGTGCATGACCAGCGAGGACTGCACCGACATCATCGAGCGGTAGCCCGAATCGACCCGCTCGACCTCGCGCGCCACCAGGCCGTAGGAGACGTAGCCCGCGCCGGCGCAGCCATACTCCTCGGGGATGGTCAGGCCGAGCAGGCCGAGCTCGCCCATCTCGCGGAAGATGCCGGGGTCGGTCTCCTCCTTCTCGAAGGCGTCGATGACGCGGGGCTGCAGCTTCTCCTGGGCATAACCGCGCGCGGTGTCGCGGATCATGCGTTCCTCCTCAGTGAGCTGGTCCTCGAGGAGGAACGGGTCGTCCCAGGCGAAGGAGCCGCCCTTGGACGCGGATTTGCTGGCGGATTTGGCGGGCGATTGCTCGTTCATGGCGGGGCCTCCTGAACCGATGGTGCCGAGACTACTCCCGCGCCCCGGTTGCGGCAACCGGGAGGGCAGCACGTGCGTGATCGTCGGGGCGCGATCGTCGGGGCGCGATCGTCGGAGCGCGATCGTCGGGGCACGATCGTCGGGGCACGACGGGGCGCGCGGGCCGGGCCGAGGCTGGTGCTTTCGCGCTGATTCGCTGGCTCGCCGGGGTCAGGACGCGCCGAGGCGCCGGATGTCGCGCTGCCAGACCAGGTGACGGCCCGCCTCGGCCCGGCGCAGCACGCCGTAGGCGGCGAGGTCGGAGAAGCCCGGCAGCGCCGCGAGCGCCTCGGGCAGGTGCTCGGCGCCTTCCGCGGCGGCGGGGACGGCGAGCGTGGTGCCGTCGCTGCCGATCAGCCGCCAGACCGGGTCGTGGCCCGGAGCGGGGCGGTAGATCTCGACGCGCACGAGCCGGTCGAGTTCGAGGAAGCCGCCGCGCCACGGGCCCATGTAGCCGATCTCTCCCTCGCGGATGACCACCACGCCGGGGCCGTCGGCGCCGCCCCGTGCGAGCGCCCCGATGAGCGCCGCGCGCAGCCAGAAGAGCGCCAGCGCCGCGCCGCCCAGCGCCAGCCAGCCGACCAGCGCACCCTGCCCGCTCCAGCGCACACCGAGCCACAGCGCCAGGGCCGCCACGGCAGCCGCGGCCGCCGTCTCGGCCCAGCGGCGCAGCGCGTGCGCGGCCTCGGGGCGCAGGAAGCTCACCGCGAGTCCCCCAGCGCCGCCTGCCACAGCGCCAGCGCCGCCACCGCGGCGGTGTCGGCGCGCAGGATGCGCGGCCCCAGCGAGACCGCGACCGCGTGCGGATGCGCGGCGAGGCGGGCGCGCTCGTCGCCGTCGAAGCCGCCCTCGGGGCCGATCAGCACGGTCCAGGGGCCGGGCGCGGCGCCGTCGAGGGCGGCGAGGGCGGGCTGCCCGGCGCCGCTTTCGTCGCAGAAGAGCACGCGGCGCGGCGCCGCCTCCTGCGCGCCGCCGAGGAGCCCGGCGAGGGTGACCGGCCCGGCCACCTCGGGCACCGTGAGGCGGCCCGACTGCTCGGCAGCCTCGACCGCGTGGGCGCGCAGCCGGGCGGTGTTGACCCGCTCGGCCTGGGTGTGGCGGGTGAGCACGGGCACGATGCGGCGGCAGCCGAGCTCGGTGGCCTTCTCGACGATGAAGTCGGTGCGCGCCTTCTTCACCGGCGCGAAGGCGAGCCACAGGTCGGGCGGCTCGGACTGCGGCCGGGTCGGCTCGCGGCAAGCGAGCGTGCCGCCGCGCCGATCGCCCTCGGCGACCCGGGCCAGCCACTCGCCGTCGCGGCCGTTGAAGACCAGGACCGGAGCGCCCTCGCGCAGCCGCATCACCGAGAACAGGTAGTGCGCCTGCTCGCGGCTCAGCGCCAGGTCGGCTTCGGCGCCGAGGGGGGCCCCGACGAAAAGCCTGATTTTCGCGGACGGCTGTGCCATAACCTCCCCCATGAGCGAGGCCCCAGATAACAGCGGCGGGAGCGCGGAAGGAAGGGCGCACGACGGGCGGGTGCACGACGCCGTGCCGCGCAACTGGGTGGACGACTGGGCACCGCCCGCCTGGCGGCCCTACCTGCGGCTCGCGCGGGCCGACCGGCCGATCGGCACCTGGCTCTTGCTGATTCCGTGCTGGTGGGGGATCACCCTGGCGATCATCGCCGAGGGCTGGCGGCCCATCGATCTGTGGCTGTTTCCGGCCTGCGCCATCGGGGCGTTCGTGATGCGCGGGGCGGGCTGCACCTGGAACGACATCAGCGACCGCGAGATCGACGGGCGGGTGGCGCGCACCCGCTCGCGGCCGATCCCCTCGGGGCAGGTCAGGCTCTGGCAGGCGGTCGCCTTCATGGTGGCGCTGTCGCTCGCCGGGCTCGCGGTGCTCGTCACCTTCAACAGCTTCGCGGTGTGGCTCGGCGTGATCTCGCTGGTGCCGGTCTGCATCTATCCGTTCGCCAAGCGGTTCACCTGGTGGCCGCAGATCTTTCTCGGCATCGCCTTCAACTGGGGGGCGTTGCTGGGCTGGGCGGCGCATACGGGCGGGCTCAGCCTGCCGCCGATCTATCTCTACCTCGCCGGCATCGCCTGGACGCTGCACTACGACACGATCTACGCGCACCAGGACCGCGAGGATGACGCGCTGATCGGCGTGCGCTCCACCGCGCTGCTGTTCGGCGCCGAGACGCCGCAGTGGCTGTGGCTGTTCACCGGGATCGCCGTGATCTTCGCGGCGCTGGCGGCGCTGTTCGCCGGGGCGGGCTGGCTCGGGCTGATCGGCGCGCTGGCGTTCGG
>DATKCQ010000186.1:0-2333 GCA_035513135.1 Thermohalobaculum sp.
CGCCGGTGGTCAGCATGGTGCCCGGGGCGGCGCGCGCCGGCTCGTCGTCGCTCGGGATGAAGCGCCCGCCCGGGCCGGTGGTCAGGTTGATCAGCATGTCCGTGCCGCTTTCGCGGATGCGCCGGACGGTCTCGCGGTAGAACTCGAGCTCCATGCTGGGCCGCCCCGTCTCGGGGTCGCGCACGTGAATGTGGCAGATCGCGGCGCCGGCGCGGGCCGCCTCGACGGCGGCGCCGGCGATCTCCTCGGGCGTGACCGGCAGGGCCTCGTTGTGCTGCCGTGTCGGGAAGCTCCCGGTGACGGCGCAGGACAGGATCGTCGGCCGCATGAGCATCTCCTCCTTGATTCGTTCGCCGGCGCGCCGGCGCGTCCGCTCCGGCCGTTCGCATCGAACCGGATTTCGGCGCTGCAACCGAGGCGCATGGGGCCGGGACCGTGCAGGCGTCATCCCAATGATGGCTGCGATGCCGCGCCCAGACGTTGCCGTGCCTGCCATGTCCGATGATAGCCTGCTATCCTTAGGCCCGCCAGTCGGCTGCCGGCCGACCGGCGCGCGCGCCGCTTGGTTCCGCTTGAGCCCGCTCGCGCCACGACGTAAAGAACCGGGGCTGTTCGAAACCGCAGGAGAAGGCATGTTCGAGACCGCACGCGCCGCCGTGTCCACCAGCCCGTCGGCGCAGGCGCCGCAGGAGCGGCTTCGCGTCGCGCTCGTCTCCGGCAACTACAACTACATCATGGACGGCGCGGCGCGGGCCCAGAACATGCTCGTCGCCCACCTGATCAAGCGCGGACACGAGGTGCTGGTCTTCGCCCCGACCCTGCCCGAGCCTGCCTTCCAGCACGCCGGCACCGTGATCGCAGTGCCTTCCGTGGCCCTGCCGGGGAAGCGCGGCGAATACCGGCTGGGCCTCGGCCTCGGCCGGGCGGCCCGGGCGCGGCTCGACGCGTTCCGCCCGGACCTGATCCACATCGCGACGCCGGACTACACGGCCATCACGGCGCTTCGCCATGCGAGGAGGCGCGGCATCCCGGCGGTTGCCTCGTTCCACACCCGCTTCGACACCTATGCCCGCTATTACGGCTTCGCCTGGGCCGAGAGATACCTCACCCACTACATGCGCTGGCTCTATGCGCGCTGCGTGCACGTCTACCCGCCGACGCCCTCGATGATCGAGGAGCTGCGGCGCGCGGGCATCGGCCGCGAGCTCAGGCTCTGGGGGCGCGGGGTGGACCACGCGCTGTTCAGCCCGGAGCGGCGCGACATGGCGTGGCGGCGCAGCCTCGGCTTCGCCGATGGGGACGTGGTGGTCGCCTTCGTCGGGCGACTGGTGCTGGAGAAGGGCATCGACGTGTTCGCCGAGGCGCTGCGCCTCGCCGCCGCGCGCAACCCGGCCGTGCGGGCCCTGGTCGTCGGCGAGGGTCCCGAGCACTCCCGCTTCGGGACCCAGCTGCCCGGCGGCGTGTTCATCGGGCACCAGTCGGGCGAGGCGCTGGCCCGCGCCTACGCCAGCGCCGACCTGTTCTTCAGCCCCTCGGTCACCGAGACCGCCGGCAACGTGGTGCTCGAGGCGATGGCGGCGGGGCTGGCCTGCCTCGGCGCCGACGTTCCGGGCACGCGCAGCTTCGTGCGCCATGGCGAGACCGGCGTCCTCTCGCCGCCCGAGGCCGGTGCCGAGGGTTTCGCACTGGCACTCCTGCGGCTCGCGGAGGATGCGGGCCTGCGCGCGCGCATGGGCGCGGCGGGCCGGGACCGGACGCTTTCCGAGCACCAATGGCCGGTCGTGCTCGACGAGGTGATCGCGCACTACCGCGAGGCGATCGGCACGACCCGCCACGCGGCGGACGGCACCGGCGGGCGAGCCATCGTCCCATCCATCCTCACCAGCCGCTGAGCGTCCCGACCGGGTATCGCCGAGACGCCCGGTCCCACCTCGCGGCAGCCTCCCGATCGAGTCCCGGGGGCATTCCGATTTCCGCGCACATTGCTGGTCATTGCTCGATCTGAAGCGGCAATCCAGACACGATTTCAACGCGTTGTCACTATGGAGGACACAGTCGAGCGCACCTTGCCCCGCTTCCGGCGGCTCACCATCTCGCGCATCACGTTGCGAGCGACTAGGCCGCGCTCCTGTGCCTCCGCGAGGATGCTGCCGAGGCTCACCGTCACGCGGCGCCCATTGACGTGGACCGGCCTTCCTCGCGCAACCGATCCTGAAATGCCCGGATGAAGGGCACAGACAGGTTCGACAGCTTCTCGCGCCCGATGAAGGGCACGATATGCAAATCAATGGCCTAGCAATCCACCACCACAATTTGACCGCGTGAACAGGGGG
>DATKCQ010000187.1:0-11437 GCA_035513135.1 Thermohalobaculum sp.
AGGCGGCCGGCGAGGCGACCGGCGGCGGCCCGGCGGAGGCCAGCGCGGGCGAGGCGCCGTCCGCGACGCCGCTGGTGCGGCCGCGCCCGGCGGACCTGCGCCAGCGCATGGAGGCGGCCCGGCAGGCGGTCTCCGAGGAGACCCGGCTGGCCGAGCGGGCCGCCGCCTCGCCGGTGCAGATCCAGCTCGGCGCCTTCCCCGAGCGCGAGCAGACCGAGACCATGTGGGAGCGGATCTACCGGGCGAACGAGGACATCCTGCGCGGCCGGGCGCTGGTGGTGCAGAGCACGATCTCGGGCGGGCGGCGCTTCTTCCGCCTGCGCGCCGGGCCGTTCGAGACCCCGACCGAGGCGCAGAACGTCTGCCGCGCCCTGCAGTCGCGCGGGCAGGACTGCCTGGTGGCGGTCAACGGATGAGCGCGCCGCGCGCCGCCATCCTCGGGCTCGGCGGGCCGGTGCTCACGGCCACGGAGCGGGATTTCTTCGCCGATGCGGACCCGTGGGGATTCATCCTGTTCGCCCGCAACGTGCGCGACCCCGGGCAGGTGCGCCGCCTGGTCGGGAGCCTGCGCGAGACGGTGCGCCGCGCCGCGCCGGTACTGATCGATCAGGAGGGCGGGCGGGTGGCCCGGCTGGGCCCGCCGCACTGGCGGCGCTGGGGGCCGGTGCTGCGGCTGTTCGACGGCTGCGAGCCGGGCGGCGACGAGGCGGCGGCGCTCGAGGCGGTGCGCCTGCGCTACCGGATCATCGCCGCCGAGCTGGCCGCGCTGGGCATCGACGTCGACTGCGCGCCGCTGCTCGACGTGCTGGCGCCCGAGGGCCACGCGATCATCGGCGACCGGGCGCTGGGGCACGACGCGGAGGCGGTGGCGCGCCGGGGCCGGGCGGTCTGCGAGGGGCTGCGGGCCGGGGGCGTGCTGCCGGTGATCAAGCACCTGCCGGGCCACGGGCGCGCGCCGGCGGACAGCCACGAGCGGCTGCCGCGGGTGAGCGCCCCGCGCGCGGCGCTCGAGGCGGTGGACTTCGCCGCCTTCCGCCCGCTGGCCGGGGAGGCGCTGGGCATGACCGCGCACGTGGTCTTCGAGGCGATCGACCCGGGATGGTGCGCCACGCTCTCGCCCGATGTGATCGGGGTGATCCGCCGCGAGATCGGCTTCGACGGGCTGCTGATGACCGACGACCTGTCGATGCGGGCGCTGCGCGGCCCGATGGCCGGCCGCGCCTGCGCCGCGCTGACGGCGGGCTGCGACGTGGTGCTGCACTGCAATGGCGACATCACCGAGATGCGCGAGGTCGCCGCCGTCGCCCCGCTGCTGGCGGGCGAGGCGGCGCGCCGCGCGGCGCGCGCCGAGGCGGAGCGGGACGGGGGCGAGGAGATCGACCTCGCCGCCGCCGCGGCGCGCTATGGCGAGCTGACAGGGGAGAGCGCCCATGCCTGAGGGGATCGTCGACATCGAGGCCTTCGACACGCCGCCCCGCGACGCGGGCACGATCGAGGCCGAGACGCTGAACGTCAACGTCGACGGGTTCGAGGGGCCGCTCGACCTGCTGCTGACGCTGGCGCGCGCGCAGAAGGTGGATTTGCGCCGCATCTCGGTGCTGCAGCTGGCCGAGCAGTATCTCGCCTTCGTTTCGGAGGCCCGGCGGATGAGGATCGAGCTGGCCGCCGACTACCTGGTGATGGCGGCGTGGCTCGCCTACCTCAAGTCGCGCCTGCTGCTGCCGCCGCCGCACGCGGACGACGAGCCGAGCGGCGAGGAGCTGGCAGCGCGGCTGGCCTTCCAGCTCGAGCGGCTCGAGGCCATGCGCCGGGTGGCGGCGGAGCTGATGGCGCGCGACCGGCTGGGCCGCGATGTGTTCGCGCGCGGCATGGAGGAGGCGGTGACGGTGACGCGCCGGGTCGCCTGGACGGCGACGCTCGCCGACCTGCTGCGCGCCTATGCGCGGGTGAAGGGGCGCGACGCCTACCGGCCGCTGCTGCTGGACCGCTCGGCGATCCTCTCGATGGACGCGGCGATGGCCCGGCTCCAGCGCCTGCTCGGGCTGGCGATGGCGTGGGGGCAGCTCGTGTCGTTCCTGCCCGAGGGCTGGCTGGCCGAGCCGGCGAAGCGGCGCAGCGCCGTGGCCTCGACCTTCGCGGCGACGCTGGAGCTGGCGCGGCGCGGCGAGGTCGAGCTGCGCCAGGACGCCACCTTCGCGCCGATCTACCTGCGCGCGCCCAAGGCGCGCGCGACGCGCGAGGAGGCGGCGTGAGCGGGGACGACCGGGACGGGCCGGGCGCCGGTATGCGCTTCGAGGCGCCGCCCATGGCCGAGCAGGAGCGCATGGTCGAGGCGATCCTGTTCGCCGCCGCCGAGCCGCTGACGCCGGCGCGCATCGCCGAGCGGCTGCCGCGGGGCTCGGACGCCGCGGCGGCGCTGGAGCTGGTGCAAGGGCGCTATGCGGGGCGCGGCGTGCGGCTGGTGCGGGTCGGCGGCGCCTGGGCCTTCCGCACCGCGCCGGATCTCGGATTTCTCATGCGGCGCGAGGCGCGCGAGACGCGCAAGCTGTCGCGCGCGGCGATCGAGACGCTGGCGATCATCGCCTACCACCAGCCGGTGACGCGCGCCGAGATCGAGGAAATCCGCGGCGTCTCGGTGTCGCGCGGGACCGTGGACATCCTGCTCGAGCTCGAGTGGATCCGCTTCGGGCGGCGCCGCGAGACGCCGGGCCGGCCGGTGACCTTCGTCACCACGCAGGGCTTTCTCGACCATTTCGGCCTCGCCAGCGCCCGCGACCTGCCCGGCCTGAGGGAGCTGCGCGCCGCGGGGCTGCTCGAGCCCACCCCGCCGGCCTTCGAGGCGGGCGAGGACGACGGCCCCGGTTGGGGCGCCGAGGACGCCGAGGGCACCCTGGCGGAGCTGTTCGCCGACGGCGAGGAGTGAGGGAACCCTCGCACACCGTCATCGCCCGGCTTGACCGGGCGATCCGGACGCGGCGGCGGTCTTCCTGACCGGATGCCCCGGTCAGGCCGGGGCATGACGGGGAAAACGGGCGGGGAGCCCCACCCGTCATCGCCCGGCTTGACCGGGCGATCCAGACACGGCGGTCCTCCTGACTGGATGCCCCGGTCGAGCCGGGGCATGACGGGAAAGCGGGGGAGCGGCCCGTTACGGCGCACGGAAGTACTTGGCGAGGCGCAGTTCCTGGCCCTGGTAGTGCGAGCCGATGCCGCTGCCGTAGAGCAGGTCGGGCTCGGCGGCCATCCACTCGTAGACCAGGCGGCCCACCAGCTGGCCGTGCTCGAGCGCGAACGGCGTCTCGTGGCAGCGCACCTCGAGCACCCCGCGCGAGCCCGAGCCGCCCGTCGAGGAATGGCCGAAGCCCGGGTCGAAGAAGCCCGCATAGTGCACGCGGAACTCGCCGGCCACCGCCATGTAGGGGACCATTTCCGCCGCCGTGCCGGGCGGCACGCTGACCGCCTCGCGGCTGACCAGGATGTAGAAGGCGGCGGGGTCGAGGATCAGCGAGCCGCCGCGGTTGGGGCGCACCGGCTCCCAGAACTCGTCGGGGTCGTAGTGGTCGATCCGGTCGAGGTCGATCAGCCCCGAATGCGGCCGCGCCCGCCAGCCGACGATGCCCGAGGCCCCGCGCGGCGTGAGGTCCACCGAGAAGCCCAGGCCCCCGTCGATCAGCGCGTCGGTGTTGACCAGCGGCTCGCGGCCGTGCAGCTCGCGCAGGCTTGCGTCCGCGATCGCCGCCTCGCCGCGGCGGAAGCGGATCTGGTTGAGCCGCATGCCCGGGCGCACCAGCACCGAGAAGGTGCGCGGGCCGATCTCGGCATAAAGCGGCCCGCGATAGCCCGGCTCGACCCGGTCGAACTCGATCGAGCGGTCGGTGATCAGCCGGGTGAGCAGGTCGAGCCGGCCGGTGGAGCTTTTCGCGTTCGCGGCGGCCGAGACATCGCCGGGCAGGGCGAGCGATTCGGCGAGCTCGACCACGTAGACGCAGCCGGTCTCCAGCACCGCGCCGGGGCCCAGCTCGATGGCGTGCATGGCGAACTCGTCGAGCCGCTCGGCCACCGTGCGCCCGCGCCCCGAGAGGAACGAGGCGCGCACCCGCCAGGCGCGCCGGCCGAGCCGCAGGTCGAGGCTGGCGGGCTGCACCTGCTCGCCGAGCACCGGCTCGGCCGCGGCGATCTCGCCGCGCCCGATCATGCCGCGCAGGTCCTGGGAGGGCAGCACGCCCTGTCGCGCCTGGCTCATCGCTCCGCCCCTCGGTGGCGCCCGTTCATGGCAACCGCGGCCCGCCGCCGCAAGCGAAAACGCCAGCGGCCGAGGCCACTGGCGTTTCCCTGCTGGTCGGGCCGGCGAGATTCGAACTCACGACCTCTTGCGCCCCATGCAAGCGCGCTACCAAACTGCGCTACGGCCCGGTCGTGGTCAGCGGCCCGTATATATCGACTCCGGCGGGCGGTGCAAAGGGAATGCGGCGGTGTTGCGCCCTGCGGTCGCGGCGCCCGGCAGGATGCGCGGGGCAGCGGCCTCTCCCCCGGCCCCTCTCCCGGGGGGAGAGGGGGGCGCGCCGCCGTGGGGTGCGGCTCCTTGCCCTTCCGCTGAGGGCGGGATGGGCTTCGCAGAAGGCCGGTCGGGGCTGTGCCGGGCTCAGCGCCGCTCGAGGCGGGCCAGGATGTCCTCGAGCCGGGCGATGCTTGCGCGGATGCGCTCGGGATCGACCGATTCGCCGCTCTCGGCCGCCGCCACCGTGCGCCCGGCGTTGACCCGCTCGCGCAGCGCGGCGAGGCGCTCGGGCGCGTCGGCCGGCGCCGAGCGCTCGAGCGTCAGCTCGGCGGTGGCGTTGCCCCGGGCGATCACGGTCTTCGTGCCCTTCTCGCGCAGCACCTTCTGCGCGCCCTTGATGGTCATGCCGTCATCGTAGAGCAGCGCCTTGACGCCGCGCAGCAGCGCCACGTGGTCGGGGCGGTAGAGCCGCCGGCCGCCGGCCCGCTTCATCGGCTTGATCTGCGGGAAGCGCGTCTCCCAGAAGCGCAGCACGTGCTGCGGCAGGTCGAGCTCGTCCGCCACCTCGCTGATGGTCCGGAAGGCTTCGGGGGATTTGCTGCCAGGTCCTGCGAACGCCTTGGCGGACACGCCCATCAGCGCGCCCTCCCGCCGTTCACGCGATCCTTCATGATGTGCGAAGGCCGGAACACCAGAACACGGCGGGGATCGATCGGCACCTCCTCGCCCGTCTTGGGGTTGCGTCCCATGCGCGCGCCCTTGCTGCGCACCGCGAAGGTGCCGAACGAGGAGATCTTCACGTTCTCGCCCTGCACCAGGGCATCGGAAATCCGCGCCAGGATGACTTCCACCATCTGCGCCGATTCGTTGCGGGAGAGCCCGATCTCCCGGTAGACCGCCTCACTCAGATCCGAGCGAGTCAATGTCGTGCTTGCCATAGTAATAGCCCTCCGCCGCCGCCTGCTACACCACGCAACCCACCCGAGGTGGTTCAGTGTAATGCCAAATGCGAAAATGAGTCAATGTCAATGACTTGTGGAAAACTTCATAGGCTCAGATGGAAGATGCATTGCGAAAGGCTACCAGCGCAGCAGCGCCGAGCCCCAGGCGAGCCCGCCGCCGATGGCCTCCATGAGCAGCAGATTGCCCGGCCGGATGCGTCCGTCGCGCACCGCGGTGGACAGCGCCAGCGGGATCGAGGCGGCCGAGGTGTTGCCGTGGTTCTGCACGGTGACCACCACCTTGTGCATCGGCACGCCGGTCTTGCGGGCGGTGTTCTCGATGATTCGCAGGTTGGCCTGGTGCGGCACGACCCAGTCGACGTCCGCGGCGCCGACGCCGACCTTCTCCATCACCTCCTCGGCCACCTCGGCCAGCTTGACCACGGCGTGGCGGAACACCTCGCGCCCCTCCATGCGCAAGAGGCCGACGGTCCTGGTGCTCGACGGGCCGCCCGAGACGTAGAGGATGTCGCTGTGCGCCCCGTCCGAGTGCAGGCAGGTGCCGAGGATTCCGCGGTCCGCCGGGGTGCCCTCGCCCTCGCCGGTCTCGAGCACCACGGCGCCGGCGCCGTCGCCGAACAGCACGCAGGTGCTGCGGTCGTCCCAGTCGAGGATGCGCGAGAAGGTCTCCGCGCCGATCACCATCACCCGCTTGGCCATGCCCGAGGCGATCATGCTGTTGGCGTTGGCCATGCCGTAGATGAACCCGGCGCAGACCGCGTGGATGTCGAAGGCGAAGCCGCGCATGCCCAGCGCGTGCTGCACCCGGGTCGCCGTCGAGGGGAAGGTCTGGTCCGGCGTCGCCGTGGCGAGGATGATGGCGTCGAGCTCGTGGCCCTCGACCTCGGCCATCGCCAGCGCGCGGCGCGCCGCGGCGATGGCGAGGTCGGAGGTGAGCTCGCCCTCCGCCGCGATGTGGCGCTGGCGGATGCCGGTGCGCGTACGGATCCACTCGTCGGAGGTGTCGATGCGCAGCGCCAGCTCGTCGTTGGTGAGGATCCGCTCGGGCAGGTAGTGCCCGCAGCCGCTGGCGATGGCCCGGACCACGCTCATTCGCGCGCGCCCCGCCCGGCGCCGCGCGCTGCACCCTCGGCCGTCGCTTCGTCCGGCCCGTCGCCCGCGGCGTCGGCTGCGGCGTCGGTCCTGCCCTGCGCGTCGAGCCGGGCGAGCTGGGCCGCGACCAGGCGCGGGAAGTCGGTCTCGGCCATCTTCGCCGCCAGCTCGATGGCCGAGGCGAAGCCGATGGCGTCGGCGCCGCCATGGCTCTTGACCACGGCGCCGTTGAGGCCGAGGAACACGCCGCCGTTCATGCGCCGCGGGTCGATGCGCTCGCGCATGCGCCTGAGCGAGGTGACCGCGAACAGCGCGGCGATCTGCGACCAGAAGCTGTTGCGGAACGCCTCGCGCAGCGCCTCGCCGATGAAGCTGGCGGTGCCCTCGGCGGTCTTCAGCGCCACGTTGCCGGTGAAGCCGTCGGTGACGAACACGTCCGCGGTGTCCTTGCAGATGTCGCTGCCCTCGACGAAGCCGACGAAGGCGAAGCGCTCGCTCGCCGCCGCCTCGAGCAGCGCCGCCGCGTCGCGCAGCGCCTCGGGGCCCTTGCTCGGCTCGGTGCCGACATTGAGCAGGCCGACGCGCGGGCGCTCGATGCCGAAGCTCAGATGCGCGTACTCGGCGCCCATCACCGCGTATTGCAGCAGGTTCTTCGAGTCGGCGCGCAGGTCGGCGCCCATGTCGAGCACGGTGTTGAAGCCGTGCGCGGCGCGCGAGGGAAAGTTCACCGCGATCGCCGGGCGGTCGATGCCGGGCGCCTTGCGCAGCACCATGATCGCCATGGCCATCAGCGCGCCGGTGTTGCCCGAGGAGATGGCCACGCGGGCGTCGCCCTTGGCCACCGTCTCGAGCGCCTTCCACATCGAGCTCTGGCGCCCGTCGCGCAGGGCGCGCGAGGGCTTTTCCGACATCGACACGGTCTGCGCGGCGTGGCGCAGCTCGCAGTGTCCGGCAAGGTCGGTGCGCCGGGCGATGCCCTCGCCCAGCTTCGCCTCGTCGCCGTGCACGATGAAACGCAGATCCGGGTTGGCCGCCAGCGCACGCGCCATTCCGGTCAGGATCGCGCCCGGCCCCCGGTCACCCCCCATCGCGTCGATGGAAATCACCGTGCTCCGGCTCATGTCTCATCCCCCGGTGCGGGGGGCGGCCCCGCCCTTGCGCCCGACCGCGGCGGCATGACGCCCCGGCGCGGGACTACGCCGCGTCCTCGTCGAGCTCGGCCTCGGCGGCCTGCGCCACCACCTCGCGGCCGTCATACTGGCCGCATGCACCACATATATGGTGCGGCAGGCGCAGTTCGCCGCAATTGGGGCACTCGACGCTCGCCGTCGGCTTGAGCGCGTCGTGCGCGCGGCGCATGTTTCGCTTGGACCGGGTCTTCCGGTTCTTCTGGACAGCCATGTCGATCCTCTATGCGTCGATTCTCTAACCTGTTCGCCGTGTGGGCCATCATCTGGCCGTCCCTGCGCCCGAGCCGCAGGCCCGGACAGTCGTCCGTTCCCGGCGCGATCACCGAGCGACGCGCTCTGGGCCGAACCTCTCGGGGAAACGAGACGCGGAAAATATACCTTTTGCCCTCCGGGGCAAGAGTTTTTTCCGGCCGCGCCCGCCGTCGCACGGCTCGACGGCACGGCGCCGCCGCGTGACCGCACGGAACGATTCGGGCGCACCGGGTCGGGCACACGGGTTGGGCGCACCGGGTCGGGCGCACCGGGTCACGCCCGCTCAGTCGCCGCCTCCCTCCAGCCGCCGCTTCAGCCCGGCCAGGCCGGCGAAGGGGCGCAGGTCGTCGTCCTCGAGCGGCACCACGCCCGGCGGCGCGAAGCTCGCGGACCCGAGCGCGGCCCCGGCGGCGCGCGGGTAGGGGTCGAGCATCAGCACCAGGCTCTCGAGCGCGAGCTGGCCCGGGTCGAGGCTGGTGGCGTAGGGGTCGGGCTCGTCCGGCTCGTCGGGCTCGATTGTAACCTCGCGCCCCGGGACCTCGTGCGCCGATTTTCCGTGCCCGGATTCCCTGTGCCCGGATTCCCTGTGCCCGGATGCCTTGTGGACGGATGCCTTGTGGGCGGATGCCTTGTGGACCGGCGCCTCGCCGGCCGGGGCGAGCCGGTCGGCCGGCAGGTAGAGCCGTTCGATCTCGGCGTCGTGGCGCACCGGGACCGGCGCGAGCGAGACCACGCAGGTCTGCTCGAGCGCCGCCACCAGGCGGCCGCGGATCTGCCAGCCGTCGGCGCCGGTGGGCGCGATCACGCCCGCGAAGCTCAGCCCGTCGACGCGGGCGACGTCGAGAAAGCCGGCCAGCGCCAGGCGCTCCCCGGCCTCCGCCTCGATGCGGAACGGCGTCTCGTGCGTGCGGCCGAGCCGGGCCACCGGCATCGGCCGCGCGAAGGGCGGCGCTCCGGAAGGCGTTGGTTCAAGCGTGAGGGGCGCGGCGGGCCGGCGTGCTGGTCGGTGTCTGCTCATGGGTCTGCTCATGGTCTGCCCCCGATATATGTCGTGGACCCCGGTAACGGAACGGGCAGTCGCGCAGCTTGAATCTAGACCATCGGCGGGGTAGGGGGAAAGCCGGAGATGTTTGGGGAGCCGGTCGATGAAGCGCATGAAGGCTGTTGTTCTGGCGGCGGTGCTGGGCGGCGCGCTCGCGGCCTGCGCGCCGATCATCCGCTCGCACGGCTATACGCCGGACGACACGCTGCTGGCCGATATCGCGGCGGGCCAGGACACCCGCAGCTCGGTGGCGCAGAAGATCGGCCGGCCGGTCACGGCCAGCGCCTTCGACGACGATGGCTGGTACTACGTCTCCAGCACGGTCAGGCACTACATGTGGTACGCGCCGGAGGTGACGGACCGGCGCATCGTGGCCGTGCGCTTCGACGAGAACGACATGGTCGCGGACGTCAAGACCTACGGCATCGAGGACGGGCGGATCATCAACCTCGCCACCGGGACCACGCCGACGCACGGGCGCGAGCTGACCATCATCCAGCAGGTGCTGGGCAATTTCGGGCGGATCACCGGCGAGGACCTGGTCGGCCAGCAATAGGGAACGGGCGCGCGCCGCTCGGGCGCGGAGGGCCGTCAGGCGCGGGCTTGCCGCTCGGTCAGCATCAGCCAGACCAGCCCGGCCGCGGCCAGCGCCAGGAACGGGACCATCGCCAGGTTCACCGCCTGCCAGCCGATCTGCGACATGAGCACGCCCGAGCTGAACGAGGCCACCGTCACCAGCCCCATCACCAGGAAGTCGTTGAGGCCCTGCACGCGGGCGCGCTCCTCGGGGAGATGCGCGCCGGCCAGCATGGTGGTGGCGCCGATGAAGCCGAAGTTCCAGCCGACGCCCATCAGGATCAGCGCGGCGTGGAAGTGGACGAGCTCGATGCCCGCGAGCGCCACCAGCGCCCCGGTGCCGAGCAGCACCAGCCCCGCGGCGATGACGCGCGGCGAGCGGTAGCGCGCGATCAGCGGGCCGGTGAGGAAGCTCGGCAGGTACATGGCGAGCACGTGGTTCCTGACCACGCCGGCGGCGTCGTCGGTGGCGAAGCCGCAGGCGACCACGGCGAGCGGCGTCGAGGTCATCACCAGGTTCATCAGCGCGTAGGCCACCATGGCGCAGATCATGGCGACGACGACGCGCGGCCGGGCGAGGATCTCGCGCCAGGGCCGCCCGGCGCGCGCGCCCTTGGCCCGGCGGGGCGGGCGCGGGATGTCGAGGAACAGGAGCGGCACGGCGCCGACCAGGTTGAGCACCGTCATCGCCCGGTAGGCCCCGGCGAAAGGCACCGGCGCGAGCCAGTCCTTGAACCACACCACCAGCTCGGGGCCGAGCACGGCGGAGCCCAGCCCGCCCGCCATCACCCAGGCGATCGCCTTTGGCCGGAAGTCGCGCGAGGCGGTGTCGGCGGCGGCGAAGCGGTAGAAGTTGTGCGCGGCGAAATAGACGCCGATGAGCAGCGACGCGCCGAGCAGCATGCCGAAGCTGCGCGCGATGATCGCCTCGGCCCCCACCAGCCCGCCGAGCGCCCCGGCCGCCGCGCCGATCAGGAAGCCGGTGCGCCGGCCCCAGCGGCCCATGATGCCCGAGATCACCGGGGCGGCCAGCATCGCCCCCAGCACGGTCATGCTGATCGGCAGGGTGGAGAGCGCCTTGTTCTCGGCGAGCATGCCGCCGGCCAGCCCGCCGAGGATGAGGTGCACGGGCATCTGCGCGCCCAGCACGGCCTGCGCCCAGACCAGGATGGGCAGCGAGCGCCGGGCGCGGGCGTCGTCGGTCTGATCGGTGAAGGCGGTGTCGGTCATGGCGGGCGGACCCTAGGGCGGGGGTGCCGGACGGGCAATGAGCAAAAGCGTTGAGCAATCGTGGGAAATGCGGGGGGAGCGTGGAAATTCCGCTCAGAGCGCGGTGACGCGCAGGCGCACGCCGGAATCGGGCCTGAGCGTCATCGACATGGTCGGCATGGGCAGCGGTCCCGCGCCATGCGCGAAGCTAAAGCGGGCGAGCAGGGTGGTGAGGATGATCTGCGCCTGCATCATGGCGAAGTTGGCGCCGACGCAGATGCGCGGGCCGGCGCCGAACGGGATGTGCAGGTAGCGGTCGCGGCCCGCCGTGCGCTCGGGCGCGAAGTTGTCGGGGTCGAACGCGTCCGGCGCGTCCCACCACATGCGGTGGCGGTGCAGCGCGTAGATCGGCAGGAACACGATGTCGTCGGGCAGCACCTCGCGCCCGGCGAGGATGTCGGGCGCGCGCACGTTGCGCGCCAGCAGGCCGACCGGCGGGTAGAGGCGCATGGCCTCCTCGATCACCTGGCGCAGGTAGGGGGCGCCGGCGAGGTGCCCGGCGCCGGCGGCCGGGGCGCCGCCGAGCGCGGCTTGCGCCTCGGCGCGGGCGCGCTCC
>DATKCQ010000188.1:0-25410 GCA_035513135.1 Thermohalobaculum sp.
GTCACCTTGGTCAGCCCGACGATGCCGTGCTTGGCCGCGACATAGGCCGACTTGAAGGGCGAGGCGGTCAGCCCGTGCGCCGAGGAGATGTTGACGATGCGCCCCCAGCCGCGCTCGCGCATGAGGGGCAGGGCGGCGGCCGTCGTGTGGAAGGCGGAGGAAAGGTTGATGGCGACGATCCGGTCCCACTGCTCGGACGGGAACTCCTCGATTCGGGCGACATGCTGGATGCCGGCGTTGTTCACCACGATGTCGGCGCCGCCGAACAGCTCGGCCGCCCGCGCGACCAGCGCGCGGCACGCCTCGGGCTTCGCCATGTCGGCCTGGACGTAGCGCGCCTCAACGCCGTGCGTCTCGGCGATGCGGCGGGCCAGCGCGTGGTCGTCCTCCGAGTCGGTGTAGGAGTTCAGCACCACCCGGGCGCCGCGCGCCGCCAGCGCCTCGGCGATGCCCAGCCCGATGCCGGAGTTCGACCCCGTCACCACGGCGACCTTGCCTTCCAGCGTCATCTCACCACCCCTTTCCTTTGCCGGTCACTTGGGCGAGTCTGCCCGATCGGTTGGCTTGCACGGTTGGCTTGCCCGATCGGCGGGCGGGGTGCAATGGCGAGGGGCGATCGATCACGATGATGCGCGCAGGCAAAAAAAAGGCGCCCCCCGAAGGGGACGCTGAAGGTGTTGAGGCAGGTTTCATACAGGCAAGAAACCTATCGAGCAGTGGGCACATCATACGCAATGCCGCGAAGGGCGGCAAGTCCCTTTTAAGTCTCCGGTGGAAGAGTCTGATTTCGGGCGGTAATCGATTGGGCGTTTGGTCCTTGACGGCAATTTTCGTGCTCGCCCTGAGCGTCGCCCCGGCCCGCGCCGGGCCGGCGCACGGGATCGCCATGCACGGGCCTCCGGCGCTGGAGCCCGGGTTCAGCCACTTACCCTACGCGAATCCGCACGCGCCGCAGGGTGGGCGTGTCGCCTATGGCGAGGTCGGCGGTTTCGACAGCCTCAATCCCTATATCCTGAAGGGCCGGGCGCCCTGGGGGGTGCGCGCGCACACCGTGGAATCGCTGATGGCCCGGAGCTGGGACGAGCCGTTCACGCTCTACGGCCTGCTCGCCGAATCGGTCGAGACACCGCCCGACCGCTCCTGGGTGGCGTTTACGCTGCGCGCCGAGGCGCGGTTTTCGGACGGCGCGCCGGTGCTCGTGGAAGATGTCATCTGGTCGCTGGAAACCCTTGGAACCGAAGGGCATCCCGCCTTTCGCAACGCCTGGGACGCAGTCGAGGAGGTGCGCCAGACCGGACCGCGCACGCTCCGCATCTCCTTCTCCCAGCCGAACCGCGAGCTGCCGCTGATCATGGGGCTCAGGCCCGTGCTGAAGAAGGCGCAGTGGGCGGGACGTGACTTCACCCGCTCGGGGCTCGAGCCGGTGATCGGCTCGGGGCCCTATGTGGTGGGCGATCTCGAGCCGGGCCGCTTCATCGCCTTCCGGCGCGACCCGAACCACTGGGGGCGCGATCTGGCGGTGAACCGCGGCGTCGATAACTTCGACGAGATTCGCTACGAGTATTACCGCAACGCGGATGCGTTGTGGTCGGCGGTGAAGACGGGCGCGGTGTCGCTGTTCGTCGATTCGGACCCGGTGCGCTGGGTCACCGGCTATGACTTCCCCGCCGCCCGCGATGGCCGGATCGAGCGCGGCGAGATCGCGCATGGCCGCCCCACCGGCATGTACGGTTTCGTCTTCAACACGCGGCGCGCCATCTTTGCCGACCGCCGGGTGCGCGAGGCGCTGGCGCTGGCCTTCGACTGGGCCTGGGTCAACGAGCGCCTCTACCGCGGCCAGTACGCACGCATCCGCAGCTACTACGACAACTCGCCGCTGGGCTTCTCGGGCCCGGCCGAGGGGCGCGAGCGGGCGCTGCTCGAGCCCTTCGCCGAATCGCTCCCCGAGGGCACGCTGGAGGCGGGCTGGCGGCCGCCCGGCAGCGACGCCTCGGGCCGCGACCGGGGCAACCTGCGGCAAGCCGCGCGGCTGCTGTCCGAGGCGGGCTGGGAGGTCGAGGGCAGACTCAGGCGCAACGCCGACGGGGCGCCCTTCCGCTTCGAGATCCTGGTTAACGCGACGGAGCACGAGACGCTGGCCTCGCTCTGGCGCGAATCGCTCGGGCGGCTCGGGGTGGAGGTCGAGGTCCGCCGCGTCGACGACGCGCAGTACCAGGCGCGGCGGCGCGACTACGACTACGACATGGCGGTCAACCGCTGGTTCCTGTCGCTCAGCCCCGGGGTCGAGCAACGCCTCTACTTCGCCAGCCACGGCCGCACCGCGCCCGGCACGCGCAACTACATGGGGGTCGCCGACCCGGCGGTGGACGCGATGATCGACGCGATGCTGGGGGCCGAGCGCCACGAGGACTTCACCGCCGCCGTGCGAGCCCTCGACCGGGTGCTGAGCGCGGGCATCTACGTGATCCCCTTCGGCTACCTGCCGGCCGACCGGCTCGCCTGGCAGAAAGGCTATGGAAAGCCCGACCACGACCCCCTCTACGGCTTCCGGCCCGAGGTGTGGTGGAAGGAGTAGGGCCGCCGGATGGCGCCCGCCGCCGCATGCTCCGCAGCCTCCCCCCCGACCCCCCTCCCAGCGGGAGGGGGGAAGGCCAGGTCTCGCCGCTTGCGCCCCCCTCTCCCACTGGGAGAGGGGTCGGGGGAGAGGCGCGCGGCTGTGCCGCGCGGGCGCTCAGCCCGCCGCCTCGTCCATCGCCGCGAGCGTCGCGTCCCAGGCTAGCAGGATCGAGGCGTGGCGGTTCTTGTAGTCGCGCGCCGGGCGCAGCACCTCGAGGTCGCCGAAGGGCGGCTCGGGCGTCGGCCCGTCCTCCTTGATCATGGCGCGGAGCTGCTCGCGGCCCGTGGCGATCTCCTCGCGCGTGCGCCCGATCGCGTGGGTCCCGAGCACCGAGGCCGAGGACTGGCCCAGCGCGCAGGCCTTCACGTCCTGGGCGAAATCGCTGATCCGCCCGCTCTCGACGCACAGGTCCACGGTCACGGTCGAGCCGCACAGCGGCGAGCGCTTCATCGCCGAGCCGTCCGGGTCCTCGAGCCGCCCGACATGCGGGATCGACGCCGCCAGCGCCAGGATGCGCTGCGAGTAGAGCTTCATCAGGTCTTGCTCGACGGCCGTCATCTCGCCCTTCCGTGCCCGCGGTCTACGGGCTAGATAGCCCCGCAGGCGCCCCGGGAAAAGCCCCCGAGGCCTGCGAGGGAGCCCGCCCATGTCCGAGACCCGGTTCGATCCGGCCGCGCTGGCCTATGACGACCGCGGCTTGATCCCCGCCATCGCGCAGGACGCGCGCAGCGGCGAGGTGCTGATGATGGCCTGGATGAACGCCGCCGCGCTGGCCGAGACCGTGGCGACGGGGCGCGTCACCTATTGGTCGCGCTCGCGCCGGCGGCTGTGGCGCAAGGGCGAGACCTCCGGAAACGTCCAGCGCCTCATCGAGCTGCGCCTCGACTGCGACCGCGACTGCCTGCTGCTGCTGGTCGAGCAGACCGGCCCCGCCTGTCACACCAGCCGCCGCTCGTGCTTCTACACCGCCATCCGCGAAGGCGCGGAGGTCGAGATCATCGCCCCGGAGCCCAGCGCGTGAGCCGCGAGGACTGGGGCGAGCGGCTGGCGCCCGAGCGCCTGAAGCGTCTCGGCCTCGGCCTCGCCGTGGGTGCCGCGGGAGGCGCCGTGGCGCACGCGCTCGCGGTCCCGCTTGCCTGGATGCTGGGAGCGCTGTTCGCCACCATGGCGGCGCGCCTGGCCGGCGCGCCGGTCGACGTGCCGATGTGGGTGCGGGCGAACTTCCTGGTTCTCATCGGGCTCTTCCTGGGCGAGAGCTTCGAGGGGGTGGCCGCCGCCGAGCTGCTGCGCTGGCCCTTCACCATCGCCGCGGCGATGCTCTACGTGCCGGTCGCCGCCGTGTGCGCCTACGCCTTCTACCGCAGGGTGGCGGGCGAGGCGCCGATGACCGCGGCCTGCTCCTCGATCCCCGGCGGGCTGATCGCGGTGACCGTGATGTCGGGCTCGCTCGGCGCCGACGAGCGGCAGGTGGCGCTGGCCCAGTCGTTTCGCATCGCCATCGTGGTGTGCATGGCGCCGGTCATCGCCTTCGGCCTGCTCGGCTACCCGGCGCCCTCGGATGCGGCCTACGGCAAGCACGCCCTGATCGGCCTGCCCGACCTGGGCGTCCTGCTGGCCGGCGCGCTGGCGACCATGTGGGCGATGCGAAAGGCGCGCATCCCGATCCCCTTCATGGTCGGCCCGCTGGTGGCCAGCGCCGTGCTGCGCATGGCCGGGGTGGTCGAGGGCGTGCTGCCGCACTGGCTGGTCGAGGTGGCGCTGGTGGTGACCGGCTCGGCCATCGGCTCGCGCTTCCACGGGATCGCGCCGGGGCGGCTGATGCGCTTCGGCCTGGTCAGCCTCGGTGCCACGGCGATCCTGATGGGGGTCTCGGCGCTGTTCGCCGTGGCGGTCTCGGCGCTGACCGGCCAGGACTTCCTTCCGGCGCTGCTGGCCTACGCGCCGGGCGGCGTCGCCGAGATGAGCCTGATCGCGCTGGCCATCGACGCCGATCCGGGCTTCGTCGCGATCCACCACATGGCGCGGATCGTCTTCGTGCTGCTGTCGGTGCCGCTGATGAGCGTCTGGATCGCCCGGGCGCGGGCGCGGGCCGGGGATTGAGCGGCCGCCCCTCAGCCGGCGGCGGCGACGATGGGGACGAAGTCAACCGCCTTCAGGCTGGCGCCGCCGACCAGCCCGCCGTCGACGTCGGTCACGGCGAAGATCTCCCCCGCGTTCGCCGGCTTCACCGAGCCGCCATAGAGGATGCGCACCGCCTCGGCCATCGGCGGGCCGAACCGCAGCTTCAGCTCGGCGCGGATGAAGCCGTGCATGGCGGCGATGTCGTCGGGCGTGGGCGTGCGCCCGGTGCCGATGGCCCAGACCGGCTCGTAGGCGATGACGGTGTTGCGGGCTTCGGCGAGGTGCGGCACCGAGGCCTCGAGCTGGCGGGCCACGACGTCGCGGGCCCGGCCGGCGTCGCGCTCGGTCTCGGTCTCGCCGACGCAGACGATGGCGACGAGGCCCGCCCGCCAAGCGGCCTCGGCCTTGGCGCGGACCAGGGCATCGGGCTCATTGTGGTCGGCGCGGCGCTCGGAGTGGCCGACGATGACGCAGGCGGCGCCGGCGTCGGCCAGCATCCCGGCGGCGATGTCCCCGGTGTGGGCGCCGCCCGGCTCGGGGTGGCAGTCCTGCCCGCCGATGGAGACATGGGAGCCCCGCGCGCGCTCGGCGAAGCGGGCGAGCAGGGTGGCGGGGGGGCAGAGGATGACCTCCGCCGCGGTGCCTTTGGTCGCGCCGATCAGCGCCTCGAGCTCGGCCAGGTCGGCCGCGAGCCCGTGCATCTTCCAGTTTCCGGCGGCGATCTTGCGGCGGGTCATGGCGCTTCCCTCGGGTCGGATTTGCGGCCAGCTTCGCCCCGCAGGCCGGCAAAGGCAAGCCGTCGGCGCGCGCCGCGCCGGACCCTTCCTGCCGGGTGTCCGAATTTGGACGCATACCTAACCGATTGAAACTGCGGTGAAACTCAAAAATGACCCGTTTGGACGGGGCGGGCCACGGATGAGTGGCCGGCCTAAAGCGATTTCGAGCAAAGTGGACTCACTTTGCGGCTCGGAAATCGCGGCAACTCCACATGCTGGAGCGGTTTCGGTGAGCCAGGGATCGCCGAAACCGCTCTAGCGCGCGGCGTCTCGTCCCGCCTTGCGGGCCCTGGCGGCGGCCTTGGCCGCGGCGGCGGCCTCGGCGGGCACGAGCGAGCGGCGGGCCCAGGCGAGCGCCTCGTCCGCGTCGTCGAGCGCTGCGTCGGGCAGGCGCATGAACGCCGCCAGCGTCCGGGTGCCGTCGCGGGCGGCATAGCTGAAGGGCTCCGAGCCGGCCGCGGCGTAGGCGCGGGCCAGCTCGGCATCGGCCTTCATGTAGAGGGTGTCGTCGACCACCAGCGCGAACATCGCCTCGCCGAGAAAAACCCCGGCGCCGCCGAACATGCGCCGCGTGCGAACCGGCCCGAGGCGGTCGAAGAGATCGTGGATGTGCTCGGAAAACTCGGGGCTCACGCCCACTTACGTGGTTTCCTTGAACTTGATCGACTCGCCGCAGCCGCAGGACTCCGAGACGTTGGGGTTGTTGAACACGAACCCCGACTCGAGCAGCGAGGCCTGGTAGTCGATCTCGGTGCCGAACAGGAACATCTGCGCCATCGGCGCGATCAGCACGCGGGCCGCGCCCTGCTCGACGATGGCGTCGTGCTCGCCGATCTCGGCGGCCTGCTCCATGGTGTATTCCATGCCGGCACAGCCGCCCTTCTTCACGCCGATGCGCAGGCCCTTGACCGAGCCGTCGGCCATCAGCCGCTCGACCTGGCGCTGGGCGGCGTGGGTGAGGATCACCGGGGGCTTGCCGGGAATGCCGAACATGGGGTTGCCTTGCGTTGCTCCTGAAGGCCCAAGGTAAGGCCGCGGCAGGCATTTCTCAAGGGCGCGTCAGAGCATCCCGAGCTCGAGCCGCGCCTCGTCGGACAGCATCTCCATGCCCCAGGGCGGGTCCCACACGAGGCGCACGTCGACCTGCTTGACGCCGGGCACCGCCTCGACGGCGTCGGCCACCCATCCGGGCATCTCGCCGGCCACCGGGCAGCCCGGCGCGGTCAGCGTCATGTCGATCTCGACCGCGCCCTCCCCGTCGATGCCGACATGGTAGATCAGCCCAAGATCGTAGATGTTTACCGGGATCTCCGGGTCGTGCACCGAGCGCAGCGCCTCGGCCACCGCCTCGTAGAGCGGGTGGTCGGTGCTCGAGGGCCGGATCAGCGGCTCGCCCGTCTCGGCCGGGTCGCGGGTCTCGACGTTCATGCCTCTCACCTCTTGGCTTGCCGTAATTAGCATATAGAAACACTCGGCATTATCGTCCAGAGAAAGCGCATGAGCGGGCCGTTTCAGATCGACGCAGTCGAGGGCAGGGCGCGCACGGGGCGGATCGTCACGGCGCGCGGCGAGATCCGCACGCCGGCCTTCATGCCGGTGGGCACCGCCGGCTCGGTCAAGGCGATGCTGCCCGAGAGCGTGGCGGCGACCGGGGCGGACATCGTTCTCGGCAACACCTACCACCTGATGTTGCGCCCGGGCGCCGAGCGGGTGGCGGCGCTGGGGGGCTTGCACCGTTTCATGAACTGGCCCCGCCCGATCCTGACGGATTCGGGGGGCTTCCAGGTCATGTCGCTGGCCGAGCTCAGGCGCATGAGCGAGGAGGGGGTGCGCTTTCGCAGCCACATCGACGGCTCCGAGCGCGTGCTGACGCCGGAGTCCTCGATGGAGATCCAGCGGCTGCTCGGCGCGGACATCGTCATGGCGTTCGACGAATGCACCGCCTGGCCGGTCGAGGAGGCCGAGGCGGCGCAGTCCATGCGCCTGTCGATGCGCTGGGCGCGGCGCTCGCGCGAGGCGTTCGGCGCGCGGTCCGGGCACCTGCTGTTCGGCATCCAGCAAGGCAGTGTTTTTCGTGAGTTGCGCGAGGAATCTTCTGTGGCGCTTCGGGAGATCGGCTTCGACGGCTACGCCATCGGCGGGCTCGCCGTGGGCGAGGGGCAGGAGCGCATGTTCGCGGTGCTGGACTGTGCGCCGGACCTGCTGCCGGCAGACCGGCCGCGCTACCTGATGGGCGTCGGCAAGCCCGACGACATCGTCGGCGCGGTGCTGCGCGGGGTGGACATGTTCGACTGCGTGCTGCCGACCCGCTCGGGCCGCACCGGGCAGGCGTTCACCCGGCGCGGCACGGTGAACCTGCGCAACGCCCGGCACGCGGCGGACCCGCGGCCGCTGGATCCCGACTGCGCCTGCCCGGCCTGTCGCGGCTACGCCCGGGCCTATCTGCACCACCTGGTCCGGGCGGGCGAGATCGCCGCCTCGATGCTGCTGACCTGGCACAACCTGCACTACTACCAGGAGCTGATGGCGGGCCTGCGCGCGGCGATCGCCGGGCGGCGGCTGGCGGCCTTCGTCGAGGATTTTCACGCGCGGCGTGCCGAGGGTGACCTGCCGCCGCTGTGAGCCCCGGTGCGCCCCCCGGTCTGGACGCGCGCCGCCCGGTTCGCCATAGTCCGCGCGGCGCCCAGGGGGCGGCGGGGCAATGAGTCGGAGTGAGTCGGATGGCAAGTCTGGTCGGCATCCTGCGCGACATCTTCACCTGGTGGAACGGCGCGACCATCGGCACCCGGGTCTACACCGCGCGCAAGGGCGTCAGTGTGGGCGAGGACGACGAGGGCAACCAGTTCTACCAGACCGCCGACGGCCGGCACCGCTGGGTGATCTACAATGGCGAGGCCGAGGCCAGCCGGGTCTCGGCCGACTGGCACGGCTGGCTGCACCACACCTACGAGGAGCCGCCGAGCGAGCGGCCGCTGGCCCGCAAGCGCTGGGAGAAGGCGCATGTGCCGAACCTGACCGGCACGGCGGCGGCCTTCCGCCCGCCGGGCTCCGTGGTGACCGCCGCCGAGCGGCCGCGCGTGGCCGGCGACTACGAAGCCTGGCGGCCGGAGTAGCGCGATGTCGGGCAATGCGGCGGAAACCCTGATCGGCGCGCTGGTGCTGGCGGCGGCCGGCGGATTCCTGGTCTACGCGGTGAACACGGCCGATGTGGGCGTCGGCGGCGACGGCTATCCGCTGGTCGCCAAGTTCCGCAAGGCCGAGGGCATCAGCGTCGGCAGCGACGTGCGCATCGCCGGGGTGAAGGTGGGCAGCGTCGCCAGGATGGGGCTCGACCCCGACACCTACTTCGCCTCCGTCAGCTTCACGGTGAAAAGCTCGGTGACGCTGCCCGAGGATTCGGTCGCCAAGATCAGCTCGGCGAGCCTGCTCGGCGACTCCTTCATCGCCATCGACCCGGGCGCCGCCGAGCTGATGCTCGAGCCGGGCGACGAGATCGTCTACACCCAGAGCTCGGTCAGCGTCGGCGACCTGATCGGCAAGTTCATCCACGGCCAAGAAAGCCAATGAGCAAGCCAATGAGCAAGCCAATGTGCAGGCCAATGAGCGGGGTCGCGAGCAGGCGAGCCAGTCCCGGGCTGGCGCTGGCTGCGGCGGCGGCGTTCCTGTGCGTCCCCGCCGCCGGCGCCCAGCAGCCGCGGGACGACGGCGCGGGCGGCGGAATCATCACCGAGAGGCTGGAGCCGCTGATGCCCGGGGGCGTAATTCAGGGCGAGGGCATCGTGCCGCGCGACGAGCGCTTCCAGCAGGCGCCCTTCATCGCGCCCGAGTCGTCGATGGTGCCCGAGCTGATCGCCCCGGTGGACACGGTGGCGCAGGCCGGGGCGCGGCTGCGCCAGCTCGACAAGATGACCGGGCAGGCCGAGACGGTTGAGATCGCGGCGGGCGAGGAGGTGGTGATCGACCGCCTGCGGGTGCGGCTCGAGGCCTGCCGGGCGCCCGAGGGCAATGGCGAACACGGCACCATGGCCTTCCTGCGCGTGTGGGACGCGAAGGCCGGGGACGCCGGGCCGGTGTTCTCGGGATGGATGTTCGCCGAGAGCCCGGCGCTTTCGGCCATGGACCACCCGCGCTACGACTTGTGGGTGATGAGCTGTATCACCGATTCGGGCGAGGGGTCCTCGGCCAGCCGGTAGAAGTCGGCCCCGCGGGTCACCGCGGCGTCGAGCAGCCGGTGATAGCGCGCCCTCGGCACGGTGCGCGCGCCGAGGCGCTCGAGATGCGTCGTGGTGAACTGGGTGTCGAGCAGCACGAAGCCCCCGGCGCGCAGCCGCGCCACCAGGTGCGCCAGCGCGATCTTCGAGGCGTCGGGCACCCGGCTGAACATGCTCTCGCCGAAGAACGCGGCGCCGAGGCGCACGCCGTAGAGCCCGCCGGCGAGGCGGCCGCCCATCCAGACCTCGACCGAGTGGGCGTGGCCCATGCGGTGCAGCCCGGTGTAGAGCGCGCGGATGGTCGGGTTGATCCAGGTCTCGGAGCGGTCGGCACAGCCCTCGATCACCGCCTCGAAGGCGCGGTCGAGGCGCACCTCGTAGTCGGCGCGGCGCAGCCGGCGGCGCAGCGAGCGCGAGAGCCGGAAGCCGTCGAGCGGGATGATGCCGCGCCGCCGCGGGTCGACCCAGAACACCTCGTCGCTGTCGGCGCTGTCGGCCATCGGGAACACGCCGGCGGCATAGGCGCGCAGCACCAGCGCGGGGGTGAGCACCAGCTCGGGTGATTCTGCGTCCTTCATTGGCGGGAGGATAGCAGAGCAGCACGAGTCGAGGCATGACAATGGGCGAAGGGCCGGGCACGCGCGCCCGGCGCCTCTCCCCCGACCCCTCTCCCGGGGGGAGAGGGGGGCGCGAGCGGCGAAACCCGGGCCTGTCCCCCCTCCCGCCGGGAGGCGGGACAGGGGGGAGGCTTCGCAGGTGGCGGTGGCGCGTGGCGCATGCGGCGCTCAGGCCGGCTCGCTCGCCAGCCAGTTCTCCAGCCATTGGATGTTGTAGCTGCCGGCCTGGATTTCGGCGTTCGCAAGCAGCGCGTGGAACAGCGGCGCCGTGGTGTCGATGCCGTCCACCACCAGCTCGCCCAGCGCCCGCTCGAGGCGCATCAGGCAGTCGCCCCGGGTCTCGCCGTAGCAGATCAGCTTGCCGATCAGGCTGTCGTAGTAGGGCGGCACCGCGTAGCCCGAGTAGAGCGCCGAGTCCATGCGCACGCCGAAGCCGCCGGGCGCGTGGTAGGCCTTCACCATCCCGGGGCAGGGGGCGAAGGAGGGCACGCGCTCGGCGTTGATGCGGCATTCGATGGCGTGGCCGCGCGGCTTGAGGTCCTTCTGGCGGAACGACAGCTTCTCCCCCGCGGCGATGCGGATCTGCTCGCGCACCAGGTCGACCGCGTAGACCATCTCGGTCACCGGGTGCTCGACCTGGATGCGGGTGTTCATCTCGATGAAGTAGAACTCGCCCCCCTCGTAGAGGAACTCGATGGTGCCCAGGCCCCGGTAGCCCATGTCGCGGATCGCCTTGGCGCACAGGGTGCCGATGCGCTGGCGGGTCTCCTCGTCGATCGCCGGGGACGGGCTCTCCTCCAGCACCTTCTGGTGGCGGCGCTGCAGCGAGCAGTCGCGCTCGCCCAGGTGCACGGCGTTGCCGTGCGTGTCGCCGATCACCTGGATCTCGATGTGGCGCGGCAGGGTGAGGTACTTCTCGAGATAGACCGCGTCGTTGCCGAAGGCGGCCTTGGACTCGGCGCGGGCCTGGGCGAAGGCGTGCGCCAGGTCGCGCTCGCTGCGCGCCACCTTCATGCCGCGCCCGCCGCCGCCGGCTGCCGCCTTGACCAGAACCGGGTAGCCGATGTCGCGCGCGACCGCCAGCGCCTCGTCGACGCTGGCCACCTCGCCCTCCGAGCCGGGCACGCAGGGCACGCCGAGCCGGCGCATGGTGTCCTTCGCCACCACCTTGTCGCCCATCAGCCGGATGTGGTCGGAGGTCGGGCCGATGAAGGCCAGCCCGTGCTCCTCGACGATCCGGGCGAAGCCGGAGTTCTCGGCGAGGAAGCCGTAGCCGGGGTGCACCGCCTCGGCTCCGGTGATCTCGCAGGCGGTGAGGATGGCCGGCTGGTTGAGGTAGCTCTGGCTGCTCGAGGGCGGGCCGATGCACACGCTTTCGTCGGCGAGCCGCACATGCATCGCCTGGGCGTCGGCGGTGGAGTGCACGGCAACTGTCGCCACCCCCATGTCCTTGGCGGCACGGTGGATGCGCAGGGCGATCTCGCCGCGGTTGGCGATCAGGATCTTGTTGAACACGCGTGCGCCCCGCCGCTCAGTCGATGACCATCAGGGGATGCCCGAACTCGACTGGCTCGGCGTTGGCGACGAGGATCTGGCGCACCGTCCCGCCGCGCGGGCTGGGGATCTGGTTCATCGTCTTCATCGCCTCGATGATCAGCAGCGTCTCGCCCTCGGCCACGGTGTCGCCCACGGTCACGAAGGGCTCGGAACCCGGCTCGGACGACAGGTAGACGGTGCCCACCATGGGCGAGGTGACCGCCTTGGAGAGGTCTGGGCCGGCGGGCTCGGCGGACGGCTCGGGCGAAGTCGCGGCGGCCGGGGCGGGGCTGGCGGGCGCCTGATGGGCGGTGGGCGCCGGCTGGGCCGGCAGCGGCTGGAGGGCCACCGGCGCCACGGCCGCCGCAGCGCGCGAGAGGCGCACCTTCAACTCGTCATCGGCGCCGTATTCGCGGGTGACCTCGATCTCGGTGAGCTCGGATTCACGCAAAAGCTCGGCCAGCGCGCGGATGAAGGCGACGTCCTGCTCGGCGTTCTTGTTCATGGTTCCCCGTCCGGCGATGCCGCGCTCCCCTCGTTGCCGCCAGGGCCGGGCGGGCGGCTCGCCCGCGCCGGCTCTCGGCCCGCGTTATCAGTGCGCGTTATATGTGAAAGCGGCGGCGGGCGCAAAGCGGCCTTTTGGGGGCCACGAGTCGGCTCAGTTCGTCGCGGCGCGGACCTCGGCGACCTGGGCGGCCAGCTCGTCGAGCGGCAGATAGCCGCGGATGATGCGGTCCCCGAGCACGAAGCCCGGCGTGCCGCTGATCTCGAGCGCCTGCGCGAGCAGGTAGTTGTCGCGGATGCGCGCCTCGATCTCGGAGCGGGCGGCGCGCTCCCTCAGCGCCGCCGCGTCGTAGCCGAGATCCTCGGCGATCCGGTAGGCGGCGGCCTCGGTGAGCTGGCCCTCGAAGCTCATCAGCGCGTCGTTCAGTTCGCCGTATTTCGACGGGTCGAGGTCCAGCGCCGCCAGCGCCAGGCGCGCGGCGGCCAGCGAGTCGGGGCCGAGGATCGGGAACTCCTTGGCGATGTAGCGGATGTTCGGGTCCTGCTCGAGCAGCGCCCGCACCTCCGGGTGCGCCCGTTTGCAGAAGCCGCAGCGGTAGTCGAAGAACTCGACCAGCGTGACGTCGCCCTCGGGATTGCCGCCGACCCAGGCGTTCGGGTCATTGAACAGCGCGTCGCGGTTCTGCGCGACCAGCTCGGCGTCGACGTTCTCACGGTCGGCGGCGCGGCGCACCTCTAGGATCTCGATCGCCTCGAGGAGCACCTCCGGGTTCTCGAGCAGGTAGGCGCGCACCTCGGCGCGGAACTGGGCGCGCTCGGTCTCGGACATGTCCGGGCGGACGGGCAGCGATTGCTCCTGCGCGGCGGCCGGAAGGGCAGGCGCCGCGAGGGCGAGGCTGAGGGCCAGGGCGGCGATCGGACGGGGCATGGGCGTCTCCTGCTCGAAGGGCTACTGGTCGGTATCGAGCGCCAGGATGTCCTGCGCCCTGAGCCAGCCGGGCGAGCCCTCGGGCAGCACGGTGGCGGCGCGCCCGGCGATCAGCACGGCGTCCTCGGTGTTCCCGGTGAGCGCGTAGCGCTCGGCCGTGGCGAGCGCCGCCATGCCGTCCTGGCCGGCGCGCGAGTAGGCGGTCGCCAGGTCGCGCAACGCCGACACATCGCCGAGGTCGCGCGCGCGGGCCTTTTGCAGCACGTCGAGCGCCTCGGCGTTCGCCTCGGGCGTGTTCAGCGCCAGCAGCGCCCGGCCGAGTCCGGCATCGATCAACGGCTCCTCGGGCGACAGGCGCACCGCCTCGCGGTAGAGCGGCACCGCCTGCTCGGCATGGCCGGTCTCGAACAGCAGCTGGGCCTTGAGCTCGATATAGTAGGGGTCGGCCGGGCGCATGGCGATCAGCCGGCCGGTGGCGTCGAGCGCCTCCTGGAAGGCGGGCCGGCGGTAGAGCGCCACGGCCTTGGCATAGAGCGCCTCCTCGGTCTCGGCCTGGCCGGAGTGGCCGTCGAGCACGCGCTGCGGGTCGTCGAGGTAGCCCCGGAGCTTGGCGCGCATGCGCGCGTGCCAGTAGGCGCGTTCGGGGTCCTCGGGGAAGGTCCGGCCGGCGGTCTCGCCGACGCGCCGCTCGATGAGCTGCACGCGCTCGGTCGAGAGCGGGTGGGTCTGCACGTAGGGGTCGACGTTGCCCATCGTCAGGACTTCCTGGCCGCGGAAGCGCGAGATCACCTTGAGCAGGCCCTCCGGGTTGACGCCGGCGCGCAGCATGTAGTCGATCGCGGCCTGGTCGGCGGAAGCCTCCTCGGCCCGGTTATAGGCCAGCAGCGAGCGCTGCAACGCCGACTGACCGCCCACGGCGACGGCGGCGCCCACCTGCGGACCGCCGGCTGCCGCGGCGGCGATCCCGGCGAGGACGGCGAGCAGCGCCGGGCCGCGGGCGTCGCGCAGGTTCATGCCGCGCCGGGCCTGGTGGCCGCCGGCGAGGTGCCCGGTCTCGTGGGCGATCACGGCGATCAGCTCCTCCGGGGTCTCCAGCGTCGTCAGCAGGCCGGAATACAGGAAGATGTTGTTCCCGGCGGCGACGAAGGCGTTGAGATCGCGATTGTTGACGATGTAGATATCGACGCTCGCCGGGCCGATCCCGGCGGCCTGGAACACCGGGCGGGCCATGCGCTCGAGGGTGCGCTCGATCTCGGCGTCGCGGATCAGGCTCAGCGCGGCGGCGAGCTGCGGCGCCAGCGCCAGCGTCAGGGCAACAAGCCCGGCGATCAGGCGTCCGGTCAGTGGTCCGGGCATTGTGGGCACGTTTTCCTCGCGTATCTGGCAGCCGGGCGCGGCCGGCCTTGCAGCCGGTTGTCGCCCGCACGAGCGGCAGGCATAACAGAACATCGCCGCGGGCACGAGGCCAGACAGGAAAACTGATCGTGAAGATTTCAAGCCGCAGCCGCACCGCGCCGTTCCTCGCCATGGACGTGCTGGGCGAGGCGCAGGCGCTGGAGGCGCGCGGCGCGAACGTGGTCCACATGGAGCTGGGCGAGCCGGCCCACGGGGCCCCGCGCGCCGCGCGCGAGGCGCTGGCGGCGGCGATGGCGCGGGGCGCGCCGCTCGGCTATACGGGCGGGCTGGGCATGGCCGAGCTGCGCCGGGCGATCGCCGGGCTCTACCGGAGCCGCCACGGCATCGGGCTGGACCCGGAGCGGGTGGTGGTGACGGCGGGCTCGTCGGCCGGCTTCGTGCTGGCCTTCCTGGCGCTGTTCGACGCGGGCGAGCGGGTGGCGATCGCCGATCCGGGCTATCCCTGCTACCGCAACATCCTCGGCGCGCTGGGCCTCGAGCCGGTGCGCCTCGAGGCCGAGCTTGCCTCGCGCTACCAGCCGACGCCCGGGCTCCTGGAGCAGGCGGGAGGGCGGGTCGACGGGCTGCTGGTGGCCAGCCCGGCCAACCCGACCGGGACCATGCTGGACCGGGCGGCGCTGGCGGCCCTGGTCGCGCACTGCGCGCGGCACGGCATCGCGCTGATCTCCGACGAGATCTATCACGGCATCACCTACGAGACGCCGGCGGTCTCGGCGCTCGAGCTGACCGACGAGGTGTTCGTCATCAACTCGTTCTCCAAGTACTACGCCATGACCGGCTGGCGCATCGGCTGGATGGTGCTGCCCGAGCGCTTCGTGCGGCCGGTGCAGAACCTGGCGCAGAACCTGTTCATCTGCCCCAGTCACGCCAGCCAGGTCGCGGCGCTGGGCGCGCTCACGCCCGAGGGCGAGGCCGAGGTGGCGGGGCATCTCGCGGATTATGCCGAGAACCGGGCGACGCTGCTCGAGGCGCTGCCGCGACTGGGGTTCACCGACATCTCGCCCGCCGACGGGGCGTTCTACGTCTATGCCGGGGTCGGGCGGCTGGCCAACGACAGCCGCGAGTTCTGCGCGCGGCTGCTGGCGGAGGCGCGGGTCGCGACCACGCCCGGCCTCGACTTCGACCCGGTGCGCGGCGGCGGCACGGTGCGGTTCTCGTTCGCCCAGGCGCCCGAGCGGATCGCGGCCGGGGTGGAGCGGCTCTCGGCCTTCCTGGGCCGCGGCTGAGCGTCGCGCGTCCCCGGGCCGGGGCGCCGCGCGTGGGCGTCAAACGGGGTTCCTGGGCGGGGCGTCAGGCGCGCTGCGCACCCGTGTCAGGCGGCCGCCCGGCGCGCGCCGAAGGGGCACAGCGGCGAGAGTACGAAGGCGAGGATCACCAGGGTGGCGATGCCGTCGACGGTGAACAGCAGCGCCGCCTTGGACTCCTCGTAGAGGAAGAGCTGGGTGCCCTCGAGCACGCCCTTTACGCCCAGCCCGGCGATGGCGAACAGGTTCATGCCGGTGTGCAGCCCCATGGCCACGGCGAGGCTGCCGGTGCGCCAGACCAGCGCCGCCGCGGCCAGGCCGAAGGCGGCGGTGACCACGACGTAGTGCCAGCTGATGCCCAGCTTGTCGCCGCCCGAGTAGTGGGCAAAGCCGAACAGCAGCGCCGGCGCCCCGGCCCAGATCAGCGGCGCGCGGAAACGCGCGGCGAGCCGCTGCAGCATGTAGCCGCGGAAGATCATCTCCTCGCCCGAAGCCTGCAGGAACACCAGCAGCGCGAGCGGCACCAGCCACATCAGCCAGGTCTCGGCCGCGAGCTCGGTGCGCTCCGGCATGCCCACCGTGACGAGGGCGGCGGTGAGCGTTGCCGCCGAGAACGCGGCGGCCAGCACCAGCCCGCCCAGGAAGTCGCGCCAGCGCACCCCGCCCTCGGGCGAGAACAGCGTGGCGAAACGCTGGCGGTGCAGCAGCTTCAGCACCGCCCAGGTCGCCGGCCAGATGCCGGCGAAGGTGGTGAGCTGGAACAGCACGCTCGCCGGCCCGCCGGCATTCACCAGCTCGCCCAGCGCCTCGAGCGCGCGCTCCATCGGCGGGTCGGTGACCATGCGGTAGAGCACGTAGGCGGCCATCACCAGCACGGTCCAGAGGAACCAGCCGGCGAGGATCAGGACGACCCCGGCAACCAGGCGCCACAGCCCGTGACGCTCGCCCGCCGGGGCGATGTATTGCTCGAGTGGAGATGGCTCGAGTGGGGTGGGCACCGGCAGCCTCCGTTCGGTTCTCCAGGCACCGCGCTCCGGCCGGGGCAGGGCGCGAACGTTCACCTTACGCGAGGCATGCCCATCACGGCAAGACTTTATGATTCAGGGCGTTGCCGGTCAATGTTGAGGAACTGTTTCAGGCGCGTGACCAGCGACTTGTCCTCGTCCTTGTGGGCGGCCCTGGTCATCGCCTTGACCCTGGGATCGCTGGTCGGCTCACCCTGCTCGCGCTCGATGCGGGCGAACTCCCGGGTCTCGCTGGAGGTGTCGTCCCGGCGCGACGCCTTGGCCATCGCCTTGACCTTCGAGGAGGTGGCGGGGTCCGCCTGCTGACGCTCGACGCGGGCGTACTCCTTCGCCACCTTGGCGTCGCGGGGGCGGTCGCGGTCGATCGGGTGCTTGCCCATGGTCGGCCTCCTTTCGCTGCATCGGGCCGCATCGGCGGCTCCGGCGTCCTTTGCATACTAGTGAGTCCGGCCGGCGATTTCGCCCCCCTTGTCCGGATTTTCCGCTTCCGCCCGGTGAAGGCCGCGCCGATCAGCGCTGGAATCCCATCGGGCCCGTCGTTAGGCTTTCAAGCCGACTCACAACAAGATCCGCGGGAGGCCGAGAGGGGCATGGACGCCAGGACGTTCGACAAGTCGAAACTGCCGAGCCGCCACGTGACCGAGGGGCCGCAACGCGCGCCGCACCGGTCCTACTTCTACGCCATGGGGCTGAGCGACGAGGAGATCCACCGGCCCTTCGTCGGCGTCGCCACCTGCTGGAACGAGGCGGCGCCGTGCAACATCGCGCTCAGCCGCCAGGCGCAGGCGGCCAAGCTGGGGGTGCAGGAAGCCGCCGGCACGCCGCGCGAGTTCACCACCATCACGGTGACCGACGGCATCGCCATGGGCCACGAGGGCATGCGCTCGTCGCTGGTCAGCCGCGAGGCGATCGCCGACACGGTGGAGCTGACCATGCGCGGCCACGCCTACGACGCGCTGGTCGGGCTCGCGGGCTGCGACAAGTCGCTGCCGGGGATGATGATGGCGATGGTGCGCCTCAACGTGCCCTCGGTGTTCCTCTACGGCGGGTCGATCCTGCCCGGCCGCTACGAGGGCCGCGACGTCACCGTGCAGGACGTGTTCGAGGCGGTCGGCGAGCACCAGGCGGGCAAGCTGTCAGACTGCGCGCTGAAGAAGCTCGAGGCGGTGGCCTGCCCCTCGGCGGGCGCCTGCGGCGGGCAGTTCACCGCGAACACCATGGCCTGCGTGGCCGAGGCGATCGGGCTGGCGCTGCCGAACTCGTCGGGCGCGCCGGCGCCCTACGAGAGCCGCGACCAGTACGCCGAGGCCAGCGGGCGCGCGGTGATGGAGCTGCTGGCGCGGGGCATCCGGCCGCGCGACATCGTCACGCGCAAGGCGCTCGAGAACGCGGCGCGGATCATCGCCTGCACCGGCGGCTCGACCAATGGCGGGCTGCACCTGCCGGCCATCGCGCACGAGGCGGGCATCAAGTTCGACCTGATGGACGTGTGCGAGATCTTCCGCACCACGCCCTACTTCGTCGACCTCAAGCCGGGCGGCAAGTACATCGCCAAGGACCTCTACGACGTGGGCGGCGTGCCCGTGGTGATGAAGGAGCTGCTGCGCGCCGGGCTGCTGCACGGCGACTGCATCACCGTGACGGGCAAGACCATCGCCGAGAACCTCGCCGGGATCGAGGGCGAGGCGGACGGCCGCGTGATCCACCCCATCGAGAAGCCGCTCTCGACCTGGGGCGGCGTGGTCGGGCTCCAGGGCAACCTGGCGCCCGAGGGGGCGATCGTGAAGGTCGCCGGCATGAAAAAGCTCAAGTTCGAGGGCCCGGCGCGGGTCTTCGAATCCGAGGAAGACGCCTTCGAGGCCGTCAGGCGCCGCGACTACCAGGCGGGCGAGGTCATCGTCATCCGCAACGAGGGGCCGAAGGGCGGCCCCGGCATGCGCGAGATGCTGGCGACCACCGCGGCGATCTCCGGCCAGGGCATGGGCGGCAAGGTGGCGCTGATCACCGACGGGCGCTTCTCGGGCGCCACGCGCGGCTTCTGCGTCGGACATGTCGGACCGGAGGCCGCGGCCGGCGGGCCGATCGCGCATATCCGCGACGGCGACGTCATCCAGATCGACGCGCGCAAGGGCACGCTGAAGGTCAAGCTCAAGGCCAGGGAGCTGCGCGAGCGGGCGAAGGCGTGGGCCGGCCCGCGCGAGACGCTCTACGGCGCCGGGGCGCTGTGGAAATACGCCCAGCTGGTCGGCTCGACCAAGGACGGCGCGGTCACCCACCCGGGCAAGGACGGTGAGCGCCACGTCTATGCCGACCTCTGACGCCGCGGGCGCAGGCAGGCCGGTGGGCAGGTGTGCAGCACCGCGGGCGCGGCGCCGGGCGGTGTGGCGGGCGACCCCCTGGCTGACGCTCGCGCTGCTGCTCGCGGGCTGCGAGGTGCCCCAGACGCCTGGCCTGAGCGGGCGTGAGCACGAGCTCGCGCGGCTGCGCGGCGAGGTGGGGTTCGCCGTGCTCGAGTCGGGCGTGGCGCGCGTCGTCTTCGCCGCGAACGGCCGGCAGATCGTGGTCGAGCCGCCGGACGGCTACTGCCTCGACGAGGAGTCGGTCGCGGTGACCCAGCGCTCGGCCTTCGCGCTGGTGACCGACTGCGTGGACAGCCAGGGGCTGGCGAACGGCGAGAGCGGCGCGGGCCTGCCGCGCCCGTTTCCGGGGATCCTGACGATCACCGTCTCGGGCGAGGCGGCGTTCGGCGAGGAGCCCGGCGCGCTGGCGGCCTTCGAGACGCTGCTCGGCACCGAGGCCGGGGGACGCCTGCTCGGCCGCGGCGATGGCACCGGCCCGGGCCGGGTGGTGACGGCCGAGCGGGTCGGCAGGGCGCTCTACGTGCTGGTCGAGGAGGCCACCGCCGAGGGCAGCGAGTCGATCTTCGCGCCGCGCTTCTGGCGCGCCTTCGCCGAGATCAACGGCCGCCTGCTGCTGGTCACCGTCAGCGGCTTCAACGACCGGCCGCTGGGCGAGGACGAGATGCTGGCCTTCCTCACGGCGCAGATGACCAGGCTGCGGGCGGCGAACGGACCGGCCACGGGGCCCGGCGCCGCGGCGGCGGTGCTCGAGGGCGTCGAGACCGGGCCTGCGGCCGAGACGGCGGCCGAGCGCAGCGGACGGGCGTCCCTTCTGGCACCCGTGGCGCCGCCGCGGCCCAGGTAATGCCTGCCCCGCCCTGACGCCGGCCCATGGCGACGCCTCTCCCCCATCCCCTCTCCCAGGGGGAGAGGGGGGGCGCATGGCTGCGTGGCCTGGCTCCTCCCCCCTCCTGCTGGGAGGGGAGAGGGCCTTCGAAAAAGTTGGCGCGCCTCAGATGAACTTGCGGAACAGGTGGGTCTGATCGAACAGCTCCTCCAGCGACTTCATGCGGCGGCGGGTCTCGTCCCAGCTGGTGTTCTGCACGGCGGCGATCAGGGCCTCGACGATGAAAAGCGTGACCACCGAGGAGTCCCAGGCCGATGGCGCCTCAATGCGGCAGTTGAAGCTGTGCGTGGCGTGGCGCGCCGCGGGCGAGCCCCACTGGTCGGTGAACAGCACCACCTCGGCGCCGCGTGCGTCGGCCATCTCGGCGAGCTTCAGCACGTCGCGCTCGTAGCGGCGGATGTCGAAGGCGACCAGCACGTCGCGCGGGCGCATGTTCAGCAGATAGTGCGGCCAGGTGTTCGAGTTCGGCGCGATCAGCGTGGTGCCGCTGCGGATCACCTGCAGGTGCGTGAAGAAATAATCCGCCAGCGAGCGGGTGATGCGCCCGCCGACCAGGTAGACGCCGCGGCGCCGGTCGGCGAGCAGCCCCGTCACCGCGTTGAACACCGCCGGATCGAGCTGGCGCAGGGTCTGGCGCAAATTGTCCGAGACCACCTCGGCGAAGCGGTTGAGGATGTGGGTGTCGGGGGCGTCCGCCGCCCAGCGGTCGTGCTTGGCGATGGGGCTCGAGATGGTGGCCTCGAGCTCGGCGCGCAGCGCCGCCTGCAGCTCCGGGAAGCCGCCATAGCCGAGCTTGCGCGCCATGCGCGCGACGGTCGGCGTGGAGACGGCCGAGACCTCGGCGACCGTGGTGATCGAGCCCAGGCCCGAGAGCGGGTAGTTCTCCAGCATGACGTTGGCGAGCTGGCGCTCGGCGCGGGTGAGGCTCGCGAAGCGGGCGCGGATGCGCTCGGCCACCGTGGCGTCCTCAGCCGGGTCCATCGCCGCCTCCTGCCCGGAGATCTTGAAACTATCCGGACAACGTGAAACTGCCTGAAAATATCCTTTCCGATTTTTCTTGACTGCCGTCAAGATTCGCGAAGGAATGGCCGGCGGGAGGAACCGGCCACAGAAGAGGGGGACACCTCGGCCGATGACCGGAGATGCCGCCACAGCCGGGCCCGAAGCCGAGACGGTCGCGGTGGAGAACCCCGCGGCGGGCGGTGATTTCGTCATCGTCTGCGAGCACGCCTCGAACGCCGTCCCGCCCGGGTTCGACGGGCTGGGGCTGGACGCCGGGGCGCTTGCCAGCCACATCGCCTGGGACCCCGGTGCGCTGGCGGTGGCGCGGCGCATGGCCTTGGTGCTGGACGCGCCGCTGGTGGCGCAGCGCGTCTCGCGGCTCGTCTACGACTGCAACCGGCCGCCCGACGCCGCCAGCGCCATCCCCGAGGTCTCCGAGGTCTACCGCGTGCCCGGCAACACCGGGCTGAGCATCGCGGCGCGGGCCGGGCGGGCGGCCCGGTTCTACGCGCCGTTCCGCGACGCGCTGGCGGGGTGCCTCGACGCCCGGCTGGCCGGGGGCCGGCGGCCGGTGCTGCTCACCGTGCACAGCTTCACGCCGGTCTACGACGGCGTGCGGCGCGACACCGGCCTCGGCATCCTGCACGACCGCGACCGGCGCTTCGCCGACGCGCTGCTCGATGTGGTCACGGGGGACGCGGCGAGGCGCGAGGGGCTGGTCGTGCACCGAAACCGGCCCTACGGGCCGCGCGACGGGGTGACGCACACCCTGGCGGCGCAGGCGCTGCCGCGCGGGCTGCTCAACGCGATGATCGAGATCCGCAACGACCTGGTCGCCGACGCCTCCAGCCAGCGCGCCATGGGCGACTGGCTGGCGGGCTGCGCGCGGGCGGCGCTGGCGCGGCTCGGCCACCGGGCGGGAGGGCGCGCGATTGCCTGAGGTGATCCGGGCATATGTGCGCTGGGTCGACCGGGTGAACCGCTGGATCGGCCGGGTGGTGATGCTGCTCGTCTTCGTGATGATGGGTATCCTGCTTTACTCGGCATACACCAAGAACTTCTCGATCCCGCCGATCTGGGCGATCGAGGTGGCGCAGTTCACCATGGCCGCCTACTACCTGCTGGGCGGCGCCTACGCGCTGCAGATGGACAGCCATGTGCGCATGGACCTGGCCTACAGCCGCTGGACGCCGAGGACGCGGGCGGCGGTCGACGCGGTCACCGTGCTGTTCCTGGTCTTCTATCTCGGCGTGCTGCTGGCGGGAGGCCTCGCCAGCACCGAGTACGCCCTCAAATACAACGAGACCTACTACTCGTCCTGGGCGCCGCGCATGGCGCCGATCAAGATCATCATGTGCATCGGCATCGTGCTGATGCTGCTGCAGGCGGTGTCGACGTTCTTCAGGAACCTGGCCGAGGCGCGGGGAGAGCCGCTGCCATGAGCTACGACCTGATCGCCTTCCTGATGTTCGCCTCGATGATGCTGATGCTGCTCACGGGGCAGCGCGTGTTCGCCGCCATCGGCTTCGTCGGGGCGGTGGCGGCACTGGCGCTGTGGGGGCCGGGCGGCGCCGAGATGCCGTTCTCGGCGGCGATGAAGCTGATGCGCTGGTACCCGCTGCTGACGCTGCCGCTGTTCATCTACATGGGCTACATCATGGCGGAGTCGGGCATCGCCGACGACCTCTACAAGATGTTCCATGTCTGGTTCGGGCCGCTCAGGGGCGGGCTCGCCATCGGTACCATCGGGCTGATGGTGGTGATCTCGGCGATGAACGGGCTGTCGGTCGCGGGGATGGCGATCGGGGCGACCATCGCGCTGCCCGAGCTGCTTCGCCGCGGCTACGACAAGCAGATGGTCACGGGGGTGATCCAGGCGGGCAGCTCGCTGGGGATTCTCGTGCCGCCCTCGGTGGTGCTGGTGCTCTACGGCATGATCGCGCGCCAGCCGGTGACGCAATTGTGGCTCGCGGGCGTGTTCCCGGGGCTGATGATGGCGACGCTGTTCATCCTCTACATCGCCATCCGCTGCTGGTGGCAGCCCCATCTCGGGCCCGCCCTGCCGCCCGAGGAGCGCGACGTGGGCCGGGCCGAGAGGCTCAAGCTGCTCTCGGCCGGGATCCTGCCGTTCCTGATCTTCTTCTCGATGACCGGGCTGTTCCTGATGGGCTATACCAGCCTGGTGGAAAGCTCGGCCGTCGGTGCGCTGGCGGCGACGCTGGCGGCGCTGGTGCGGGGGCGGCTGACGCTGCGGGTCTTGACGGTCTCGCTCGAGAAGACCCTGGCGGTGAGCTGCATGTTCATGTGGATCATCCTCGCCGCGCTGGCTTTCGGCGCGGTGTTCGACGGCCTGGGCGCGGTGAAGGCGATCGAAGGGCTGTTCCTCGAGCAGCTCGGGCTGGGGCCGTGGGAGGTGCTGATCCTGATGCAGCTCTCGTACCTGGTGATGGGCACCTTCCTCGACGACACGGCGATGCTGGTGATCGTGGCGCCGCTCTACGTGCCGCTGGTGGCGGTGCTGGGCTTCGACCTGATCTGGTACGGGGTGCTGTATACCATCACCTGCCAGATCGCCTACATGACGCCGCCGTTCGGCTACAACCTGTTCCTGATGCGGGCGATGGCGCCGCCGGAGATCACGCTGTGGGACATCTACCGCTCGATCGTGCCGTTCGTCATCGTGATGATCTTCGGCCTGATCCTGGTGATGGCCTTTCCGCAGATCGCGCTGTGGCTGCCGAACTACTATCGGGGATTGTGAGGGGCGAGGAGATCCCGCGCCGGCCGGCGCGGGCGTGTGAGAGACCAGACAGGGAGGCACTGAAATGACGAGCCGAGACAGACTGACCAAGCGCGACTTCCTCAAGAGGGCGGGGGTGGCGGGCAGCGCGGGTGTCGCCGCCTCGGCGCTGGCGGCGCCTTACGTTAAGGCGCAGGGCCCAATCCGCTGGCGCCTGCAGACCTATGCCGGCCCGGCGCTGGCCGAACACGTCATCAAGCCCTCGATCGACGAGTTCAACAAGGTCGCCAACGGCGAGATGGAGATCGAGCTCTACACTGCCGACCAGCTCGTGCCCACCGGCGAGCTGTTCCGCGCCATGCAGGCGGGGACCATCGACGCGGTGCAGTCGGACGACGACTCGATCGCCGCGCCGGTCGATGTTTCGGTGTTCGGCGGCTACTTCCCGCTCGCCCTGCGCTACAGCCTCGACGTGCCGGTGTTGTTCGAGCAGTACGGCCTGCGCCAGATCTGGGAAGAGGCTTATGGCGAGATCGAGGGCGTGACCTGGCTGAGCTCCGGCGCCTGGGATCCCTGCCACTTCAATACGCGAAAGCCGGTTCGCAGTCTTGAGGACCTCAAAGGGCTGCGCGTCTACACCTTCCCGACGGCGGGCAGGTTCCTGACGCGGTTTGGCGTCGTGCCGGTGACGATCCCCTACGAGGACGCCGAGATCGCCGCCCAGACCGGCGAGATCGACGGAATGGCGTGGTCCGGGATCACTGAGGATTACACGGTGGGCTGGGCTGACGTCACCAGCTATTTCCTGACCAACAATATCTCGGGCGCCTGGATCGGCTCGTACTTCGCCAACTCGGCGCGCTGGAACGAGTTGCCGGATCACCTCAAGACGCTGTTCAAGCTGTGCATGGATAGCTCGCACTACTACCGCCAGTGGTGGTACTGGGGCGGCGAGGCGCATCTGCGCACGAAGGGCGGCAAGCTGGAGCTGACCTCGATCCCGGATGAAGAGTGGCGGGTGGTCGAGGACGAGGCCGTCAAGTTCTGGGACGAGATCGCCGCGACCAGCGACCGCGCTGCCCGCGTGGTCCAGATCTTCCGCGACTACAACGCGACCATGCGCCAGGCGGGCCTGCCTTACCGGTGCACCTGAGCGCCGGTGCGCCCCCGCCGGAAGGGGGAGCCGGCGGGGGCGTCTAGACGAGGGGCCGTGAGGGGCGCCGGGCCGGTCGGCCCGGTGCCCGATTCGGGGCGGAACGATCAGGGACGGGGGTGCTGGCATGACTGGCATGTTGACGCTGAAGGAGCTGGGGGCCGCGGTCGACGCGGGCGAGATCGACACCGTGCTGGTGTGCTTTCCCGACATGTTCGGGCGGCTGGTGGGCAAGCGCTTCCACGGCCGGTTCTTCGTGGACGGGGGGCACGAG
>DATKCQ010000189.1:0-33463 GCA_035513135.1 Thermohalobaculum sp.
GCTCGAAGGTCGACGCGGTGCCCGGGCGCATCAACGAGACCTGGTTCCGGGCCGAGGAGACCGGGGTGTTCTTCGGCCAGTGCTCGGAGCTGTGCGGCAAGGACCACGCCTACATGCCGATCGTCGTCGAGGTGGTGAGCCGGGAGGCGTTCGACGCGTGGGTCTCGACGCGGCAGGCCCAGGGGGGCCCGGGCGGCCCGACCGGCCCTGGCGGCGCGGCGGCCACGCAGCTGGCCGCGGCCGAGTGACGGGTTCCGGCGACGGGAGGCACACGAGGTGAGCGAGACGGCGGCAATCGCAGGCGGCCCGGCGCGCGGCGCGGCATTCGGCGCGGAGGCGGGCTTCGGCGACTTCGTCGCCCTGATGAAGCCGCGCGTCATGTCGCTGGTGGTGTTCACGGCGCTGGCCGGGCTGGTGGCGGCGCCGGGCGCCGTGCATCCGGTGGTGGCGCTGGCCAGCATCCTGTGCATCGCCGCCGGCGCCGGCGCCTCGGGCGCGCTCAACATGTGGTGGGATGCCGACATCGACGCGGTGATGGCCCGCACCCGCGCCCGGCCGGTGCCGAGCGGCGTGGTGACGCCGGGCGAGGCGCTGGGCTTCGGGCTGGGGCTGGCGCTCCTCGCGGTGATGATGCTCGCCGTGGTGGCGAACCCGCTGGCGGCGGGGCTGCTCGCCTTCACCATCTTCTACTACGCCGTCATCTACACCATGTGGCTGAAGCGCTGGACGCCGCAGAACATCGTGATCGGCGGTGCCGCGGGCGCCTTCCCGCCGGTGATCGCCTGGGCGGCCGCCGCCGGCGAGATCAGCGCCGCGCCGGTGTTCATGTTCCTGATCATCTTCCTGTGGACTCCGCCGCATTTCTGGGCGCTGGCACTGTTTCGCAACGACGACTACGCCCGCGCCGGCGTGCCGATGCTGCCCGTGGTGGCGGGCGAGGCGGCGACCCGGCGCCAGCTCTGGCGCTACGCCCTGGCGCTGGTGCCGGTGTCGCTGGCGCCCACCTTCAGCGCGGCCGGCGGGCCGGTCTATCTGGGCGTGGCGCTGGTCGCCGGCGCCGCGTTCCTGCGCGGCGCCCGCGCCGTGGCGCGGCGCGACGCGGCGGCGGCGGCCCGCGACCGCTACCGCGCGGAGAAGCGACTCTTCGGCATCTCGATCGTCTACCTCTTCGCGCTCTTCGCCGGCTTCATCGGCGAGGCGGCACTGAGGACGGTTATCGGTCCGCTCCCCTGGGCGGCATGGTTCTGAGATGGCGGGTGTGATGCGCAAGGACCACGAGCTGCACCGGCGCCGGCGCGGCCGCAATCTCGGGCTCCTGCTGGTGCTGCTGGCGGTCGCCGGCTTGCTGTTTTGGGTGACGCTCGCCAAGCTGGGCGAGAACGCGGCGAACCCGTGGGGCTGATGGGGCTGAGATGAGCGATCCTCGCGCCAGACCGGATCCGAAGCGCCCAGATCTGCGGCGCAAGACGATCCCGCTGGTCCTGGTGATTCTGGGCATGGGCGGCATGGCTTGGGCGGCGGTGCCGCTCTACGACCTGTTCTGCCGGGTGACCGGCTTCGGCGGCACCACCCAGGTCGCCGCCGCCGGCGCCGACCGGGTGTTCGAGCGCATGGTGACGGTGCGCTTCGACGCCTCGCTGGTGCGCGGCATGCCGTGGAGCTTCGCGCCCGTCCAGACCTCGATGAAGGTGCGCATCGGCGAGACGGCGCTCGCCTTCTACGAAGCGCACAACCCGACCGACCGGCCGGTCGCGGGCAGCGCCACCTACAATGTCGCGCCGTTCTCGGCGGGCGGCTACTTCACCAAGATCGACTGCTTTTGCTTCACCGAGCAGGTTCTCGGGCCGGGCGAGCGGGTGCGCATGCCGGTCACCTTCTACATCGACCCGGCGATGGTCGAGGACGCGGAGGCGAAGGGTGTGAACACGATCACGCTCTCCTACACCTTCTTCGAGACGGAGCTGGACAGGCAGGCGGCGCTCGGCGACTGAGCCGGGGCGCCAGGCGGGGGGAACGGAGAATCGGATGGCCCACGAAAAGCAGCACGACTACCACATTCTCGAGCCGAGCATCTGGCCGTTCCTCGGCGCCGTCAGCGGCTTCGTCATGCTGTTGGGCGCCGTGCTGTGGTTCCACGGAATCACCCCCTGGATCTTCGCGATGGGCAGCGTCGGCGTGATCTACACGATGATCGGCTGGTGGGCCGACGTGGTGCGCGAGGCGCAAGGGGGCGACCACACGCCGGTGGTGCGCATCGGGCTGAGGATGGGGTTCATCCTCTTCGTCATGTCCGAGGTGATGTTCTTCGCCGCCTGGTTCTGGAACTTCTTCAAGCACGCGATCTTCCCGATGGACGGCGCCTGGCCGCCCGCGGGGATCGAGACCTTCAACCCCTGGGACCTGCCGCTGATCAACACCCTGATCCTGCTGCTCTCGGGCGTCACGGTGACCTGGGCGCACCACGCGCTCATCGAGGACGACCGGCGCGGGCTGGTCTGGGGGCTGGCGGCGACCATCGTGCTCGGCATCCTGTTCACCAGTTTCCAGGCCTACGAGTACGCGCATGCGCCGTTCGGCTTCTCGGGCAACATCTACGGCGCCAGCTTCTTCATGGCGACCGGGTTCCACGGCGCGCACGTGATCATCGGCACGATCTTCCTCGCCGTGTGCCTCCTGCGCGCGGTGCAGGGCCACTTCACGCCCGACCAGCACATCGGCTTCGAGATGGCCGCCTGGTACTGGCACTTCGTCGACGTGGTCTGGCTGTTCCTGTTCTCCTGCGTCTACATCTGGGGCGGGTGAGGCGGCGCGTCCTCGCCGCGGCGATCTTCGGGCTGGCCGGCACGGCGGTCCTGGCGGGCCTCGGGGTCTGGCAGCTCGAGCGGCTCGCCTGGAAGGAGGCGCTGATCGCCCGGCTCGAGAGCCGGCTCTCGGCCGAGCCGGTCCCGCTGCCCGCCGCGCCCGATCCCGAGCGCGACAATTTCCTGCGCGTGGCCGTCGAGGGCCGGGTCGGCGACGAGGCGCTCTATCTGCTGACCTCCGAGCGCCCCTTTGGGCCCGGGTTCCGGGTGATCGCGCCGCTCGCTTCCGGTGGCGCGGGGCGCACCGTGCTGGTCGATCTCGGCTACATCCCCGAGGCGATGAAGGGCGCGGGCGTGGCGGCCGGCGCGGCGGCGCGGGTGACCGGCGCGCTCTACTGGCCCGAGGCGCGCGACAGCTTCACACCCGAGCCCGACCGGGCCGCCAACATCTGGTTCGCCCGCGACCCGCAGGCGATGGCCGCGGCGCTGGGCGCCGAGCCGCTGCTGATCGTCGCCGACGCGCACGATCTGGGCGCGTGGCCGAAGCCGCTGCGGCTCGGCGTGAACCTGCGCAACGACCACCTCGGCTATGCCGTGACCTGGTTCGCGATGGCGGCGATCTGGGCGGCAATGAGCCTCGGCCTCGCCCGCGGCGAGGCCCGCCGGAGCAGCTGATCCACGCCACCCGGGAGGGGGGTTGGGGAGGGGCCCGCGTCGGTGCGATCTGTGCGATCTTGTCAGTGCGCGCTTATGGGATGCCGCGGATCGCGCACCTGACCACGTGCCGCGCCACTCATGCTCGCCCGTCGGGCCGGGTCCAGACGAAGATTCCAGAGGCGACCAGCACCGCCGCCAGCGCCGCGAGCGCCAGCGGCGGCACGCCCAGCGCGGCCGTGAGCACGAAGCTCAGCCCCATGCCGGCGATCGCGGCGCGCTTGGCCGGACGGCTGATCGCGCGGCGTTCGCGCCAGTCGCGGATGAACGGGCCGAGATGGCGGTGGTTGACCAGCCAGTCGTGCAGGCGCGGCGAGCCCTGGGCGAAGCAGAAGGCGGCGACGATCAGGCACACCGCCCCCGGCATCAGCGGCAGCGCCAGCCCGACGATGCCGAGCCCGGTGAAGATCAGCCCGGTGATGATCCACAGCGTGCGCTTGGTGGCCCCGATCACGCGATCAGCTCCGCCAGCACGCGGTTGAGCAGCAGCCGGCCTTGGGCGCTGGCGGCGAGCCGGCCATGGGCCTCGCGCACCAGCCCCGCCTCGGCCAGCGGCGCCAGCCGCGCCGGTGCGAGCGGCGCGCCGGCGAGCCGGGCGTAGCGTGCCGGGTCCGCGCCCTCGGCGAGGCGCATGGCCATCAGCATGTACTCGCTCGCCTGCTCGGCGGGCGCGAGCGGCGTCTGCTCGAGCACCGCGTGGCCGCGCGCGGCCACGGCTGCGCGCCACGCGCCGGGCATCCGCTCGGTGACGGTGGCGACGCGCCGCCCGTCGGCCAGCGTCAGCCTGCCATGCGCCCCCGGCCCCACGCCGGCATAGTCGCCATAGCGCCAGTAGATCAGGTTGTGCCGGCTCTCGGCGCCCGGGCGGGCGTGGTTCGAGATCTCGTAGGCCGGCAGCCCCGCCGCCTCGGTCATCGCCTGGGTCAGCGCGTACATGTCCGCGGCGGCGTCGTCGCCGGGCACCTTCAGCCGGCCCAGCGCGTGAAGCTCGCCGAAGCGGGTGCCGGGCTCGATGGTGAGCTGGTAGAGCGAGAAATGGTCCACCGCCATGGCCAGCGCACGCGAGAGCTCGGCCTCCCAGGCGGCCGCGGTCTGGCCCATGCGCGCATAGATCAGGTCGAAGCTGACGCGCGGGAAGGCGGCGCGGGCGATCGCGAAGGCCGCCACCGCCTCGGCGGCCGTGTGCATCCGGCCCAGCGCCTTGAGGTCGGAATCGTCGAGCGCCTGCACGCCGAGCGACAGCCGGTTGACCCCGGCCGCGGCACAGGCGCGGAACTTCCCCGCCTCGGCGCTGGTCGGGTTGGCCTCGAGGCTGATCTCGGCGCCCTCGGCGAGCCCCCACAGCCGGTCCGCCTCCTCGATCAGCGCGGCCACCGTGGCGGGCTGCATCAGGCTGGGCGTGCCGCCGCCGAAGAACACCGTGTCGAGCCGGCGCGGCCCGGTCAGCGCGCGCATGTGTCGCATCTCGGCGATCAGCGCCGCGCGCCACGCGGCGTGGTCGACGCTGCGCGAGACATGGGAGTTGAAGTCGCAATAGGGGCACTTGGCCAGGCAGAACGGCCAGTGCACATAGAGCCCGAACCCCGCTGCCTGCCAATCGGCCCTCATCGTGCCGCCCACAGCGCCTGGCCGACCCAGAGGAGGCCGACCACGCCTCCCAGCACCGCGAACCAGTTCTCGCGCAGCACGCCGAACGCCAGCACCGCGGCGAAGGCCGGGATCAGCCAGCCCCTGTTGCGGCGGGCATAGGCGGCGCGGTCGGGCTTCGGCATGGCCTCACGTCTCCAGGCAGGCGGCAACCAGCTGGCGGAAGGCGTCCGCCCGGTGGCTGATCGCGTGCTTTTGCGCCGGCTCCATCTCGCCAAAGGTAATGTCGTGGCCCTCGGGGCAAAAGACCGGGTCGTAGCCGAAGCCCCGCTCGCCGCGCGGCGGCCAGACGATGCGCCCCGCGCAGCGGCCGAGGAAGGTCTCGTCGTGCCCGTCCGGCCAGGCGAGCGTGAGGGCGCAGACGAAGGCGGCGCGGCGCGGCTGGGGCGCCTGCGCGGCCTCCAGCCGCTCCCACACACGGCGCATGGCCGCGCCAAAATCGCGGCCTTGGGGCGTCTCGGCCCAGCGCGCCGAGCGCACGCCCGGCGCGCCGCCCAGCGCCGCGACCGCCAGTCCGCTGTCGTCGGCCAGCGCCGGCAGGCCCGCGGCCTGCGCCGCCGCCCGCGCCTTCAGCCGGGCGTTGCCCTCGAAGCTCGCCTCGGTCTCCTCGGGCTCGGCGAGGCCGAGCGCCGCCGCCGGGACCGCCTCGATACGGAAGGGCCGGATCAGCGCGCCGATCTCGCGCACCTTGCCGTGGTTGTGCGAGGCGACGACCAGCCGCCCGCCTTCCAGTCGCCTCATGCGACGGCCCGTTTCTGCGCCTCGACCAGCTCGGCGATGCCCTTGCGCGCCAGGTGCAGCATCTCGATGAACTGCGCCTCGTCGAACGGCCCGGCCTCGGCGCTGGCCTGCACCTCGACGAGCCCGCCGGCGCCGGTGACGACGAAGTTGGCGTCGGCCTCGGCGTCCGAGTCCTCGGGGTAGTCGAGGTCGAGCACCACCTCGCCCCTGTACAGACCGGAGGACACCGCCGCGACGTGCTCGCGGATCGGGTTCTCCACCGCCTCGCCGGCGCGCACCAGCTTCTGGCCGGCGAGCCACAGCGCCACCCAGCCCCCGGTGATCGCCGCGGTGCGGGTGCCGCCGTCGGCCTGCAGCACGTCGCAGTCGACGATGACCTGGCGCTCGCCCATCACCACCCGGTCGGTGCCGGCCCGGAGCGCCCGGCCGATCAGGCGCTGGATCTCCTGGGTGCGCCCGGTCTGGCCGTTGCGCGCCTCGCGGCGCATGCGCGTGTCGGTGGCGCGCGGCAGCATGCCGTACTCGGCGGTGACCCAGCCGAGCCCGCTGCCGCGCAGCCACGCCGGCGGCCTTTGCTCGATCGTCGCGGTGCACAGCACGTGCGTGTCGCCCATGCGGATCAGCGCCGAGCCCTCGGCGTGACGGGTGACGCCGGTCTCGATGCTGACGGTGCGCAGCTCGTCGGCGCGGCGGCCGGATGGGCGCATGGCTCTCTCCCCTGGATGGCTCGCCTCGGTGGCGGTCGGCGCCCGTTTAGCGGACCGGGGCGGCAGCGTCCAGCCGGGCGCAGCGGGCGCCCCGGGCGCGGGCCGCAATTGACCGGGCAATCCCCGCCCATTACCTGTAGGTTCGTGCAAATTCAGGTTCGTGCAAATTCGCGGGAGTGACACGCGCAGTCGGATGGCCGAAACCTCCACCAGGCTCGAGGACCTCAACGAGCGCAGCCGGGTGATCTTCCGGCAGCTGGTCGAGACCTACCTCGCCACCGGCGAGCCGGTCGGCTCGCGCACGCTGGCCCGGGTCACCGGCATCGGGCTGTCGCCCGCTTCCGTGCGCAACGTCATGCAGGACCTCGAGGAGATGGGCCTGCTCGGCAGCCCGCACGTCTCGGCGGGGCGCGTGCCGACCCAGCTCGGCCTGCGCATGTTCGTCGACGGGGTGCTGGAGATCGGCGATATCCCGGCCGAGGAGCGCACCCGGATAGAGAGCGCCATCGCCGGCCATGCCGACGACATCACCGGCATGCTCGACGAGGCGGGCACGCTGCTCTCGGGCCTGTCGCACTGCGCCAGCCTGATCTACGCGCCGAAGCTCGAGGCGCCGATCCGCCATATCGAGTTCATCCCGCTGGCGCACGACCGGGCGCTGGCGATCCTGGTGACCGAGGACGGCCAGGTGGAGAACCGGCTGTTCCACCCGCCGCCCGGCCTGACCCCGGCGGCGATGGTGGCGGCCGGCAACTTCCTCAGCGCGCATCTGCGCGGCCGCACGCTGTCGGAGGCGCAGGAGGTGGTGGTGCGCGAGATCGACGGCTCGCGCGCCGAGCTCGACGCGCTCGCCGCCGGCCTGGTCGAGCGCGGCGTCGCGCTGTGGAACGAGAACCAGTCCGGCCTGCCCGAGCGGCTGATCATCCGCGGCCGCGCCAACCTGCTCGAGCCGGGCCAGGCCGAAGACGAGATCGAGCGCATCCGCCTGCTGTTCGACGACCTTGAAACCAAGCGCGACATTGCCCAACTGCTCGACCTGGCCGAGCAGGGCGAGGGCGTGAAGGTGTTCATCGGCTCGGAGAACAAGCTGTTCTCGCTCTCGGGCTCGTCGCTGGTGATCTCGCCCTACACCGACGCGCGCCGGCGCATCATCGGGGCGATCGGGGTGATCGGGCCGACCCGGCTGAACTACGGGCGCATCGTGCCGATCGTCGACTACACCGCGCGCCTGGTCGGCCGCGTGCTGGCGCGCGACGGAGAGCTGCAGACCACCGGGAAGGGAAGCGAGTGACCATGACCTCGAACGACAAGGCGAGCAAGGCGCGCGCCGGGCAGACGGTGGCCGAGCCCGAGCCGCGGCCGGAGTCCGGGCAGGCGCCGGAGCGAGGGCCGGCGCAACGGTCCGAGCAGGCGCCCGACCCGGCGCCCGACCCGGCGCTCGAGCCGGGCGACGGGCTCGACGCGGCGCTGCGGGCCGACGCGGTGGCCCAGCTCGAGGCGGAGGTCGCCGCGCTCAGGGACCGCCTGCTGCGCGCGCTGGCCGAGTGCGAGAACGTGCGCCGCCGGGCCGAGCGCGACCGCAGGGAGGCCGAGGCCTTCGGCGGCACCCGGCTGGCGCGCGACCTGCTGGCGGTGCACGACAACCTCGAGCGCGCCCTCGGCCACGCCGACGAGGCGGCGCGCGAACACGCGGGCGCGGTGATCGAGGGCATCGAGCTGACCCGGCGCGAGCTGCTCAACGCCTTCGCCAAGCACCGCATCGAGATGTTCGCGCCCGAGAAGGGCGAGAAGTTCGACCCGCATTTCCAGCAGGCGATGTACGAGGCCCCGATCCCCGGCGCCCAGCCCGGCACGGTGATCGAGGTGATGCAGTCGGGCTTCACCATCGCCGGTCGCCTGCTTCGCCCCGCCCTGGTCGGCGTGGCGAAGGCGGCCGAGCCCGCGCCGGAGCCGGCGGACACCCCGTCCGGCGCGGCGCAGGGCGGCCCGGGCAGCAACGACGCCGCCTGAGCGCGGCCGCACGGGAGGGACCGGGCCATGCCGATCACCAGCGAGGCGCGTCTGCGCGCGATCTACGGGAGCCCGGGCCCGCGCGCCGCGGCCAAGCAGATCGACCGGCTCGACCGGCACTGCCGGGCCTTCATCGCGGCGAGCCCGTTCCTCGTGATGGCGACCACGGACGGCACCCGGCTCGACGTCTCGCCGAAGGGCGACCGGCCGGGCTTCGTCGCGGTCGAGGACCACCGCCACCTGCTGGTCCCCGACTGGCCGGGCAATTCGCGCATCGACGGCCTGCGCAATATCCTCGCGCACCCGCAGGTCGGCCTGATCTTCATGATCCCGGCCGTGCGCGAGACCCTGCGGGTGAACGGCCGGGCGACGATCCACGACGATCCCGAGCTGCTGGAGCTGTGCGCCAACCAGGGCCGCCTGCCGCTGACCGTGCTGCGCGTCGCGGTCGAGGAGGCGTTCCTGCACTGCGCCAAGGCGTTCCTGCGCGCGCGCCTGTGGCAGCCCGAGAGCTGGCCCGCCGAGCGGCCCGTGCCGCCGATGGGCGAGATGATCCGCGATCACGCGGGGCTCGACGCCCCGGCCGAGAGCGAGGCCGAGACGACCGCGCGCCATGCCCGGGCGCTGGCGGCGGAGGGCCGGGAGTAGCGGCCTCGGCCCGGGCGCGCCCGCACGCGGCCGTCGCCGGGGCGCGACAAGCAAAATGTCATCGAACCGGGGCGACCGCCATGTCCGGCTGGCGCAGCCCGAGAAGCGTCGCCCGCACGACGATGGCCACCAGCACCGGAGCGAAGAGCGGCGACAGCGGCGTCCAGACCCAGAGCACGGCCGGTCCGAGCAGGGCCAGCCCGAGCAGGACCCGATCGAAAGCCGACCGCCCGTAGCCGCCCCGGACCAGCAGGATCGCACCCGGAATGGCGAAAACCAGCTCGTAGTAATAGGCGTATGGCGTGGCGGCGGCCACCGCCATGCAGAGCACGCCACCCGGCAGGCCCAGCCCCGCCGCCGGGTCGCGCCGGCGCCACAGGGCGAAGACCGACGCGGCCAACCCGGCGGAAACCAGCACCTGGCTCGCCATCGCCGGGGCATGCCCCAGCCCGAGAAAGCGCGCGAAGGCATAGGGCGAGACCATCAGGTGATGCTTGAACAGGTTCATCTCAAGCGCCTCGGAGACGGCGGCGAGACGTTTGAAGAAAGCGTCCCAGTAGTCGAGGCCGACCACCAGCGTCGGCACGGCGTGGACCGCCACGGTCCAGATCGTCGCCCAGAGGATCACGTCCCACCGCCGCGCCGCGACCAGCGCGAAGGGCAGCAGGATGCCGAGCTGCGGCTTGAGGCTGAGAAGCCCGATCAAAAGCCCCGGCAGCACGCATTGCCCCCGTGCCATCGCCCTGAAGGCGGATACGAGCGCCGAGGCCCAGAACATCAGCAGCTGGCCAAGCTGAAGGGTGATGACCACGATCGGCGCCCCGATCAGCAGGTCGTGCGCCATCGGCACCCGCCGGGCCGGGCGCCAGTGCGCGCCCAGGAACGCCGCCAGCGAGAGGACATTGAAGAGCACCCAGGCCGCCCAGTAGGGCAGGAGGCCGAACGGCGCCAGGGCCAGCTGCACCCCCGGCGGGTAGAGCCAAAACAACTCGCCCTCCTCCACGTCGGCCGGGAGGGCCTGGACCTGGCGCAGCAGGTCCTGGTCGAAGGCGGCGATGGCGTTGCCTTCCAGCGCCAGCCTTGCCGCCGACCAGAAGGCAACGAAATCGGCCTGCCGGGTCTGGCTGTCGACGAGCCCGCTGGTCAGAACAAACACCACCCCGCCCGTGTAGGCGATCAGGAACAGGACGGCCGCCGTCGCAACGAAGCGGCCGAGCCGGCGAAGCGGCCGCTCGATATCGGCCAGCGGCCCCACCGGGCGGGGCCCGTTCACGGCATCTGCCCCCATCAGCGGCGCTGCGCGCCTGCCGGCCCGGCAGGCTCCGCCCCTCTCAACCGAATCCGGCGCGGCATCGCAGGTCCCCCTCTCCCCGGTCTCGGTCCGAGGCTAGCACAGCCGCCCAGGGGTTTCATCGCCGAAAGCGCCCCCTCAGGCGCTCTTCACCACCCTGAGCGTCAGGTTGATGCGGCCGCCCCCGGGCAGCAGGTCGCCCGGTGGATCCCCCGGCAAGTCCCCCTGCAAGTCCCCCTGCAAGTCCCCCTGGCCGAACAGCACCCGGTCGATGCCGTGATAGGCGAGCCGCGCCGCGCCGCCCATCACGACCACGTCGCCCGACTCGAGCAGCACGCTCTCGGTCGGCCCCTTTCGGCTGGTGCCGCCCATGCGAAAGCGCGCCGGGTCGCCCAGCGAGATCGAGACCACCGGCGCGGCGAACGCCGCCTCGCCCTCGTCGGCGTCGCGGTGCATCCCCATGCGCGCGCCCTCGCCGTACCGGTTGACCAGGCAGCAGTCGGGGTCCCCGGGCCAGCCCGCCACGGCGCGCCACACCGCCAGCACGCAAGCGGGGATCGGCGGCCAGGGCCGCCCCGTCTGCGGGTGGCGGGCGGCGTAGCCGTAGCGGCCCCGCTCGATCACCCAGCCGAGCCGGCCGGCCGCGGTCATGCGCACGCTCATCGGCTTGCCCCAGGGCGTCACCGGGCGCACCAGCGGCGCCTCGGCGATCACGGCGCCGAGCGATGCCAGCATCGCCGCCTGCTCGGGCCGCCCCAGCAGGCCGCGCAGGATGCGAAAGCCCATGATCTCCCGGATCTCCGCCACCAGCGCCTCCGATGCGAACGCCCCCCAAACGAACGCCCCTGCGGGAACGCCCCCCGGCGGGAATGCCTGCGACACGGTCCCGCACCTTTTGCAGCCGCCCTGCCCTTTCGGCGTTGTCCGCCCCGGCCGCGCCCGCTATCGTGCGATCATATCGCCAGGCGCGGGGGGCGCCATCCCATGCTGCATCGCCTGTTCCGGGCCCTGGGCCCGCTCGCCGCCGTCGCCGCGCTCGCCGCCTGCCAGCAGGCCGAGGACACGCTCGGCGGCGTGCTGCCGGGCGGCGGCGGCGAGACCTACGACTACTCCGGGCTCGAGGTTGCGCTCGCCCTGCCGGCGGGGCCGGGCGTGGCCGTGGCCGTGATCGACGATCGGCCCTACGTGCTCGAGGGCGACGAGTCGCCGCGCTTCGTCGGCACCCTGGCGCGGCGCGGCAACACCCGCGTCGAGGTCTCGACCGGCTCGGACCGGCCGCTGGCCGAGGTGCTCACGGGTGCCCTCGCCCGCGCGCTCGAGCGCCAGGGGATCGCCGCCGCGGCGGTGCCCCAGCCGCACGGCACCGGCGAGGCCGAGGTCCTCGCCGCCCTGGCCGCCACCGGGTCGGACCGGCTGCTCGTCCTGCGCCTGCGCGAGTGGCAGACCAACGCCCAGGTGCGGGTCACGGCAAGCTGGCACCTGGAGGCCACGGTCTACGACCGGGCGGGCCAGGTGCTCGGCCAGCGCACCTCGCAGGGCACCGAGACCGTCGGCACCTCGAGCCTGCGCGAGGGCGCCGGCCGGATCGCCGTGGCCACGCTGGCCGAGCGGATCGGCTTTCTGCTCAACCACCCGGCGATCGCCGGGGCGCTCGCGCCGGCCTGACCCGGCGCGTGCGAAGTGTCCCGAGGAAGCCCGGCGGGAGCTTGGCCCCGTTGCAGGCCCAGCCGCCCCTGCCTATATAGCCGCGGGAACCGGATGATGAGCCAAATGCGCCAAACGCAAGGACGGGACCGCAGTCAGGGGGCCGTTCGCGGACCCTGCAGTCGATCGCCAAGAGAGGGAGCCGACTATGTCGAAAGTCATCGGAATTGATCTCGGGACCACCAACTCCTGCGTCGCCGTGATGGAAGGGTCGCAGGCCCGCGTGATCGAGAACGCCGAGGGGGCGCGCACCACGCCCTCGATGGTCGCCTTCAGCCAGGACGGCGAGATGCTGGTCGGCCAGCCGGCCAAGCGCCAGGCGGTGACCAACCCCGAGGGCACGGTCTTCGCCGTCAAGCGCCTGATCGGCCGGCGCCATTCCGACCCGACGGTCGAGAAGGACAAGAAGATGGTGCCCTACAAGATCGTCGAGGGCTCCAACGGCGACGCCTGGGTTGAGGCGCGCGGCAAGAAGTACTCACCGAGCCAGATCTCGGCCTACATCCTGCAGAAGATGAGGGAGACGGCCGAGCGCCATCTCGGCGAGAAGGTCGAGAAGGCGGTGATCACCGTGCCCGCCTACTTCAACGACTCCCAGCGCCAGGCCACCAAGGACGCCGGCAAGATCGCCGGGCTCGAGGTGCTGCGCATCATCAACGAGCCGACCGCGGCGGCGCTCGCCTACGGGCTCGACAAGAAGGGCGACAAGACGGTCGCGGTCTACGACCTCGGCGGCGGCACTTTCGACATCTCGATCCTCGAGATCTCCGAGGGACTGTTCGAGGTGAAGTCGACGAACGGCGACACCTTCCTCGGCGGCGAGGACTTCGACATGCGGCTCGTGGGCTACCTCGCCGACGAGTTCAAGAAGGAGCAGGGCGTCGATCTGCGCAACGACAAGCTGGCGCTGCAGCGCCTCAAGGAGGCCGCGGAGAAGGCGAAGATCGAGCTGTCGGCGGGCACCCAGACCGAGATCAACCTGCCCTACATCACGGCCGATGCCTCGGGCCCGAAGCACCTGACCATGAAGCTCAGCCGGGCCAAGTACGAGAGCCTGGTCGACGACCTGATCCAGCGCACCGTCGGGCCCTGCAAGAACGCGCTCAAGGACGCCGGCATCGGCGCGGGCGACATCGACGAGGTGATCCTGGTCGGCGGCATGACCCGCATGCCCAAGGTCATCGAGACGGTGAAGACCTTCTTCGGCCGCGAGCCGCACAAGGGCGTCAACCCCGACGAGGTGGTCGCCATGGGCGCCGCCATCCAAGCCGGCGTGCTGCAGGGCGACGTGAAGGACGTGGTGCTGCTCGACGTGACGCCCCTGAGCCTCGGCATCGAGACGCTCGGCGGCGTGTTCACCAAGCTGATCGAGCGCAACACCACGATCCCCACCAAGAAGAGCCAGATCTTCTCGACCGCCGAGGACAACCAGACCGCGGTGACCATCCGCGTCTACCAGGGCGAGCGCGAGATGGCGGCGGACAACAAGCTGCTCGGCCAGTTCAACCTCGAGGGCATCCCGCCCGCGCCGCGCGGCGTGCCGCAGATCGAGGTGGCGTTCGACATCGACGCCAACGGCATCGTCAACGTCTCGGCGCGCGACAAGGCCACCGGCAAGGAGCAGAAGATCACCATCGAGGCGTCGGGCGGCCTGAGCGAGGCCGACATCGAGCGCATGGTGAAGGAGGCCGAGGCGCACGCCGAGGAGGACAAGCGGCGGCGCGCCCTCGTCGAGGCGAAGAACCAGGGCGAGGCCCTGATCCACGCCACCGAGAAGTCGCTGAGCGAGCACGGCGACAAGGTGGACGAGGCGACCCGCGAGGCCATCCAGTCCGCCACCGCCGCGCTGCGCACGGCGATGGAGGGCGAGGACGCCGAGGCCATCCAGTCGAAGGCCCAGGCGCTGACCGAAGCCTCGATGAAGCTCGGCGAGGCGATCTACAAGGCCCAGGCCGAGGAACAGGCCGCCCAGCAGGAGACCGGCGCGCGGGACGCCGACGGCACGGGCTCCGGCAACGGCGAGGCGAAGGACGACAGCGATGTCGTCGACGCCGAGTTCGAGGAGGTCGACGACGAGAAAAGGGCCTCGGGCGGCAAGTCCTGACGCGGGGGGCCGGACGGCATGCCGCGACACGCAGGCCCGGCAGTCGCAGGGGGCGCCCTTCGGGGCGCCCCCGCGCACGACCAATTCAGCCAGGACCGCGCGGGCGCGCGCGGCGTTCTGGCCTTCCGGCGCGCAACGGGGTATTTCCCGACAGGGCAGGCAAAATCCCGCCGCGACACGACGGCGGTGACGGGCAGTACGACAGGTTTGATGCATGGCGAAGCGTGACTATTACGAGGTTCTCGGGGTCTCGCGCGGCGCCTCGGTCGAGGAGCTGAAGAAGGCCTACCGCCGCAAGGCGCGCGATCTGCACCCCGACAGCAACCCCGGCGACGCGACGGCCGAGACCCGCTTCAAGGAGGTCAACGAGGCCTACGACGTCCTCAAGGACCCCGAGCGCCGCGCCGCCTACGACAGCTTCGGCCACGCCGCCTTCGCGGGCGGCACGGGCGCGGCGGGCGCGCGGGCGCGCGGCGCCCACCAGCAGGACTTCTCCTCGGCCTTCTCGGACGTGTTCGAGGACCTGTTCGGCGACTTCATGGGCCGCGGCCGCGGCCGTACCCGCACCGGCCCGCTGCGCGGCGCCGACCTGCGCTACAATCTGCGCATCTCGCTCGAGGACGCCTATCACGGCAAGCAGGTCACCATCTCGGTGCCGACCGCGGTCAAGTGCGACGCCTGCCAGGGCACCGGCGCCGAGGGCGGCTCGCGGCCGCAGACCTGCCCGACCTGCGCCGGGCAGGGCAAGGTGCGCGCCCAGCAGGGCTTCTTCACCATCGAGCGCACCTGCCCGACCTGCTCGGGCCGCGGCCAGATCATCAAGACCCCCTGCCAGGCCTGCGCCGGGCAGGGCACGGTGCGCCGCGACCGGGCGCTCAACGTTACCATCCCGCCGGGCGTCGAGACGGGCACCCGCATCCGGCTGGCCGGCGAGGGCGAGGCCGGGGTGCACAGCGGCCCGCCGGGCGATCTCTACATCTTCATCGACGTGGGCGCGCACGAGATCTTCCGCCGCGACGGGCTGGACCTGTTCTGCCGCATCCCGGTGCCGATGACCAAGGCGGCGCTGGGTGGCGAGATCGAGGCGCCGCTGCTCGACGGCGGCCGCACCCGGGTCAAGGTGCCGGCCGGGGTGCAGACCGGCAAGCAGCTGCGCCTGCGCAACAAGGGCATGCCGGCGCTGCAGCGGGCGGGCCAGCAGGGCGACCTCTACATCGAGCTGATGGTCGAGACCCCGGTGAACCTCACGCCGCGCCAGCGCGAGCTTTTGCGCGAGTTCGAGGGCGAGAAGGCCGACAACAGCCCCGAGAGCCAGAACTTCTTCTCCAAGGTCAAGAGCTTCTGGGACAGCATGACCAGCTGAGGCGCGCGCCCGCGCCGCCCGGCCGTGAACGCGCTGCACTGCACAATCTCAACGACATCAACGCATTGACCCCCGTTTCACGCGTGAAACAGGTGGCGGGGCGCCGTCTCGGTGGCCCCGCTCGGGCCCGATGCGGCGCTACCCCGCCCGCACCTTGATCTTCTTCGCCTTGCCCTCGTCGCCGCCGCGCCTGGGCACGGTGAGGCGCAGCACCCCGTCGCTGAAGGCGGCGCTGGTCTTGTCGGCGTCGGCGTCGGGGGGCAGGCGGAAGCTGCGCTGGAAGCGGCCGTACTCGCGCTCGGAGAAGAAATAGTCCTCACCCTCCTCCTGGCGCTCGGAGCGCTTCTCGCCCTTCACCGTCAGCACGCCGTCCTCGAGCGCGATCTCGATGTCGTCCTGCGCCACGCCGGGCAGCTCCAGGCTGATCTGGTAGGCGCCCGCGGAGGCCTTGGCCTCCGAGCGCGGCGCGAACAGTCGGCGACCCGCTCGCCGAACTGGCGCAGCGCCTCGTAGGGGTTCGGCCACCAGCCGGATGTGTGGGATTTCTCGACCATCGCGGGCTCCTTTCGCGCATGACTCGTTCACCCTCGTCTCATCGCCGCGAATTTCCGCCCGCGCCTTGATTGCCGTCAAGAGGGCGCGGCGGATCGCGGCTTTCCCCCGCCCGCCCCGGCTGCTAATCAGGCCCGACCGAGGGAGAGACGCCAATGACCGAGCCACACCCGCTTCCCGTCGCCGTCACCGGGGCCGCCGGGCGCATGGGCCAGATGCTGGTCCGCGCCCTGTCCGAGCGCGAGGACGCCGTGCTCGCCGGCGCCACCGAGCGCCCCGGCCACCCCTGGATCGGCCGCGACCTGGGCGAGGCCATGGGCGGCGCGGCCAATGGAATCACGGTCTCCGACGACGCGCTGGAGGTGCTCGCCGCGGTGCGCGCGGTGCTCGACTTCACCAGCCCCGCCGCCACCGTGGCGCATTCCGAGATCGCCGCGCAGGCGCGGCTGGTGCACGTCATCGGCACCACCGGGCTGGGCGAGGCCGAGCTTGCCCGCATCGCCGCCGCGGCGCGCCACGCCACGGTGATCCGGGCGGGCAACATGTCGCTGGGCGTGAACCTGCTCACCGTGCTCACGCGCAAGGTGGCCGAGGCGCTGGACGCCGACTTCGACATCGAGATCGTCGAGATGCACCACCGCATGAAGGTCGACGCCCCCTCGGGCACCGCGCTGATGCTGGGCGAGGCCGCCGCCGAGGGCCGCGGCGTGAACGTAAGCGAGGTGGCCGACCGCGCCCGCGACGGCCACACCGGCATGCGGCGGCGCGGCGACATCGGCTTCGCCGCGCTCAGGGGCGGCGACGTGGTGGGCGAGCACGAGGTGATCTTCGCCGGCGCGGGCGAGCGCATCGTGCTCCGCCACATCGCCACCGACCGCATGGTCTTCGCCCGCGGCGCGGTGCGCGCGGCGCTGTGGGGCCAGAGCCGCAGGCCCGGCGAATACAGCATGATCGACGTGCTCGGCCTCGGCTGAGGGGGCAGGCGCCATGCTCGAGCGCCCCCGGCCCACGCTGCACCTGGTCAAGCTGTGCGTCGGCACCGAGTCGATCGAGGATCTGCGCGTGTGGCAGTCCGGCCGCAGCGCCGACCGGCTCGCCCGGGGCCTCGATCCGCGCCCGCGCCACGTCACGCGCATGTGGCCGCGCCGGGCCGACGCGCTGCTGGCCGGCGGCTCGCTCTACTGGGTGATCCGCGGCGCCATCCAGGTGCGCCAGCGCATCGCCGGGCTCGAGGCGGTGACCGGCGAGGACGGCATCCGCCGCTGCGCCATCGTGCTCGAGCCGGCGCTGGTGCCGACGGCCCTGCGCCCGCGCCGCCCGTTCCAGGGCTGGCGCTACCTCGCCGCGGCCGACGCGCCGCCCGATATCGGCAGCGCGCCGGGCGAGGACCCCGACCTGCCGCCGGGACTGCGCGAGGCGCTGTCGAAATTCGGGGTGCTGCCGTAGCGGCGCGCGAGCGGGCGTCGGCGCAGGGACGGCGGCAAGCGCCGGCACCACCGGGCACGCGGCTGCGGGGCGCGGCTGGCGAAAGGCCCGCGGCCGCGATAGACTTCGCCCCCCGGGCAACGCCGGGCCTCGCCAAGGACAGGCGCATGCTGGAGCGCACCACCACTCGCAAGCTCGCCGTGATCGTCTCGGCCGACGTCGCCGGCTACTCGCGCCTGATGAGCGTCGACGAGGACGGCACCCTGCGCGACCTCAAGGCCCACCGCAGCGCGTTGACGGACCCGAAGATCGCCGAGTTCCAGGGCCGGATCGTCAAGACCGCCGGGGACGGGATGCTGCTGGAGTTTCCCAGCGTGGTCGATGCCGTGCGCTGCTGCCTCGAGATCCAGAAGGGCATGCTGGCGCGCAACGAGGCCGTGCCGCCGGACCGGCGCATCCAGTTCCGCATCGGGGTGAATCTCGGCGACGTGATCGTCGATGGCGACGACATCTTCGGCAAGGGGGTCAACGTCGCCGCCCGGCTCGAGGGCATGGCCGATCCCGGCGGCATCTGCATCTCGCAGGCCGTGCTCGACCAGGTGCGGCAGGGGCTCGAGCTGCAGGTCGAGGACCTCGGCGAGCAGGCGCTCAAGAATATCGAGGAGCCGGTGCGCACCTACCGCCTGCTCGACGTCGGGCCGCGCCAGCGCGCCCGCCGCGGCGGACCGGGCCCGCACCGGCCGGAAGAGGCCCTGCCGGCGCTGCCGCGGCGGCCCTCGGTGGCGATCATGCCGTTTCGCAACCTGAGCGCCGACGGGCAGAGCGACTACATCGCCAACGGCATCGGGCTGGGCATCCAGACGCTCCTGGTGCAGCTCTCGGGCCTGTTCCTGGTCAATGCCAGCGCCCACCAGGGCTACCGCGAGGGCAAGGTCACGGCGGCCGAGGCGGTCAAGGAGTTCCCGGTCCGCTACGTGCTGGAAGGCGCGGTGCAGCAGGCCGGCCAGCGCGTCCGGGTGATGGTGCAGCTGACCGACCTGACGACGGACACGGTGACCTGGGCCGACCGTTACGACTGCGGGCTGGAGGACGTGTTCGCGCTGCAGGACGACGTGACCCGCGAGGTGATCGCCTCGCTGGGCCGCGAGATCCTGGGCCAGAACCTCGACCGCATCTGGACGCGGCGGCTGAGCAAGGCCGGGGCCTGGGAGTATTTCCTGCGCGGCATCAGCCATTTCTACAAGTTCACCAGGCACGACAACGCCGCCGCGCGCGAGATGTTCGAGCGCATCCACGAGCTGCATCCGGACAAGGTGATCGGTCCCGCCTACATCGCCGTGACGCACTGGTTCGACGCGACGCGCGGCTGGGCCGATGCGCCGGCCGACTCGATCGAGCAGGCGCGCCGCTGGGCCGAGCGCTCGCTCGAGCCCGAGGAGGAGCACAACGGGCTGAGCCACGTGATCCTCGGCTCGATCCGGGTGCGCGAGGGCCGGCACGAGGAAGGGCTGGCGCTGTGCCGCAAGGGCACGGCGTTCCGGGCCAACTGCCCGCTGACGCTGGGCCAGCTGGCCGAGGCGCAGCTCTATGCGGGCGACCCGCACGCCGCCGTGAAGAACGCCCGCGAGGCGCTGGCGCTGCGCATGATCTACCCGCCGCCGCTGGTCAACGTGCTGGCCGCGGCCTACCGGGACGCGGGCGAGATCGAGCTGTCGATCCCGGCCGCCCGCGAGGCGGCGCGGCTCGATCCCCGGCATGCGGACGCGCTGGTCACGCTGTGCACCGACTACGTTCTGGCCGGGCTGGGCGCGGACGCGCAGCAGGTGGCGCGGCAGATCCTCGAGCTCGACCCGGAGTTCCGCAGCGCCGCCTACGCCGCGAAGCTCCCCTACAGGGATGCCGGGCGGCGCGAGGCTGTCGCCGAGGCGCTGCGCTCGGCCGGGCTGCCGGCGTAAGGGACCGGCGCGGCCGCTCAGCCCTCGTGGCCGCCCAGCTCGCAGACGATGCGCCACTCCTCGTCGGTCACCGGCACCACCGAGAGGCGCGACTGGCGCACCAGCGCGAAGTCGTTGAGGCGCGGGTCGGCCTTGATCTCGGCGAGCGTCACCGGGCGGGGCAGCGGGGCGACGGCGCGCACGTCCACGCACTCCCAGCGCGGGTCGTCGGTGGTCGAATCGGGGCGCGCCTCGGCCGCGACCTCGACGATGCCGACGATCGCGCGCTCCTCGCCCGAGTGGTAGAAGAAGCCGCGCTCGCCCGTGCGCATGGCCTTCATGTTGTTGCGCGCCTGGTAGTTGCGCACGCCGTCCCATTCCTCGCCCGCCCTGCCCTTCGCCACCTGGTCGTCCCAGCTCCAGGTGTGCGGCTCCGACTTGAAAAGCCAGTATGCCATCCTCTCTCCCTCGCTCGTCTCAGTCTTCCAGCTCGGCCAGCGCCGCGCCGATCAGCTGCTCCACGCTGCCCCCGGCTTCGCGGCGGTGCCAGCGGATCGGGCCGATGTCGTAGCCGGTCTGCTGCTCGACGACGCTGGCGGTGGCATCCGAGGCGCCCGGCGGACGGGCGGCGACGCGGGCCTTCATCGCGGCGACCGGCGCCTCGAGCCACAGGCCGAGGAAGGGCACGCCGAGCTCGACCGCCAGCGCCCCGGCCTGCTCGCGTTCGGCCGGGCGCAGGTGGGCCGCGTCGAGGATCACGCAGGCGCCGCCCTCAATCGCCAGGCGGGCGCGGGCCAGCATGGCGTCGTAGACCTTGACCGAGGCCTCGGGCGCGTAGGCGGCGGCGGGCAGCCGCCGGGTCACGTCGATGCCCCACTGGCCCTTGCGGATGGCGTCCGAGCGCAGGACGACGGCGCCGAGCCGGGCGGCCAGCGCGCGGGCCAGCGTGGTCTTGCCCGAGCCCGAGAGCCCGCCCACCGCCAGCAGGCGCGGGCGCCGCGTCTGCTCGAGATAGCGCAAGGCGAGGTCGAGATAGGCGCGGGGCTCGGCGAGCGCCTCGCCGGTCTCGTCGCCCTCGGCGCCGCGCGCCGCCAGCGCTCCGACCTTGGCGCGGATGCCGGCGCGGCAGGCCTTGAAGAAGGGCAGCAGGGCGAGGCCGCCATAGGCGGTCTCCACCTCGGCGCCGGGCTCGGACGCCATGCGCTCGGCCCAGGCGTTGAACACCTCGGTGCCCAGCGCGGCGTCGCCCCGGTGGTCGAGGTCCATGAGCAGGAAGGCGAGGTCGTAGAGCGGGTCGATATCGGTGAAGGCGTCGTTGAACTCGATGCAGTCGAACGGCGCCGGGCGCTCGCGCCAAAGCACGATGTTGCGCAGGTGCAGGTCGCCGTGGCAGCGCCGGGCGCCGCGCCGCGCGGCGAGCTCCGCGTGGCTCGCGGCCAGGGCGCGCAGCGTCGCGGAGAACGCCCCGACCTTGCCGGCGCCGAGCAGGTCGGCGAGCGATCCCAGCTCCTCGGTCTCGGTCCGGGCGAAGGCGGGCAGGTGGCCGGCGCCGTCGCGCACGGGCGCGGCCTTGTGCATGTCGGCGATCACCCGGCCGGTGAGGCGGATGATGGCCGGGCTCAGGCGGCCCTCGGCGGCCATGCGGTCGAACAGGTCCTCCTGGCGGAAGCGGTGCATGACGACCAGCGGCTCGGCCTCGTCGGGCACCACCTCGCCCGGCTCGACCAGCCGCCAGCCGGTGCCGTCGGCGACCAGGCCGCCAAGGCCGATATAGAGGCCCGGCGCGCTGCCCTTGTTCCAAGCGATCTCGCGCGCCGCGCTCAGGCGCCGGCGCGCGCGCGTGGCGTAGTCGAGCCAGCCGTAGTCGACCGGGCGGCGCAGCTTCCAGACCCGCTCGCCGGCGAGGATCACCGCGGCGGTGTGCGTGTCGATGCGCCGCGTCTCGGCCCCGCCATGGGTGGCGGGGTCGGCGAGGAAGCCGGCCATGGAATCGAAGTCGGCGATGGGGTCGTCGGCGTCGCTCATCCCACCACCTTCTTCCAGGCGCGGATCTCCACGCGCTCGAACAGGCCCGCCTTGCCGTAGGGGTCGGTGGCGGCCCAGGCCTCGGCCTCCGCCTTTTCGCGGCCCTCGTAGATCACCAGCGAGCCGCACATCGCGCCCGCCCCGTCGAGGAACGGCCCGGCCTCCACGATGGCCTGGCCGGCGTTGCGGATGTGCGCGAGATGCGCCTCACGGTTGGCCTTGCGAATCTCGCCTGAGCCCGGCTTGTCGAGGCAGATGATGGCATAGAGCATGTCCCGGCCCTCCCTTTCTCACTCCCGCCTGAGCGGGCGGTTGAACAGCCTGTCCACGGCCCCGGCCACGCTCAGCGTGCCGGCAACCAGCTCGGCCACCGCGTCGGCGATCGGCATCTCGACGCCCAGCCGGGCGGCGAGGCCTGCCACCGGCTCGGCGCTGGCCGCGCCCTCGTAGGTGCGCCCGTCGCCGAGCAGCACCGCCGCCGGCGTGCCGGCACCCAGCGCCACGCCGAAGGCGTAGTTGCGAGACTGCTCCGAGCAGGCGGTCAGCGCCAGATCGCCCAGCCCCGAGAGCCCCGCCAGCGTCTCGGTCCGCGCCCCCAGCGCCACGCCGAGCCGAGTCATCTCGGCGAAGCCGCGGGTCATCAGGGCGGCCCGGGCGCTCTGGCCCAGCCCGGCGCCGATCGCCGCGCCGCAGGCGATGGCGATGACGTTCTTCACCGCGCCGCCGACCTGCGCGCCGGTCACGTCTTCGCTGAGATAGGGACGCAGCGAGGGCGTCGAAAGACTCCGCTGCAGGGCCTCGCCCAGCGCCGGCCCGGCCAGCGCCAGCGTCACCGCGGTGGGCAGGCCGGCGACCAGGTCGGCGGCGAAGCTCGGGCCGGTGAGGACCGCGACGGGATGCCCCGGCGCCGCCTCGGCGGCGACCTGCGACTGGAGCTTGAGGCTGCCACGCTCGAAGCCCTTGGCGGTCAGCACCAGCGGCACGCCGGCGGGCAGCGCGAGGGCGCTCAGCACCTCGCGCGTCGCCTGCGCGGGCACCGCCGAGATGACCAGCGCCGCGCCGGCCAGCGGCTCGTGCCCCGTGCCGCGCCGCCAGAAGCGGACCTCGGCCCCCGCCCCGACGAGCGTGCGGCCGAGCGCCGTGCCCCAGGCGCCCTGGCCGAGGATGGCGATGGGTCCGGTCACGCTTTCGCCCCTCGCTTGCCCGAGCCGAGCATCGGCGCCGCGAGCTCGTCGAGCGGCCAGCGCGGGCGGGCCACGGCGGGCGCGTCGGCCAGACCGGCGGCGAGCCGCTCGATCCCGGCCCAGGCGATCATCGCCGCGTTGTCGGTGCACAGCGCCAGCGGCGGCGCCACCATGCGAAAGCCCTGGAGCTCCGCCGCCTGCGCCAGCCCGGCGCGCAGGCTGCGGTTGGCGGCGACGCCGCCGGCCACGGCGACGACCCGCTCGGCGACGCCGGGGGTGGCCTCGGCGATCAGCGCCATGGCCCGGCGGGTCTTCTCGGACAGCGCCTCGCGCACCGCCTGCTGGAAGCTGGCGCAGATGTCGGCCACGTCGCGCCGGTAGAGCCCGCCCTGCGCCGCTACCAGCGCGTCGCGGGCAAGCAGCGCCGCGGTCTTGAGCCCGGAAAAGCTCATCTGGCAGCCGGGGCGGTCGAGCATCGGGCGCGGCAGCGCGAAGCGCGCCGGGTCGCCGGCCTCGGCCCATCGCTCGACCTCGGGGCCGCCGGGGAAGCCCAGGCCGAGCATCTTCGCCACCTTGTCGAAGGCCTCGCCCGGCGCGTCGTCGATGGTGCCGCCGAGCCGGCGGTAGCGGCCGAGCGCCTCGACGGCGATGAGCTGGCAGTGCCCGCCCGAGACGAGCAGCAGCAGGTAGGGCCAGGCAATCCCGTCGGTCAGCCGGGGCGTCAGCGCGTGGCCCTCCAGATGGTTCACGGCGACGAGCCTCAGCCCCGCCCCGGCGGCGATTCCCTTGGCCGTCATCACGCCCGCCAGCACGCCGCCGATCAGGCCGGGCCCGGCGGTGACCGCCACCGCGTCGAGGGCGGAGAGCGCCACGCCGGCCTCGGCCAGGGCGCGCGCGGCCACCAGATCGAGCCGCTCGGCATGGGCGCGGGCGGCGATCTCGGGCACCACGCCCCCATAGGCGGCGTGCAGGTCGTCCTGGCCGAAGATGGCGCTCGACAGGATCTCGCCGGGGACCTCGACCGCGCCGCCCCGGACGCCGGCGCGCACCAGCGCCGCCGCGCTCTCGTCGCAGCTCGATTCGATGCCCAAGATCGTGATCGTGCCGTGCATGCCCATATATCAAGGTTGAGGCCACGTTGCGCGCCGCCGCCGGCCCTCTTAGTAAGGGCACGCACGGCTCGCAGAAAGGGCGAAAATGTCCGCCATTCCCTCCCCGGACAGGCCGCTGCGGCTTGGCACGCGCGGCTCGCCGCTGGCGCTGGCGCAGGCGCGCGAGGCGCGCGCGCGGCTGATGGCCGCGCACGGCCTGCCCGAGGCCGCCTTCGAGATCGTGGTGATCCGCACCACCGGGGACAAGGTCACCGACCGGCCCCTGGGCGAGATCGGCGGCAAGGGCCTGTTCACCAGGGAGATCGAGGAGGCGCTGCTCGCGGGCGCCATCGACGCGGCGGTGCACTCGATGAAGGACATGCCGACGCTGCTGCCCGAGGGGCTCGCCATCGCCTGCCTGCTGCCGCGCGAGGACCCGCGCGACGCCTATGTCAGCCTCGCCCATGCAAGCCTTGCGGAGATGCCGGCGGGGGCGGTGGTCGGCACGTCGAGCCTGCGCCGCCGGGCGCAGATGCTCAACCGCCACCCCGGCCTGCGCGTCGTCGAGTTCCGCGGCAACGTGCAGACCCGGCTGCGCAAGCTGCAGGAGGGGGTGGCCGAGGCGACCTTCCTCGCCGCCGCCGGGCTGCGCCGGCTGGGCCGCGACGACGTGATCCGCGCCGTCATGGACGCGGACGAGATGCTGCCCGCCGTCGCCCAGGGCGCCATCGGCCTCGAGACGCGCGCGGCGGACGCGGCCACGCGCGCCCTGCTGGCGCCGATCCACGACACGCCCACCGGCATCCGGATCGCCGCCGAGCGCGCCTTCCTCGCCGGGCTCGACGGCTCGTGCCGCACGCCGATCGCCGGGCTGGCCGAGATCATGGGCGAGCGCCTGCGCCTGCGCGGCGAGATCATCCGCCCGGACGGCACGGAGCGGCTGGCGACCGAGCGGAGCGGGCCGCTTTCCGACGCTGCGGCGATGGGTGCGGACGCCGCGCGCGAGCTGCGCGCCCGCGCCGGCCCCGGCTTCTTCGACGCCTGAGCGCCGATGCGCGTGCTGCTCACCCGCCCGCTCGAGGACAGCCGCGCCGTCGCCGGGGCGCTGGCGCCCGACGGCATCGCGTGCCTGATCTGGCCGCTGACCCGCATCGTGCCGGTGGCGGTTGCGCTCGAGATCCCGCCCGGAACCGGGGGCCTGCTGTTCACCTCGGCCAACGGCGTGCGCGCCTTCGCCGCGCTGGCGCCGCGCCGCGACCTGCCCGCCCTGTGCGTCGGCGAGGCGAGCGCCGAGGCGGCGCGGCGCGCGGGCTTCGGCGATGTCCGCTCGGCCGCGGGCGACGCCCGGGCGCTCGCCCGGCTGGCCGAGGCGTCGGGCATCGGCCGTTTCCTGCACCCGCGCGGGCGCCACGCCACGGGCGACCTCGCCGGCTGGCTCGCCGGGTCCGGCCGGCCGGTCGCCGAGGCGGTGCTCTACGAGGCGGTCGAGACCGGCCCGGCCCCCGCGCCGATAGAAGCGGCGCTGGCGCGGGGGGCGGTCGGGATGGTCACCGCGTGGTCGCCGCGGGCCGCGGCGATCCTCGCCCGGCGCCTGCCCGATCTCGGGGCGGAGCTCGCCGCCACCGACCTCCTCGCCATCTCGGCCGGCGCCGCCCGGCCCCTCGCCGGCGCCGGATTTCGCCGCAGCCTGATCGCGGCGCGCCCCGACGGCCGGTCGATGCTGGCGGCGATCCGCGCCGCGGCGCGGGCGCGAAAATAAAATTCCGCGATAGCGATTGCAGCACCCGCCCGAGGTTTCTAAAGTCGGGGGGCTGCACGGGAATCCGTGCCGCGCGGGCGCAGGGAAGGCAATTCCGCCGGGAGATGCCCCGGCGTACGGACCGCAAGGGGTCATCCGCGAGGATCGGAGGAATGGGCAAGCACAAGGATCCCGAACTTACCGGCGAGAGCGGACCGGAGGCCGATGCATCCGGCGGCGACAAGTCGCCCGGGTCTGGCGAGTCTGGCGGGTCCAGCCGCCGGCGCCGTGCCGGGGGCAAGTCCGTGGCCGCCGCGCAGACGCCGGCCGCGGAGCGCACCGGCGACGCGCCGGGCCCGGAGCAGCCTGCGGCCGGGACCGCCGCGGGCCGGCGGCACGAGCCGGGCACCGGCGAGCCCCCCGCCGAGGCGGGCCGGCATGGAGAGGCGCCCGCCGCCGCGCAGGCAGGCCCCGACGAGGCCAAGAGCAGGACGCAGGCGAGCGCGACGCAGACGCCCCAAGAGCGCGAAACCGAGCGCGAAACTGAGCGCAAAGCCGGGCGCGAGGCCGGGCGCGAGGCCGGGAGCGATGCCGAGCGGGAGGCCGAGCGGGACGAGGCGCATGCCGAGGAGCTCGCCTACCACGAGGAGGCGGTCACCGACCTCGCCGAACAGATCGCCGAGGAACGCGGCCACCGCACGCTCTACGCCAACCTGTTCTTCATCCTGCTTGGCGCCGTCGTTATGGCCGGCGTCACGCTGTGGGGCGCGCCGAAGGTGGCGCCCTACCTGCCCGCCGGGGTCGCCCAGTACCTGATGCCGGGCCAGCTCGAGACCGCCGAGCGGCTGGAAGCCCTCGAGACGCGCCTCGCCGCCCGGGCGGAGCAGACCGACAGCGCCGTCGCCGGGCTCGGCGAGCGGCTCGACGCCCTCGCGAGCCAGGTCGAGGCGGCGGCCGGCGCCGAGGAAATGCAGGCGGCCGTCGATGAGGCGCGCGCGATTGCCGAGACCGCCGCCGCCGACGCGGCCGAGGCAACCGAGACGAACACCGCCCTGGCCGAGCGCATCGAGGGGTTTGGCGCCCGCCTGGCCGGGCTGCGCGAGGAGGTCGACGCGATCTCCGCGACGCTGTCCGGCACCGGCGAGGGCGCCGCGCCGTCCGAGCTCGCCGCCGCCCTGGCGGCGCTGCGCGCGCGCGTCGTCGAGCTGGGCGCCGCCGTCGAGGGCGGGCCTTCCACCGCCGAGCTGGCGGCCCGGATCGACACCCTGACCGGGCGCCTCGACGAGATCGAGGGCCGCGTCGCCGACGCCCGCGACGCCGAGAGCGAGGTCTCCAGCGCCATCCGCGAGGCCCGGCTGCAGTCGGCCCTCGACACGCTGGCCGGGCGCCTCGCCGCCGGGCAGCCCTTTGCCGCGGCGCTCGGCGAGTTCGTCTCGCTCGCCGGGGCCGAGGCGCCCGCTCCGCTGGCCGGTGCGGCCGAGACCGGCCTTGCCACCGCCGCCGAGCTCGAGGCGAGCTTCGCCCGCCGTGCCCAGGCGGCGATCGCGGCGGACCTGCGCGCCGCGGGCGGCGACAGCGCCTGGGGCCAGGGGCTCGGCTGGCTGCGCGCCCTGGTCGCCGGACGTCCGGTGACCGAGCAGGCGGGCGACGACGCGCCGGCGATCACCTCGCGCATCGCCGCACGGCTCGAGGAGGGCCGGCTCGACGCGGCGCTGGCCGAGGCCGAGACGCTGTCCGCGCCGGCGCGCGAGGCGCTCGGCGGCTGGCTCGAGCGGCTGCGCGCCCGGATCGCCGCCGAGGCGGCGCTCGCCGCGTGGCGCGAGCAGATCGCGGCGAAGGGCTGAGCGGACATGGGTGAGCGCATGGGTGAGCGCATGGGTGAGCGCATGGGTGAGCTGACATGGGCATGCTGACCACGATCATCCGCGTGCTGATGTTCCTGACGCTGGTCGCCGCCGGCATCTGGGGCCTGTTCCTGCTGATCCAGGACCCGGGCGGCATCACCATCCGCTTCGCCGGGCGCGAGTACTTCTTCGCGCCGCTGCACTTCGCGGCGCTCCTGACGCTCGGCGTCGTCGGCTTGTGGCTGGTGATCCGCATCGCCGGTCTGCTGATCGCCGTGCTGCGCTTTCTCGACGGCGACGAGACCGCGATCAGCCGCTTCTTCAACCGCTCGCGCGAGCGCCGCGGGCTGGAGGCGATGGCCCGCGGGATGGCGGCGCTGGCCTCGGGCGACGCCAAGGCCGCGCGCAGCAGCGCCGAGAAGGCCGAGCTCCTGCTGCAGCGCCCCGAGCTGACGCGGCTGCTCAACGCCCAGGCGGCCGAGCTGTCGGGCGACGACCTGCGCGCCGAGACCTACTACCGGGCGCTGGCCGAGGATCCGGCGACCGCGTTCATCGGCGTGCGCGGGTTGCTCAACCGGGCGCTCGAGAAGGGCCAGACCGACCGGGCGCTGAAGCTGGCCGACGCGGCGGCCAGGCTGCACCCCAAGGACGCCACGGTGCTCGACACGCTCTATACCCTGCAGACCCGCACCTTCGACTGGGACGGCGCGCGCAAGACACTGGCCGGCCAGCGCCGCCACGGCTACCTGCCCAAGCCCGAGGCCAACCGCCGCGACGCCATGCTGGCGCTGGCCCAGGCCGAGGACGCCGAGGGCGACGGCGAGGCCGAACAGGCGCGCAAGCTCGCGCTCGAGGCGGCCCGGCTCGACCCGGAGAACGACGAGGCGGTGACGACCGCCGTGCGCCACCTGGTCGGCGCCGGCTCGAAACGTGCTGCGGCGCGGCTGGTGAGCGATGCCTGGCGGCGCAAGCCCAGCCCGGCGCTGGCCGCCGCCTTCGCCTCGATCGAGCCTGGCGAGACGCCAGAGGAGCGGCGCAAGCGCTTCCAGAAGCTGCTCTCGGTCTACCCGACGCACGCCGAGTCGCGGCTGCTCGCCGCCGAGCTGGCCTTGATGACCAAGGACTGGGAGGGCGCGCGCAAGGCGATCGCGGAGCTCGAGGAGGAGGAACCCTCGGCGCGCAGCTGCCTGGTCCGCGCCGCCATCGCGCGCGGCGAGGGCGCCTCGGAGGTCGAGGTGCGCGCCTGGCTCGCGCGCGCGCTCGAGGCCCAGGACGACGGGCGCGGCGGCGACATCCGCCACCACGCGCTGCTGCCGCTGCTGATCGGCGCCGGCGACGAGGAGCCGGCCCCGACCGGCGCCGCCGCGAGCGACGACGGGGAGGCCGGCACGGACAGCGCCGAGACAGCCGGCGCCGCCTCGCCGGACAGCGGCGAGACGCCCGAGGCAGCGGAGACGGAAACGCGCGAGCGGCCTTCCTCGGCGGCCTGAACGCGCCTTGTCAAAGCCGGAGGCCCGCACTATTGTCCGCCGCGCCGCGCGCAGGCGCCCTTGCCGGTGTAGCTCAGCAGGTAGAGCAATCGCTTCGTAAGCGATGGGTCGGGGGTTCGAGTCCCTCCACCGGCACCATCCTTCAAATGTGTGTCCGGCCCGGAGACATGGGTGACAGACCGTACCTAAGACATGGGTGACGACCTCGAGCCGAACGGGTTGTCGATGGTTTGCAAGGTCCTCTGCTCCAGATCGATGTATCCCAGATCATAGTGCATGAATTGCGGTGCGTGCATATGCGGCCGCAGGCGGTCACCAGGACGTCCCTGTCATGGAAGGGGTATTCGACTTCCGGCAGGCCATCATAGGCTCGCACGGAGGCGATGTGGGCGGAGCCGGTGATCTACTTCCCGCTGCTCGGCTGAGCGCCTTCACTTCCTTCACCGAAAGTCGGGGCATGTCCGCACGGCCCGCTCCCTGCACCCCGAAAACCAGGGCACAACCCTTCCCCACAAGAATCCCCGCAAAGAGTGGGCAGGCTGCATGAGACAGCTTGCAATGGGCTGAGAGGGATTCAGTAATATTCTTGTTTATTTTTCAGACTTAGGAGTTTGATCGAGACGCAGTGAGAGCGGGGATTGGTGGAGCCAGGGGGAGTCGAACCCCCGACCTCTTGAATGCCATTCAAGCGCTCTCCCAACTGAGCTATGGCCCCGTATCGCGCGTCCTGCCTTGCGTTCGGTCTTGCGTCCCGTCTTGCGTCCCGTGGCGCACCCCGATCGCGTGGGTCCGGGCGGCGCGCGGAACCTAAGCGCCGGCGCGGGCGAGTTCAAGCGGAAACTTGGCCCGCGACGCCTGGGTCCCGAGGCCTGGTCTCCGAGGCTTGGCCCCGAGGCCCGGCCCCCGTGGCCGCCCGCTCAGACGCTCTTGAGATCGTCGTCGTCGTCGAGGGTGTCGAGGTCGTCGAGATCCTCCTCGTCCTCCTCCGCGTTCTCGAGCAGGACGTCCTCCTCGAAGTCCTCGAGCTCGGTCTCCTCCTCGCTCTTGGTTTTCTTCTTCGGCACGGGGACGTCGTCCTCCTCCTCGTCCTCGTCCTCGATGGCGAGCGGGACCTCCTCCACCACCGCCTCCTCGGCCTTGGCCGCGGTCGCCTCCTCGGCCTCGTCCTCGGTGTCGTAGACGAGTTCCTCCTCCTCGGCCTCGGCCTCCGGGGCCACGGCGCGGCTCGCCGCCGCGGCGCCACGCTTGAGCTTCACGGACTCGGAGAGATCGAGCTCGGTGCCGCATTTCGGGCAGATCACCGGGTTGCGCAGGAGGTCGTAGAACCGCACCCGGCAGCTCGTGCATGTACGCTTAACACCCCATTCAGGCTTGGGCATTAATCTCTCCAATGCTCGGATTCGCGAAGGCTAGGGCCATTGCCACAGAAGCCGCGCCGATGTCAAAGCAAAATCCGGCGTGACCTACAAGCCGCACCGCAGCACCCATTGTGCGCGCGCGAAAGGAACCCTTGCCGTGTCAGAAATCTGTCACTATCTTTTCTGGTCAAAGAAACATACCGGGGCAGGGGAACGTAGTGCTGTACCATGCTTATGAGTTGACCCATGCCGCCATGGGCCCGATGCGGGCGGCGGCGCGAATGAGCAGCCAGGCGCTGCGCAACCCGTTCTTTCCCTTCGCCGAAACCCTGCCGGCGCGCGCCACCGCCGCGGCCTGCGAGATGTTCGTCAACGCCACGCGGCGCTACACCAAGCCCGGGTTCGACATCGACGGGGTCGAGATCGACGGCGACTTCGTGCCGGTGACCGAGGAAGTGGCGCTGCACAAACCGTTCTGCCGACTGGTGCGCTTTTGCCGCGATCCGGGGGCGGTGGCCGGCCGCAGCGACCCGCCGGTGCTGATCATCGCGCCGCTTTCGGGGCACTACGCCACGCTGCTGCGCGGCACCATCGAGGCGATGCTTCCCGGCCACGAGGTCTGGGTCACCGACTGGCCGGACGCCCGCGACGTGCCGCTGTCCGAGGGCAGCTTCGACCTGACCGACTATATCGACTATGTCGCCGAGTTCGTGCGCTTCATCGCCGCCGGCGGCGAGCGCCCGGCGGTGATGGCGGTCTGCCAGCCCGGCGTGCCGGCGCTGGCCGCGGCCAGCCTGATGGCCGAGGACGGCGAGGCGACGCGCCCCGCCTCGCTGATCCTGATGGGCAGCCCGATCGACACGCGGGTGAACGAGACCGAGCCGAACCGGCTGGCGAAGATGCGCGAGATCTCTTGGTTCGAGCAGAACGTGATCGTCACGGTGCCCTGGCCGAACCGCGGCTTCCTGCGCCGGGTCTACCCGGGTTTCCTGCAGCTCTCGGGCTTCATGTCGATGAACATCGACCGGCACCTCGACGCGCACATGGACCAGTTCCTGCACCTGGTGCAGGGCGACGGCGACTCGGCGGCGGCGCACCGGGCCTTCTACGACGAGTACCTGGCGGTCATGGACCTGACCGCCGAGTTCTACCTCGAGACCGTCGAGACCGTGTTCCAGCGCCACGCCCTGCCGAAGGGCGAGATGCGCCACCGCGGCCGGCCGGTCCGGCCGGGGGCGATCCGCGACATCGGCATCATGACCGTCGAGGGCGAGAAGGACGACATCACCGGGCGCGGCCAGACCGAGGCGGCGCTGGCGCTGTGCCCCGAGCTGCCCGCGGCGAAGAAGCAGGCGCTGATGGCCGCCCGCGTCGGCCATTACGGCGTCTTCAACGGCAACCGGTTCCGCCGGCAGATCCAGCCGCGCATCGCCGCGTTCATCCGCCGCAACCGGGCGCCGGTCGGCGCCTGATGCACGGTTGATCTGCGGCGTCCGGGCAGGCACGCTGGGCGCATGGACGGCACCACCTTCACAGTGGACTACCCGGGCGACCCGGGCCGCCCGGGCGAGCCGGGCGACCCCGGCCAGCCGCCGGCCGGCATGCCCGTGCGGCTGCGCGTGGCGGGCCGGGCGCGGCGCTTCACGCTGCGCGTCGACCCGGCGGGCGCGGGGGCGGTGCTCACCCTGCCGCCGGGCGTGCCGGCGGCGGAGGCCGAGGCGTTCCTCGGCCGCCATGCCGGCTGGCTGGCTCGGGCGCTGGCGCGCCGGCCGCCGCTTGTGGCCATCGGCCCCGGGGCGCGGCTGCCGGTCGCCGGGACGGAGGCCCAGGTGGTGCTGGCGCCGGGGCCGCGCCGGCCGCCGCGTCTCGACGGGGCACGGCTGATCGTCGCCGGCCCCGGCGCGCCGGGCCCGCGCATCGCCGCCTGGCTGAAGCTGCGCGCCCGCGATGCGCTGGTGCCCGCGGCTCGGCGCTATGCGGGGATGCTGGGGCGCGAGGCCGGGGCGGTCGCCCTGCGCGACACGCGCTCGCGCTGGGGCTCGTGCTCGTCCAGCGGCCGGCTGGGGTTTTCCTGGCGCCTCGCCATGGCGCCGCCGGAGGTGCTCGACTACGTGGCGGCGCACGAGGCGGCGCACCTGGTCGAGATGAACCACGCCCCGGCCTTCTGGGCGCTGCTCGAGCGGCTGGTGCCGGACTACCGCCGCCACCGCGCCTGGCTCCGGCGCGAGGGCGCGCGGCTGCACGCCTTCCGCTTCGACGCGCAATAGAGCGATTTCGAGCAAAGTGGAAACACTTTGCGGCTCGGAAATCGCGGCCGCAACGGCTCTAGCCGGCCGCGTCGCCGCCTTGCGCCGGGCCGGGCCCCGGCGCTGCCTCAGCGCCGGCCGAACAGGCGCTCGATCTCGGGGAGCGTGAGGCTCACATGGGTCGGCCGGCCGTGGTTGCACTGCCCCGAATGGGGCGTCGCCTCCATCTCGCGCAGCAGCGCGTTCATCTCCTCGGCCGTGAGCCGCCGGCCGGCGCGCACCGAGCCGTGGCAGGCCATGCGCGCGAGCACCGCGTCGAGCCGGGCCTTGAGCGCGCCGCTCTCGCCGAGATCGGCGAGCTCGTCGGCCACGTCGCGGATCAGCGCGCCCGCGTCCGCCTGGCCGAGCGCGGCCGGGACCTCGCGCAGCATCACCGCGCCGCCGCCGAAGGGCTCGACGACGAGGCCGAGCCCGGCGAGCTCGTCGGCTTGCGCGAGCACCAGCTCGGCGGCGTCCGCGCCGAGCTCGACCACCTCGGGGATCAGCAGCGCCTGGCGCCGCACCCCGGTCTCGGCGAGCTGGCGCTTGAGGCGCTCGTAGACCAGCCGCTCGTGCGCCGCGTGCTGGTCGACGATCACCACGCCGTCGCGCGTCTGCGCCACGATGTAGGTGCCGTGCAGCTGCGCCCGGGCAACGCCCAGCGGCAGGTCCCCGGCCCCCGCCGGCCCCTCCGGCTCGGCCTCGACGCGCGCTCCGGCCCAGCCGGCCTCGGCCCAGCCGGCCTCAGCGAAGCCCGCGCCGGCTGCCAGCGGCGCCTGCGCCGCGAACGCCCCGGCCAGCGCGCCC
>DATKCQ010000190.1:0-10940 GCA_035513135.1 Thermohalobaculum sp.
TGGCTCTCGGCCGACTGGCACGCGCGCGGGCGGCGTTTGCGCATCCGCCAGTGGCGGCTGGCCTGGGCGCGCGGCGGCTTCGTGGCGCTGGCGCAGTTCCTGTTCTACCTGTCGCTGGCGCGGCTCGAGTTCGCCACCGCCTCGACCATCACCTTCTCCATGTCGCTGTTCATCGTGGCCTTCTCCGTGCCCCTGCTCGGCGAGCGGGTCGGCCCGGTGCGCTGGACGGCCGTGCTGATCGGCTTCGTCGGCGTGGTCTGGGTGATGCAGCCGGGCAGCGACGCGTTCAGCCTCGACGCGCTGCTGCCGCTCGGGGCGGCGGTCGGCTATGCGCTGACCTCGGTGACCGCGCGCCTGTTCGACGGCGCAGTGCCGACGGCGCTGATCAACCTCTACGCCAACACCGCGGCGCTGGCGGGGGCCGTGATTCTGACGCTGGCAACCGGCGGGTTCAGCCCTGTGGCCTCGGCGGGGGATCTCGGCTGGATCGCGGCGATGGGCACGTTCGGCGGCTGCGGCGTGCTCTGCCTGATCATCTCGTTTCGCATGACCGAGCCGAGCAACCTCGCGCCGTTCAACTATTTCGGCATCCCGTTCGCCTTCGCGCTGGGCTGGCTGATCTTCGACGAGGCGCCGTTCGGACGGCTGTTCCCCGGGGCGCTGCTGATCGTCGGCTCCGGGCTGATGATCGTCTGGCGCGAGCGCCAGCTCCGGCGCCGGGCGCTGGCGGCACGCGGCGTGCCGGATGGCGGGTGAGCCCGGCGCTTGCCGGTGAGCGGGTCGTGCGAGCCGGGTCACTCCCCCGCCTCGGCTGGCGTGGCCTTGTCGGGCGTAGCCTTCTCGGAAGCGGGGGGGATGACGGGGAACTCGCGGCCGAGCTGGGACTCGGCGGCGCGGCGGATCACCGTCTCGATTGCCGGATCCTTACGGATCAGCCGCAGGAAATCGCGGCGTGTCAGGCGCAGGAGCCGGCAGAAGCCCATCGAGACGACGCTGGTGCGCCGCCGCCGGAACGGCATGAACAGCGCCAGCTCGCCGAAGAAATCGCCGTTGGCGAGCGGGATCGACGCGCCCGGCCCGCGCACCTCGAGCGCGCCCGAGGCGACGAAATACATGTCGGTGCCGCGGTCGCCCTCGGCGACCACCACCTCGCCGGGCATGGTGAAACGCGGCTTGAGGCGCCGGCAGATGGCGCGGCGTTGCGCGGGCTCCAGATCGGCGAAGATGGAGACCTTCTCGATCAGCGCCTCCGGCGACAGGGCGAGGTCGAGCCGCGGCGGCCGGGCCACGGCGCGCTCGCGCCGGTCCAGGCGGCGGATCAGGTCGTCGCGCAGCTCGGTGCCGATCACCCCGTCGCGGTGCAGCCGCTCGTATTGCTGGCGCTCGCGGCGGATCGCGGCGCGCGCGATCAGCGCCTGCTCCAGCGCCGCGACGTAAGCCGGGTATTGCAGCTCGATGGCGTCGATCTCCTCGTGCACGCGCTTGAGCCGCCACTCGAGCAGCTCGGCCAGGTTCTTCGCCGCGTCCTCGCCGATCATCGGCGCCACGGTGTCCTCGCAGAAACGTTGCAGCGCGCGGATCACCCGGTCGCTCTCGAGCAGTACCGAGAGCTTGAGCTCGATCACCTCGCGCAGGCGGCGGTCCCAGCGCAGCCAGCGGTGCAGTATGACGGCGGTGCGCGCGCCGGCCGCCGAGTTCAGCGCCTGCTCGATCGCCTCGACATAGCCCTGCCGTCCCCCGGTGCGGGCGGCGTCGGCGTTGCGCTCGGCGTTGAGGCGCATGCGGATGGTGGTGCGCGGGCCTATCGCGCCCTCCTCGAAGCCGCGGCGCACCAGGCGGGCCTCCTGGCCGCACAGGATGGCGAGGCCGAGCTTGAGCCGCTCGCCGAAGGGGATGCGGTCGGAGCCGGCCTCGGACCTGGCCTCGACCTCACGGCGGCGCTGGCCCAGGGCGGTCTCGACGGCGGCGAGCGCCTCGGGCTCCAGCGTGCGGGCGCGCGCGATGTCGGTGATGACGCTGCGCACCCGGTCGAGCGAGCCGGCGATGATGCGCTCGCGCAGCGCCAGATCCGCGGGCGAGAGCTGGTCGAGGCCGAGCCGCGAGGTCAGGATGGCCAGCGTCGTGGCGTTGAAAAAGAGGGTGGCGAGCGTGAAGGCGGCGGCCAGCGCGCCGAGCACCGGGCCCGCGGTGCCCAGGCCCGGCATCTGCACCAAGGCCAGCGCGAGGATCAGCGTGACCGAGCCGCGCACGCCGCCCCAGAACACCAGGATGCGCTGCGGCTGGCTCAGCGGTGCGGCGTGCCCGAGGCGCTCGAGCACCGGCAGAAAGCCGAAGATGACAACCCCGCGCGCCGCGAAGGCCGCGACGTAGACGAGCACGACCAGGCCCGCCTGCGCCAGGGTGAGGTTCGAGAGCATCCACGGCGTCAGCAGCGAGACCAGCAGCAGGATCATGGAATTGGCCCAGAATCCGGTCTGCGCCCAGACGGCGCGCACGGTGTTCCAGTTGCCCGGCCCCATGTGCACGAAGCCCCACGAGCCGGTGGCGAGCCCGGCGAACACCACCGAGACGACCCCCGAGGCGCCGAGCCAGAGATCGGCGACGAGATAGGCGCCGTAGGCCACCGCCATGGTCATCGACATCTCGGCGAGCGCCGAGCGGCCGAGCACGGGAAAGACGCGCGCCGCCACCCAGGCCACGGCAAGCCCTGCCGCCGCCCCGGCGCCGAAGCTGTAGAGAAAGCCGAGGATCACGCCGGCGGCGGTCGGCGCCTCGGCCTGGGCGGCGAGCAGGGACAGGAGGAAGGTGAAGATGGCGATGGCGGCGGCGTCGTTGAGCAGGCTCTCGCCCTCGAGGATGACGAGCAGACGGCGCGGCGCGCCGATCTCGCGAAACGTGGTGATCACGGCGCCCGGGTCGGTGGTCGCCACCGCGGCGCCCAGAACTAGGCAGGCGACCAGCCCCACGGGGGCCACCGCCCAGACCGCGAGCCCGACGAAGGCGGTGGCGACGACGACCGCGACCACCGCCATCAGCATCACGCCGCCGAGGTCGTCGATCAGCCGGCGCACATTGACCGAAAGCGCCATCTCGAACAGCAGGGGCGGCAGGAAGAGAAACAGCAGCGAGGACGAATCGAAGGCCACCTGCTCGACGAACCAGCGGTCGAGCGCCGAGAGGTTCATGCCCGCCAGCGACACGTTGCCGAACGCCGCCGCGGCGCCCGCGGCGAGCCCGACGGCGGCGATGGTCACCGGCAGCGGCAGGCCGATGCGCCGGGCGAACGGCACCATAAGCGCCACCAGCACGAGCGCCAGGACCAGGGTCGACAGGGCGAAGACCACGATATGCATCGGCTGCCTGCCTTCCCTCGCTCTCGTCGCGTTCGTATGCGTGCCCCGCCGGCGCCTGGCGAGGCCACGATTCCAACACTATAGCACCGGCGCAGGGCGCGTCAGCCGGATTGCGGGGATTATGCCGCATCGCACCGCGGGCGGCGCGTGCCTACCTCTCCCGTGGGCACGGGTTCGGCCGGGACGCGTTCGGTCAACACCCTGGAACCCGCAAGGCTGTAGCTGTTGCCCTTGGCGCGACCGACAAGATACACTCGCGCCCGAGCAGGAAAAAACAGGAGACTCCACCTCCATGACCCCTTTCGCAATCGCCGGCGTGCAGATGCATGTCGCCGCCGTGCACGACAATGTCGAGGGCATGCGCCACCGGCTCGACGTGCTGATGGCGCGGTTCCCTTGGACCCAGATGGTGCTGTTCTCGGAGCTCGCGCCCTACGGGCCGCTGACCCGCTACGCCCAGCCCATCCCGAACCACGCCATCGACCAGTTCCGCGTGGACGCCCGGCGCCACAAGGTCTGGCTGATCCCCGGCTCGATGTTCGAGAAGACCGAGGACGGGCGGATCTACAACACCTCCGTGGTGATAAACCCCGAGGGCGAGATCGTCGCCACCTACCGCAAGATGTTCCCGTTTCGGCCCTACGAGGAGGACGAGGTCGCCGCGGGCAGCGAGTTCTGCATCTTCGACGTGCCGGGGATCGGGCGGTTCGGCCTGTCGATCTGTTATGACATCTGGTTCCCCGAGACTACGCGGCACCTCACGGCGCAGGGCGTCGAGGTGCTGCTGCACCCGGTGCTGACCGGGACGGCGGACCGCGACGCCGAGCTGGCGATCGCGCGGGCCACCGCAGCGCAGTTCCAGTGCTACGTGTTCGACGTCAACGGTCTGGGCGCCGGGGGCGTCGGGCGGTCGTGCGTGGTGGCGCCCTCGTCGCTGGTGCTGCACCAGTCGGCGGGGCAGGAGGACCTGTTCCCGATCGAGATCGACCTCGACCAGGTGCGCCGCCAGCGCGAGACCGGGATCATGGGGCTGGGCCAGGTGCTCAAGAGCTTCCGCGACCGGGCGGTGGAATTCCCGGTCTATGACCCGGCCAGCGGGGCGGACGCCTATCTGCACGGGCTGGGGCCGCTCGAGATGCCGAAGCAGGGCACGCAGGCCGGGGTGGCGGCGGCGGGCCACCCGCGCGCCGTTCCGGAACCGGACGCGGGGACGGTCGAGACGGCTGAAACCGGGGCCAAGGGCGGCGCCGAGATCGCCCATATCGCGGGGCGCCTGGCTTCGGGGTGAAACGTGCCGGCGGCGCCGCGCGCCCCGGGGGAGGGAGACGGACATGCCGGAGGACGCGCCGACGAGCGGAGTCGCGGGCCATACGGTCGGCGACTACTACAGCGCCGTGCAGCTTCGTGCCGACCGCTGGAGCACGCTGCGCTCTACCATCGACCGGCTGGCGCATCTCGAGCCGGGCGCGCGCGGCACGGTGAAGCTGGCGAACCAGGCGGCCGAGCTGTTCGGGGCGCTGGCGCCGATCGAGATGTACTGGGCCTTCCCCGGCGCCGCCGCCTTCGACCACATGCGCCGCCAGCTCGAGCACCGCAACTGGGAGGAGCTGGCCTTCGCCGTGCGCCGCACCGTGCGCGCGCTGACCTCGGGCGCCTACCGGCGGCGCGCCATCCCGCTGGCGCGCGACGACGCGGAGGCCGAGGACCTCGAGGACGAGTCGATGCTGCCGCCCGAGGCGCGCGCCCTGGCCCGGCCGTATTTCGAGGTGCTGATCGTCGACGCGCTGGGCGAGCACCAGGAGCGCTGGCTGAAGGCGAGCCTCGCCCGGATGCGCCGGGCCGAGGACGCCTTCGTCTACGAGCCGGTGGTCGTGCCGAGCCTCGAGGACGCGCTGATCGGCATCCTGTTCAACCACAACATCCAGGCGGTCGTGGTGCGCCCCGGCCTCACCCTCAAGTCGAAGAACACCCTGCCGATCCTGACCAAGTACCTCACGCGGGTGGGCGACGAGGACCTCGACGCGCTCGGCGGCACCGACTACGGGCCCGAGCTGTGCCGGCTGATCGCGCGTCTGCGGCCCGAGCTCGACGTGTATCTGGTGACCGACCGCTCGGTCGAGGAGATCGCCGGGCGCGACCTCGGGCGCTGCCGGCGGGTGTTCTACAACCAGGAGGATTTCCTCGAGCTGCACCTCAACGTCCTGCGCGGCGTCAACGCGCGCTACAAGACGCCCTTCTTTACCGCGCTCAAGGAGTATTCGAAGCAGCCCACCGGCGTATTCCACGCCATGCCGATCAGTCGCGGCAAGTCGATCAGCCGCTCGCACTGGATCCAGGACATGGGGGCGTTCTACGGGCCGAACATCTTTCTCGCCGAGACCTCCGCCACCTCGGGCGGCCTCGACAGCCTGCTCGAGCCGGTCGGACCGATCAAGGAGGCGCAGGAGAACGCGGCGCGGGCCTTTGGCGCCAAGCAGACCTTCTTCGCCACCAACGGCACCTCGACCTGCAACAAGATCGTGGTGCAGGCGCTGGTGCGCCCCGGCGACATCGTGCTGGTCGACCGCGACTGCCACAAGTCGCACCACTACGGCATGGTGCTGGCCGGCGCGCAGGTGGTCTATCTCGACAGCTATCCGCTCGACCAGTGGTCGATGTACGGCGCCGTGCCGCTGGCCGAGATCAAGCGGAGACTGATGGAGCTGAAGGCCGCGGGCAAGCTCGACAGGGTGCGCATGCTCCTGCTGACCAACTGCACCTTCGACGGCATCGTCTACAATGTCGAGCGGGTGATGGAGGAGTGCCTCGCCATCAAGCCCGACCTGGTATTCCTGTGGGACGAGGCCTGGTTCGCCTTCGCCCGCTTTGCCCCGACCTACCGCCAGCGCACGGCGATGAACGCCGCCAACACCCTGCGCGAGCGACTGCGCACGCCCGAGACGGCGCGGGCCTGGGAGAAGCAGCAGGCGAAGCTCAAGGACGCCGACACCGACGCCCTGCTCAAGGCCCGCCTGGTGCCGCCGCCCGACGCGCGGGTCAGGGTCTACGCCACCCAATCGACGCACAAGACCCTGACGGCGCTGCGGCAGGGCTCGATGATCCACGTCAACGACCAGGACTTCAAGGGCGAGGTCGAGCAGGCCTTCCACGAGGCCTACATGACGCACACCTCGACCTCGCCGAACTACCAGATCATCGCCTCGCTCGACGTCGGCCGGCGCCAGGTGGAGCTCGAGGGCTTCGAGTTCGTGCAGCGCCAGGTCGAGGCGGCCATGTCGATGCGCAAGGCCTTCGCCACGCACCCGCTGCTGTCGCGCTACTTCAAGGTGCTGACCGCGGGGGACATGATCCCGGCCGGGTTCCGCGAGAGCGGCATCACCTCGTATTACGACTCCGACCAGGGCTGGTCGGACTTTTGGGAGAGCTGGGCAAGCGACGAGTTCGTGCTCGACGCGACGCGGGTGACGCTGGCCGTGGGCGGCACCGGCTGGGACGGCGACACCTTCAAGACCCGCATCCTGATGGACAAGTACGGCATCCAGATCAACAAGACCTCGCGCAACACCGTGCTGTTCATGACCAACATCGGCACCACGCGCTCCTCGGTCGCCTACCTGATCGAGGTGCTGGTGCAGATCGCGCGCGAGCTCGACGACCTGCTCGACGACGCCTCGCGCATGGAGAAGCTGGCCTTCGACCGCCGGGTCGAGAGCCTGACCGTGGACCTGCCGCCGCTGCCCGACTTCTCGCGCTTCCACGACGCCTTCCGGGGCGGCACGGACACGCCCGAGGGCGACATCCGCGCGCCCTTCTTCCTCGCCTATGACGAGGAGAAGTGCGACTACCGGCCGCTCGGCGACGCGCTGGCGCGCGCGGTGGAGGGCGGCGAGGAGGTGGTCTCGGCCTCCTTCGTCATCCCCTACCCGCCGGGCTTTCCCATCCTGGTGCCGGGGCAGGTTGTGAGCCCCGAGATCCTCGCCTTCATGCGCGCGCTCGACGTGAGCGAGATCCACGGCTACCGGCCCGAGCTGGGCCTCAGGGTGTTCACGGCGGAGGCGCTGGAGCGGTATGCTGGCGGATAACCATAAGGAACGACAGGGAGAACGAAATGGCCAGGAAGACGCTCAGGAACATCTCCGAGATCCGCCGCTACTTCCACCGCAACGAGGCGCCGGTCTATTTCGTCTCGGCGACCAACTTCAACCTGCTCGGCATCGACGAGTGGGTGAAGAACTTCAAGTATATCAACTACATCGACTGCTATGACGGCCGCCACCCGAACGTCTTGTGCCCCTCGGAACAGTCGCATGCCGAGTTCCAGTCGATCGAGGACATCAACAACTACCTGCTGCGCCACAAGGAGGTGATCGACTACCTGACCCGGCGTGGCGGCAAGCCGAAGATCGTGTTCCTGATGTTCGACGAGCAGACCGAGCAGCTTGCCAAGGAGCTGGGCGCCGAGGTCTGGTTCCCGAAGGCCAAGCTGCGCAACCGGGTCGACAACAAGATCGAGACCGTGCGCATCGGCAACAAGGCCGGCGTGCCCTCGGTGCCGAACACGCTGAGCGAGGTGAAAAGCTACAAGCACCTGACCGAGGTCGCCGAGAAGGCCGGGGTAGGCAACGACCTGGTGCTGCAGACGGCTTACGGCGATTCGGGTCACACCACCTTCTTCATCAAGTCCGAAGCCGACTTCCGCCGCCACGAGCACGAGATCATCGGCGAGGGCGAGGTCAAGATCATGAAGCGGATCAACTGCCGCGGCTCGGCCATCGAGGCCTGCGCCACCAAGCAGGGCACCATCGTCGGCCCGCTGATGACCGAGCTGGTCGGCTTCAAGGAGCTGACCCCCTACCGCGGCGGCTGGTGCGGCAACGAGATCTTCCCCACCGCCTTCCCGCCGAAAACCCGGCAGAAGGCGCGCGAGCTGACCTTCAGGTTCGGCGAGCAGATGACGAAGGAGGGCTACCGCGGCTATTTCGAGCTCGACTTCCTGATCGACAAGGCGAACGGCGAGATCTATCTGGGCGAGCTCAACCCGCGCATCACCGGCGCCTCGTCGATGACCAACCACGCGGCGTTCGCGCACGCCGACGCGCCCTTGTTCCTGTTCCACCTGCTGGAGTTCTCGGGCGTGAAGTTCCAGCTCGACATCGAGGCGCTGAACGCGCGCTGGGCCGACCCCGAGATGATCGACTCGTGGAGCCAGATGGTGATCAAGCACACCGAGGATTCGGTCGACATCGTCACCCACGCGCCCGAAACCGGCATCTACCGCATGCTCGACGACGGCCGCGTGGTCTGGGACCGCTTCGACTACCACCGGCGTGCGGTGGAGAGCGAGCGCGAGGCGTTCTTCCTGCGCATCCTCAAACCGGGCGACTACCGCTACGAGGGCGCCGATCTGGGCATCCTGGTGACGCGCGGCCGCTCGATGACCGGCTCGTTCCGTCTCAACGAGCGGGCCAAGAAGTGGATCCACGGCATCAAGCAGAGCTTCGCGGCGCGGCCGCTGCCCTCGGCGCAGGCCCTGGCCGAACCGGCGTTCAAGATACTTTGAGGCCCGATGCAGCTGGTCTTCCGCGCCGTCGCCGAGGATGAACCCGGCCCGAAATGGGCCGGGCTGTTCGCCCAGTACTGGCCGAGCTACCGCCGCTGGTGGCTGCGCGAGGGGCTCGAGGCGCGGCCCACCTACCGCGACGGTCTCAAGGCCATGCGCCAACACATGCCCGAGCTGGTGCCGCTTTACCAGGCGGTGTGCACGCAGGCCGGCGGCGGCGACGTCGCGGCGCGGTTTCTCAGCTACTACTGCCCGCCGCCCTATCTCGCGGGCTGCAGCCAGGCGGTCTGGCCGGGCGCCGAGCCGGTGATGGTGCGGAACTACGACTACGCCCCGCACGCCTTCGACGCCGTGGTGCTGCGCACGCACTGGAGGCGGCCGGTGATGGGGGTGACGGACGGGCTGTTCGGCCTGGTCGACGGCATGAACGACGCAGGGCTGGCGGTGTCGCTGACCTTCGGCGGCCGGCGCGTGGTGGGCGACGGCTTCGGCGTGCCGGTGATCCTGCGCTACGTGCTCGAGACCTGCGCGACGGCCGAGGAGGCGGGCCGGGCGCTGGCGCGCATCCCCTGCCACATGAGCTACAACGTCACCGCGCTCGACCGCGCGCGGCACTTCGTCACCGCCTACCTGGCGCCCGACCGCCCGGCGGTGCTGACCCACGCGGCGGTCGCCACCAACCACCAGGAGCGGGTCGAGTGGCAGCACCATGCGCGGTTCACGGCGACGGTGGAGCGCGAGCGCTACCTGTTGCAGCGCCTGATGCTGCACCGCGAGCCGCGGGAGAAGTTCATCGGAGCGTTCCTGCGGCCGCCGCTCTACTCGACGGCGTTCGCGCACGGCTTCGGCACGCTCTACACGGCGGTCTACCAGCCGCGCCGCCGCCTGATGACGCTGCACTGGCCGGGCGCGGCCTGGCCGAAGCGGCTGGACGCCTTCGTCGAGGACAGCCAGCCGGTGCAATACCCGCAGGCGGCGTGAGCCCGTTCCAGCCTTGACGCTGGCGCCCGCCGCGCGTAGATGGGCCTCACCCCGGGCGCATAGCTCAGTTGGCAGAGCAGCTGACTCTTAATCAGCGGGTCGTAGGTTCGAGTCCTACTGCGCCCACCACAACAAAAACAAAGGCTTAGTCGAAATTCTCGGGCCGCGAATCTTCCCGGAAAACGGCCAAGGGTAACACCACGGGTAACAGGCGGCTCATTTCAGCCGCACGCCCGGCCGGTCGCCATTGGTGAACTCGACGCCCGCAGCCTCTAGCGCCTGGCGGATGGCGGCGACGGTGCGCTCGCCCAGCCGCTCACCGCGTTCAAATCGGGTGATCGTGTTTGTGGATACCTTCGCCATCGCGGCCAGCTCGCGGACGCCCAGCCCCATCCCTGCCCGCAGGCTGTCACCTACCTGAGAAACCCGCCTCGCCCGCCCAGCGCGCCCAAATCGCGCCGTTGGCCCTACCTCCGCCGTATCACGCCGCGCAGGCCGAAGCCGGTGGACAGCGCCCGGTTCGGCGCCGAACCGGCGCGCAGCAGTTCGCTCGCCACCATCTCGCCAATCACGATCCGCACCCGCTCACCATCCGGCGTCTGCTGGCGGTCCTCGGATACCTCGGCGCCCGTGTTGTTGATGATCTCGATGTTGACGCTGGTGCCGCCGCCGCTGGCTTCCACCCCCAGCCGCCCGCCCGGCCCGCGCTTGAGCGGCATCACAGCCTCCGGCCCGGCCTCGCCCATCAGGCCCAGGCCATTAGCCATCGGAAACATCGTTGGGCGAGTTACCACGCCGCCGCGGGCGAAGGGCACCACAGTGCCACGCGCGAAAACGCCGCCCTTCGCATAGTGCCCGCCGGTGTTGGCGGCGAAGTTGAACCCGCCGCCGCCAAGCCCACCGCCCAGCGCCGCACCGGCACCGGCGCCAAACACCTTGAGCGCAAGACCAAGCAGGCCACCGCCACCACCGCCGCCAGCCGATGCCTTGTTGACCTGGAAGATCGCGTCGAGCAAGTCGTTGAGCAGGGTATCGACGACGCGGTT
>DATKCQ010000191.1:0-10985 GCA_035513135.1 Thermohalobaculum sp.
ACGCGACCACGCCATCGGTCCACTCGGTCCGGGTGCGAACCGTCACCTGCGGCATTGAAAGCAGGTCTTCTTCGGTCAGCCGGACCTCGGGCCGCGCCGCGTCCGCCGCGTTGCGGAGCACCAGCATGGTGTCGCCGGCCGGCGCCGCGACGGTGAGCGGCACAAGCGCAACGGCGGCGAGAACCACCGATGCAGTGGCTCGCAGGATCAATCCTCGCATGGCTCTTACCCCTCCATCGGGTTGGCTCGTGTGACCGGCCGGGCAGGCATGCCTGCCCCCCTGGAAGCGCCCCCCGCGGAGATGTGGCGCCCTCGACGGCGACCACCCAAGCGTCGATGCGCGATGTCGGCGCAACGCAGGCGCCTCACATGTAAGGCATCAAATGGTTTTCAATTTGCAAATGCAAGGCCGCGTTTCGTCGCGCCGGCGCGCGTCGGTGCCCAGCGGCTCCCGGGGGGTGACCCAGGGGGTGACCCAGGGGTGCGACCCGGGGCGATCCGGGTCGCCGCGTCAGCCTCGCCGCGGGTAGCCGACCGCGCTTAGGGCCTCGGCGATCTCGTCGAGAATGGCGGGATCGTCGATGGTGGCGGGCGCCGAATAGGGCTCGCCGTCGGCGATCTTCACCATGGTGGCGCGCAGGATCTTGCCCGAGCGGGTCTTCGGCAGCCGCTGCACCACCGCCGCCTGCCTGAAGGCGGCGACCGGGCCGATCTCGTCGCGCACCCGCTGCACGCACTCGCGCACGATCTCCTCGTGGGGCCGGTCGCTGCCGGCGTTGAGGCAGATGAACCCCAGCGGCACCTGGCCCTTGAGCTCGTCCGCCACGCCGATCACGGCGCATTCGGCGACCTCCGGGTGGCCCGCCAGCACCTCCTCCATGGCGCCGGTCGAGAGGCGGTGGCCGGCGACGTTGATGACATCGTCGGTGCGCGCCATGATGTAGACGTAGCCGTCCTCGTCGATCTGCCCGGCGTCGCCGGTGTCGTAGTAGCCGGGAAAACGCGCGAGGTAGCTCGTCTTGTAGCGCTCGTCGGCCTGCCACAACGTGGAGAGCGTGCCCGGCGGCAGCGGCAGCTTCACCGCGATCGAGCCGAGCGCGCCGGCGGGCAGGGGCGTGCCGTCCTCCTCGAGCACCCGGATGTCGTAGCCCGGCATGGCGACCGTGGGCGAGCCCAGCTTCACCGGCAGCATCTCGATGCCCACGGGGTTGCCGGCGATGGCCCAGCCGGTCTCGGTCTGCCACCAGTGGTCGATCACCGGCACGCGCAGCTTGTCCTGCGCCCACTCGATGGTCGGCGGGTCGGCGCGCTCGCCGGCGAGGAACAGCGTGCGGAACCGCGAGAGGTCGAATCTGGCGATGAATTCGCCCTTCGGGTCCTCGCGCTTGATGGCGCGGAAGGCGGTCGGCGCGGTGAACAGCGCCTTCACATCGTGCTCGGCGATGATCCGCCAGAAGGTGCCGGCGTCGGGGGTGCCGACCGGCTTGCCCTCGAACAGCACCGAAGTCGCGCCGTGGAGCAACGGCCCGTAGACGATGTAGGAGTGCCCGACCACCCAGCCGACATCCGAGGCGGTCCACCAGACCTCGCCCGGCGCGATGCCGTAGAGGTGCTTCATGGTCCAGCTCAGCGCCACCATGTGCCCCGCCGTGGGGCGCACCACGCCCTTGGGCTGGCCGGTGGTGCCCGAGGTGTAGAGGATGTAGAGCGGGTCCATGCCGCCGACGGCGACGCAGCCGGCGGGCGCGGCGCCCTGCTGGAACGCCTCCCATTCGATGTCGCGGCCCTCCACGAGGCCGGCCTCGCCTTGCGGGCGCTGCAGGATCACGCAGAACTCGGGCTTGTGCCGGGCCTGGCCGATGGCGGCGTCGACCAGGGGCTTGTAGGCGACCACCCTCCCCGGCTCGAGCCCGCACGACGCGGCGATCAGCGCCTTCGGCCTTGCGTCGTCGATGCGCACCGCCAGCTCGTGCGCGGCAAAGCCGCCGAACACCACCGAGTGGACCGCGCCGATGCGCGCGCAGGCCAGCATGGCGACCAGCGCCTCGGGCACCATCGGCATGTAGATCACCACCCGGTCGCCCTTGCCGACGCCGCGGCCGCTGAGCGCCCCGGCGAGCCGGGCCACGCGGTCGCGCAGCTCGCCGTAGCTGACGGTCGCCTTGCTGCCGGTCATCGGGCTGTCGTGGATGATCGCCGCCTGCGCGCCCCGGCCCGCCTCGACATGGCGGTCGACCGCGTTCCAGCAGGTGTTGCACACGGCGTCCGCGAACCAGCCGTAGAAGGGCGGATTACTCGCCTCGAGCGCGCGCGCCGGCTTCTCGATCCAGTCGATCGCCTCGGCGGCCTTCAGCCAGAAGCTCTCCGGGTCGGCCTTCCACGCGTCGTAGACGTCCCTGTAGCCCATGAATTTCCTCCCGCGATCTTTGTCGAAGGCCGGATCGGCGGCCGCTGCGCTGTCTCAGGCGTAATGCTGCACCGGCGTCCCCGCCAGCGCCGCGATGTTGAGCAGCCCCCGCGCGGTCACCGAGGCGCTGACGATGTGCGCCTTGTTGCCCATGCCCATGAGGATCGGGCCGACCTCGAGCCCGTTGGCGAGCTGCTTGAGGATGTTGCGCGCGCCCGAGGCGGCATCGACATTGGCGAAGATCAGGCAGTTCGCCGAGCCCTCGAGCCGCGAGTTGGGGAAGACCCGCTCGCGCAGCGCCGGGTCGAGCGCATGGTCGGCGTGCATCTCGCCCTCGTACTCGAAGTCGACGCCCCGCCGGTCGAGAATTTCCAGCGCCTCGCGGACCCTGAGCGCGGAGGCCGAGTCGAGGCTGCCGAACACCGAGTGGCTGAGCAGCGCGATCTTGGGCAGGATGCCGAAGCGCCGGATATGGCGCGCCGCGCCGATGGCGGTCTCGGCGATCTGCGCGGCGGTCGGCTCGTGGTTGACCTGGGTGTCGGCGATGAAGATCACGCCCTGGTCGAGGATCACCGGCGAGAGCGCGCCCACCGGGTGGAGCTGCCCGCCCGAGCCGTCCGGCAGCCCGGCGATCATCTGGCAGACATATTTCAGGTGCCACGGATAGGGCCCGAAAGTGCCGCAGATCAGGCTGTCCGCGTCGCCGCGATAGACCATGACGGCGGCGATCGCGGTGTTGTTGGTGCGCATGATGGTGCGCGCGAGGTCCGGGGTCACGCCCCGGCGCTCGAGCCGCTCGTGGTAGGTCTGCCAGTAGTCGCGGTAGCGCGGGTCGTCCTCCGGGTTGCAGAGCTCGAAGTCCTTGTCCGGCTCGATGTCGAGGCCGTGCCGCTCGATGCGCTGGGTGATCACGTCGGGCCGGCCGATCAGGATCGGCCGGTCGATGCCCTCCAGCAGCATCGACTGCACGGCGCGCAGCACCCGCTCGTCCTCGCCCTCGGCGAAGACGATGTGGCGCTCGCCGGTGCGGGCGGCCTCGAACACCGGCTTCATCAGCATCGCGGAGCGGAACACCGAGCCGTCGAGCCAGGTCCGGTAGGCCTCGAGGTCCTCGATCGGGCGCCGCGCCACGCCGGTCTCCATGGCGACGCGGGCGACGTGGGTGGCGACCTGGCCGAGCAGGCGCGGGTCGAACGGCTTGGGGATCAGGTATTCGCGCCCGAACACCATGCGCTCGCCGCGGTAGACGGCGGCCGCCTCGGCCGAGGAGGTCTTGCGCGCCAGCTCGGCCAGCGCGTTGGCGCAGGCGACTTTCATTTCCTCGTTGATCTGCGTCGCGCCCACGTCCAGCGCGCCGCGGAAGAGAAACGGAAAGCACAGCACGTTGTTGACCTGGTTGGGGTAGTCCGAGCGCCCCGTGGCCAGGATCGCGTCCGGGCGCGCGGCGGTCGCCTCGTCGGGCCAGATCTCGGGCGTCGGGTTGGCCAGCGCGAAGATCACCGGGTCGTGCGCCATCTTCTTGACCATCTCGGGGGTCAGCACGCCCCCCGCCGACAGGCCGAGGAACATGTCGGCGCCCTCGATCAGGTCGGCGAGCATCCCCTCGTCGGTCTTGCGGGCATAGAGCCCCTTGGTCGCGTCCACCCCGTCGCGGCCTTCGCAGACCAGGCCGTCCTTGTCGAACAGCCAGACGTTCTCGCGCTTCAGCCCCATGTCCTGGAGCAGCTTGAGGCAGGCGATGCCGGCGGCGCCGCCGCCCGAGGAGACGAGCTTGATCTCGGCGAGCTCCTTCTGCGCCAGCACCAGCGCGTTGATGGTGGCGGCGGCGACGACGATGGCGGTGCCGTGCTGGTCGTCGTGAAACACCGGGATCGACATGCGCTCCTTGCAGATGCGCTCGACCTCGAAGCACTCGGGGGACTTGATGTCCTCGAGGTTCACCGCGCCGAAGGTCGGCTCGAGCGCAATGACGATCTCGGCGAGTTTCCTGGCGTCGGTCTCCGCCACCTCGATGTCGAAGCCGTCGATGTTGGCGAACTTCTTGAACAGCGCGACCTTGCCCTCCATCACCGGCTTGGAGGCCGCCGCGCCGATGTCGCCCAGCCCCAGCACCGCCGTGCCGTTCGAGATCACCGCCACCCGGTTGCCCTTGCCGGTGTAGCGGTAGGCGTCGTCGGGGGTCTTGGCGATGCGCAGGCAGGCCTCGGCCACGCCGGGGCTGTAGGCGAGGCTCAGATCGCGCTGGGTGGCCATCGGCTTGGTCACCCGGATGGCGAGCTTCCCCGGCTGGGGCAGCTCGTGATAGGCGAGCGCCGCCTCCTTCAGCGCGTCGTCCTTGTGCTGGCTCATGGTTTCGCCGCTCCAGCGCTGTTTGCCTCACCGGGAAGCATATTCGCTCTTGCCGCCGGATGGCTACGGGAGATTGCCGCGCGGCGGGTCAGGCGCCGCCTCCCTCGCGCCACGGCGCCAGCAGCGCCGCGACCGCCGCGTGCGAGGGCGTGTCGACGCCCGCCGCGCGCCCGAGCCGGACCACGGCGCCCGACAGCCAGTCGGTCTCCAGCCGCTTGCCCGCGGCGAGGTCGTGCGCCAGCGAGGCGCGCACGTCGCCCTGCATCCCCTCGGCGCCGGTCACCGCCCGCTCCGCCGCGTCCTGCGCCAGCCCGATGCCGTGCGCCTGGGCGACCGCCGCCGCCTCCTCGGCGAGACGGCGGAACAGCGCCCACAGCTCGGGCGTCGCGCGCACCGTGCCCAGATCCACCCGCGCCCCGGCGGTGGTGGCGCTGACCGCGGTGAGGAAGACGAACTTCTGCCACAGGTCGATGCGCACGTCGCGCCGCTCGGGCGCGGTGATGCCGGCGGCGCGGAACTCCCCGATGACCCGGGCGATGCGCGGGTCGGCCTGGGTGCCGTCGAGCCCGCCGATCAGGAAGTCGGCGTGCGGCGTGGCCTTGCGCACCACGCCCGGCGCCTCGATGAACGCCGAGATGCGGGCGATGCCGATGGCGGCGCGCTCGGGGCCGTAGGCTTCGGCCAGCATCAGGTGGGCCTCGACGCCGTTGAGGAAGGGCAGCGCCAGCGTGTCCGGCCCGATCGCCGGGCGCGCCGCCTCGATGGCGCCGGCGAGGTCCTGGCCCTTCACGGCGAAGATCGCCACGTCGGCCTGGCCCAGCGCCGCCCCGTCGTCGCCGGCGGCGGCGGGCGTGACCGTGGTCTCGCCCTCGGTGTCGCGCAGCGTCAGCCCGCGCTCGCGGATCGCCGCGAGATGCGCGCCGCGGGCGAGCACCGCCACCTCGGCGCCGTGCGCGGCGAGCTTGGCTCCGAGATAGCCGCCGACGCCCCCGGCGCCGATGATCGCGTAGCGCATGTGCCTACTCCCAGATATGCCCGGCCGCTCTACTCGGCCGCCTGTGGCGCGCGAGCGCGCCGGATCAGCTTCAGGATGTCCTGCGCCGCCCCGGGGATGTTGGTCCCCGGACCGAACACCGCCTTCACGCCCTTCTCGCGCAGGAACGCGTAGTCCTGCTGCGGGATCACCCCGCCGCAGATCACGATGATGTCGTCGGCGCCCTGCGCCTTCAGCGCCGCGGTGAGCTCGGGCACCAGCGTCTTGTGCGCGGCGGCCTGGCTCGAGACGCCGATCACGTGCACGTCGTTGTCGATGGCGTCCCGAGCCGCCTCCCCGGGGGTCTGGAACAGCGGCCCGACATCCACGTCGAAGCCGATGTCGGCGAACGCCGTGGCAATCACCTTGGCGCCCCGGTCGTGGCCGTCCTGGCCGAGCTTGACCACCAGCATGCGCGGCCTGCGCCCCTCGGCGCGGGCGAACTCCTCGACCTCGCGGCAGATGGCGGCGAACGCCTCGTCGCCCTCGTAGGCGGCGCCGTAGACGCCGGAGAGCGTGCGCACCTCGGCCCGGTGCCGGCCGAATACCTTCTCCATGGCGTCCGATATCTCCCCCACCGTGGCGCGGGCGCGCGCCGCCTCGACGGCCGCCGCCAGCAGGTTGCCGCCCTCGCGCGCCGCCGCCTCGAGACCCGCCAGCGCCTTCGCGCACGCCGCCGGGTCGCGCGTCGCGCGCACACTCTTCAGCCGCTCGGTCTGGGTGGCGAGCACCTTGACGTTGTCGATGTCGAGGATGTCCACATGCTCGGGCTCGGCGGGGCGGTACTTGTTGACGCCGACGATCACCTCCTCGCCGCGGTCGATGGCGGCCTGCCGGCGGGCGGCGGACTCCTCGATGCGCAGCTTGGGCATGCCGGCGGCCACCGCCCTGGTCATGCCGCCCAGCGCGTCCACCTCCGCGATCAGCCTGCCCGCCTCGCGCGCCAGCTCCCCGGTCAGCGCCTCGACATAGTAGGAGCCGCCGAGCGGGTCGACGACGTTGGCCACCCCGGTCTCGTGGCGCAGGATAAGCTGGGTGTTGCGCGCGATGCGCGCCGAGAACGCGCTCGGCAGCGCCAGCGCCTCGTCGAAGGCGTTGGTGTGCAGCGACTGGGTGCCGCCCAGCACGGCGGCCAGCGCCTCGTAGGCGGTGCGCACCACGTTGTTGTAGGGGTCCTGCTCGGCGAGGCTGACGCCCGAGGTCTGGCAGTGCGTGCGCAGCATCAGGCTGCGCGGGTCCTTCGCCCCGAAGCCCTCCATGATGCGCGCCCAGAGCAGGCGGGCGGCGCGCAGCTTCGCCACCTCCATGAAGAAGTTCATGCCGATGCAGAAGAAGAACGACAGCCGCGGCGCGAAGCTGTCCACGTCGAGCCCGCGCTCCAGCGCCGCCTTCACGTATTCCTTGCCGTCGGCGAGCGTGAAGCCGAGCTCCTGCACCAGCGTCGCCCCGGCCTCCTGCATGTGGTAGCCCGAGATCGAGACCGAGTTGAAGCGCGGCATGTGCTTCGAGGTGTACTCGATGATGTCGGCGACGATGCGCATGCTGGGCTCGGGCGGGTAGATGTAGGTGTTGCGGACCATGAACTCCTTGAGGATGTCGTTCTGGATGGTGCCCGAGAGCGCGTCGGGCTTCACCCCCTGCTCCTCGCCGGCGACGATGAAGGCGGCCAGCACCGGGATCACCGCGCCGTTCATGGTCATGGAGACGGACATCTTCTCGAGCGGGATGCCGTCGAACAGGATTTTCATGTCCTCGACCGAATCGATGGCGACCCCCGCCTTGCCCACGTCGCCCGCCACGCGCTCGTGGTCGCTGTCGTAGCCGCGGTGCGTGGCGAGGTCGAAGGCGACCGAGACGCCGGTCTGCCCGCCTTCCAGCGCCTTGCGGTAGAAGGCGTTCGACTCCTCGGCGGTCGAGAACCCGGCGTATTGCCTGAGCGTCCAGGGGCGCCCGGCATACATGGTGGCGCGCACCCCGCGCAGGAACGGCGCCTCGCCGGGCAGCGCGTCGAGGTGGCCGAGCCCGTCGAGATCCTCGCCCGTGTAGAGCGGCCGCACGTCGATCCCCTCGGGCGTGTGCCAGACCAGGTCCTCGGGCGTGCGCCGCTTCAGCTCACCCGCCGCCAGCCCCGTCCAGCGCTCGTATTTTCCGCTTGGATTGTCGCTCATGTCAGGCTCCTTTCGGTGCCCACGGATTTCAGTTGCTCGCGCGCAGCGCCCATCCCCCGAACGAATTGCGCAAGCCGCTCGATGAACGCCTCCGACACCTCGACCGGGCACAGGAACGCGAGCCGCTCGGGCCGACCATCTATTTCAACCGACGGTCGCGGCCGGCCCGTGATGCGCTCGATGGCGAAGGCATCGGACCCCTTCAGGCCGCCGCCGATGCGACCGGTGTGGCCAAGGTAATATCGGTCGTTCGAAACGAGAAATCGCCCCGAGACGGTGCTCTTTCCACGATGCGGGTGGTTGATTTCGACGGCGATGCTTGAAGAGGCGGACTCCGGCGTCCCGCCCAGACCAAAACAGTTCCAGTATCGGTTCTTCGTCTCCGACAGCTGCGAGCCATCCGTCGGCATCGCCCAGATCCCGTGTCGCCGGGAAAAATAGGTCATTGCCGCGACGCTGCCGGGACGAAAGCCGGCCCTGTGAGGGGCAGCCACATCGGCGAGCCTCGTGCATGCCCCGACGAGCGCATTGAAGCAGGCCCGCGCCTCCGATGCGTCCGTTATCAGCCGGAATGTCTGCTCATCACAAGTCACTGTGCATCCGTCCCATGCGTCCGCCGCTCAGGCGAACGAGAAGCCCTTGCGCCTCAGGAAGGCGCCGAAATCCGTGCGCTGCGGCACGGCGTACTGCCGCCGCTTGTCCTCGCGCCAGCCATAGACCTCCGCGGTGCCGAACCGCTCGGGCGCGCGCTGGCGGGCGTAGGGCGCGTCGCGCATCCGCCGCGCGTCGTGGGCCGGGGCGAGGCGCGCGAAGGCTTGCGCCTCATAGCGGTTCTCGTGCACCGTGATGCCGAGATCGAGCCGCGGGGATATGGGCGCCGTGCCGGCCGCATGGCCCATACATAGCCCGGCGACGGGGAAGACGCGATCCGGCAGGCCCAGGATCTCGCTCACCCGCGCGGCCCGGTTGCGGATGACGCTGATCGGGCAGGTGCCGAGCCCGGCCAGCGTCGCCGCCGCGACCAGCGCCTCCAGCACCACGGCCGCGTCCACCGTGGCGTTGAACAGCGCGTCGAAATGGTCGTTGGGGAAGTCCGCCCCCTCGAACAGCGAGGCGAGCCGCGCGCCGCTGGCGCAGACCACCAGGAACACCGGCGCCCGGGCGATCCAGTCGGCGCCGGGGATGCCCTCGGTGAGCGCGGCGCGCAGTCCCGCGTCGCGCACCCAGACGATGTCCGCCTGCTGCAGGTCGCTTTTCGTCGGGGCCGCGAGGCCGGCGCAGATCAGGAGCCGCACCAGCCCCTCGGGCACCGGCTCCCCGGCATAGTCGCGGCAGGCGCGCCGGTCGAGCAGGCGCGCCAGCCCGGCCCGCGCCGGCGCGTCCAGCCCCTCGGCCGAGACGCCCCGATCGTCGCCGAAGCGGGCGCGGATCGCGTCGCGGATGGGGTCGCCGGTCATGGCTCGTCGAACTCCATGATCACCTCGTCGACCGAGAGCGAGGCCCCCGGCGCGGCGTTGATCTTCCGCACGGTCGCCTTCCTCTCGGCGCGCAGCACGTTCTCCATCTTCATCGCCTCGACCACGGCGAGCGGCTGGCCCTCCTGCACCTCCTCGCCCTCCTCGACCTCGATCGAGACGACCACGCCGGGCATCGGGCAGAGCAGCAGCCTCGAGGTGTCGGCCGCCACCGTCTCGGGCATCAGCCGCGCCAGCTCGGCGGCGCGCGGCGTGCGCACGCGTACATCTAGATCGGCGCCGCGATAGCGGATGCGAAAGCCCTCGGTGCGCCGCTCGACCTTCAGCGTCATCTTGTGGCCGTCCACCTCGACGCGGGCCAGCGTCGCGCCGGGCCGCCATTCGAGCGCCAGCGGAATGCGCCGGTCCTCGAGGAAGACGGCCGTCGTCTCCCCGTCCCCGGTGCGGGCGGCCAGCTCGAGCCCGCCGAGGCTCACCACCCAGTCCGCCCCGACGCGGCGCGCGTGGTTGGGCATGGTGCCCGAGATCCGCGCGGCGCGCCGCTCGAGCACCGACTTCATGGCGACCGCCCCGGCGCCGATGCGGCGCAGCGTCTCCCCGGCCAGCGTGACGCCCGAGAAGCCCTCCGGGTACTCCTCGGCAAGAAACGCGGTGGTGATGTCGCCCGCGACAAACCGCGGGTGGTCGATCACCGCGGCGAGGAACGGAAGGTTGTGGCCGATGCCCTCGACCTCGAAGGCATCGAGCGCCCCGCGCATGACTTCGAGCGCCGCCGCCCGGTCCGGCGCCCAGGCGCACAGCTTGGCGATCATCGGGTCGTAGAACATGGAAATCTCGCCGCCCTCGAAGACCCCGGTGTCGTTGCGCACGGCCCCGGTTTTCCCGGCGCGCTCCTCGGGCGGACGGTAGCGCGTGAGCCGCCCCGTCGAGGGCAGGAAGTTGCGGTACGGATCCTCGGCGTAGAGCCGGCTTTCCACGGCCCAGCCGTCGAGCGGCACGTCCGCCTGCTTCAACGCCAGCGTCTCGCCGGCCGCCACCCGGATCATCTGCTCGACCAGGTCGATGCCGGTGACGAGCTCGGTGACGGGGTGCTCGACCTGCAGCCGCGTGTTCATCTCGAGGAAATAGAAGTTGCGCTCGGCATCGACCACGAACTCCACCGTCCCGGCCGAGAAATAGCCCACCGCCTGCGCCAGCGCCACCGCCTGCGCGCCCATCGCCGCCCGGGTCTCCGCATCGAGGAAGGGCGAGGGCGCCTCCTCGATCACCTTCTGGTTTCGCCGCTGGATCGAGCACTCGCGCTCGCCGAGGTGAATGCAGTTGCCGTGCCGGTCGCCCAGCACCTGGATCTCGATGTGGCGGGGGCTGGTCACGAACTTCTCGATGAACAGCCGGTCGTCGCCGAAGCTCGACGCCGCCTCGTTCCTCGAGGACTGGAAGCCCTCGCGCGCCTGCGCGTCGTCCCGGGCGATGCGCATGCCCTTGCCGCCGCCCCCCGCGGAGGCCTTGATCATCACCGGATAGCCGATCTCGCGGGCGATGCGCACGGCCTC
>DATKCQ010000192.1:0-12271 GCA_035513135.1 Thermohalobaculum sp.
ACCAGTGCCTCGTAGAGCGTGCGCAGCCGCGCCGTCAGCGGCCCCGGCACGGCGTAGCCCCGCCCGTCGATCTCGGCCACCGGGGTCAGGCCGCCGAAGGTGCCGGTGACGAAGGCCTCCTCGGCGCCGTAGGTCTCGACCAGCGAGAAGTTGCGCGGCTGCGCCGGGATGCCGTGCTCGCGCGCCACCCGCAGCACGTTGGCGCGCGTGATCCCCGGCATGCAGTAATCGCCGGTCGAGGTCCACAGCTCGCCCCGGCGCACGATGAAGAAGTTGCAGGCGTTCGTGGTGTTGACGAAGCCCAGCGGGTCGAGCATCAGCGCCTCGTCGGCCCCGGCCTTGTGCGCGTGGATGCCGGCGAGGATGCAGTTGAGCTTCGAGTGCGCGTTGAGCTTGGGGTCCTGGGTCAGCGGCAGGCCGCGGTGGATCGGCACCGTGTGCAGCCGGATGCCCTTGCGCCACAGCGCGGCCGCCGGCGCCGAGTGCTCGAGGATGATCACCACCGTCGGCCCCGAGCGCGACAGGCGCGGGTCCTGGAACGGCCGGGCCTTCGGGCCCCGCGTCACCATCAGGCGGGCGTGCGCCGCGCCGGTCATGCCGTTGGCCGCGGCGGTGGCGTCGAGCGCCGCGCGCAGGGCCGCGCGGTCCATGCCGATCTGGAGATCGATGGCGCGGGCCGCCTCGAGCAGCCGGTCGAGATGCGCGTCGAGGAACGCCCAGCGCCGGTTCTCGAGGCGAATGCCCTCCCACACCCCGTCGCCCAGCAGGAAGCCGGAATCGTAGACCGAGACCACCGCCTCGGCCCGCGGCACGATCCGGCCGTTGACATAGATCAGGATGCGCGCGTTGCGCGGGTCGTCGGCGGCATCGTGGGTGGAGGTATGGGCGGAGGTGTCGGCGGAGGTGTCGGCGGACGTGTCGGATTCGGGCATCGGCGCGCTCCCGGCTGGTCGATTCGGCGGCTCGCGGCCATCTGAGCCGATGCGCGCCCGGCGGGGAAGGGCCGGTGCCGGTGGCGCGCCCTCGGCCCGCCCTGTCGGTCCAACCCCCGTCAACCCCAGTCAACCCCAGTCAACCCTTGGGCGGGGCCAGCCGCGGCGCCTGCCCCAGCGACACCGGACCAAGCCACACCTGCCCGCCGTCGAAGCGCAGCGTGGCGTCGAGCCGGTCGCGGTCGCCGCCGAGCGCCGCCACCAGCCCGAGCGCAGCCTCGACCATTCCGGCCATGTCCGGGTCCAGCGCGCCCGAGCGCCGCGCCATGGCCAGAAGCTCGCGCCACTGGTGCGCCTCGACGTCGAGGCTGCCCACCGGGTAGCCCTGCGCGTCCACGCGGATCTTGCCCGAGAGCGCCAGGCGCACCTCGCCCCACTCGAGGCCGGCGTGGCGCACCGTGGCCTCGACCAGCCCGAGCCGGCCCTGTTCGATCAGGCGCCGGTCGAGCGGCCGGTCGAACACCGCCGCGCCGTCCAGCGTCAGCCGCTCGACCTCGCGCCCGGCGACGCCCAGCGGGTCGATGCGCGCGATCAGCGGCGCCGGCAGCTCGACCCGCTCGGCGTGCAGCGCCAGGTCGTAGCCGGGGTCGTTCACCCGCGCCGTGACGCGGCTCTCGAGCGTTGCCGCCCCGGCCCGCCAGCCCGAGCCCGCCGCGATCTCGAGCGCCGCCGCGTCGATGCGCGCCTCGACCAGGCGCAGCGCCGATTCGGGCCGCACGTGCAGCCGCGCCGCCAGCGCCCGCGAGCCGATCTCGGTGCGCTCGCCGGGCACGGCGAAGCTCTGGCTGTCGGGCCAGGTCACGTCGAAGCGGGTGGGGTTGACCGGCCCGCTCTCGATCCTGAGGAACGGCGCGGCCCAGGCCCAGCCGGCGCCGGGGTCGGCGAGCCGCAGGTCGGGCAGCTCGCGCACCAGCCGGAAGGGAAAGCCGGTCAGCCGGATCTCGCCGTGCTCGGCCTGCCAGCCGGCCCGCGCCCGCTCGTCGAACCAGGCCGCCAGCGCCTTTTCCTGGCCGAGCGCCACGGCATACCACCAGCCGGTCCAGGCGAGGACGCCGAGGACCGCGAAGCTGAGCAGGAGGCGGAGAAGGCGCATGTGGCGGAGGCTCACTTTGCCGGCGGGCCGCGCCACGTTATAGGACGGGACGCGCTGCGCAAGAACGGGGACAGGGCACGGGCATGGCAGGCGGTTTCTGGGTGTTTGCCTACGGCTCGCTTATGTGGATGCCGGGCTTCGCTGTGGCCGAGTCCCGCCTCGCCCGGCTGCCCGACTACCGGCGCGCCTTCGCGCTGAGCTCGATCCACTACCGCGGCACGCCCGAGCGGCCAGGCCTGGTGCTGGGGCTCGACTGGCGCCCGGGCGCGGCGTGCCTGGGCATGGCGCTGCGGGTGGACGAGGCGGGCGCCGACGAGGTGCGCCACTACCTCGCCAGCCGCGAGCTGGTCAGCCGCGCCTATTTCGAGGTGCTGCACCGGGTGACGCTGATCTGCGAGGGTCCCGGCCAGGGCGGGCCGGTCGAGGCGCTGTGCTACATCCTCGACCGCACGCATCCGCAATATGCGGGGGCGCTGAGCCTCGACCAGCAGGCGGCGATCATCGCCGCGGCCGAGGGCCCGTCGGGCCCCAACCGCGACTACCTGTTCCGCACGGTGGCGCGCCTGCGCGACATCGGCATAGAGGACCCGGAGCTGGCCGAGCTCGAGCGCCTGGTCCGCGCCCGCTGCGGCGAAGGGCCGCTCGGGGAGAGCTGACTCGCGGGAGCGCGCCGGCGCGGCGCCCTGCACACGCGTGTGCAGGGGCCAAGTCATTGATGTCGAATGGATTCCCGGATGAGGGGGTGTGTGCTGGGCGGGGTGCCGAAGGGGGTGATCCGGCCGCGCGGGCGATGCGGCGCGCGCCCGCGGCTCAGCCCTGCATCTTCGCGACCTCGGCGGCGAAGTCCTCGGCCTCCTTCTCGATGCCCTCGCCGACGGCGAAGCGGACGAAGCCGGTGAGCGCGACCGGCGCGCCCGCCGCGGCCTCGGCCTCGCGCACCGCCTGCTCGACCGAGAGGTCGGGGTTGACCACGAAGGCCTGCTTCACCAGGCAGACCTCCTGGAAGAACTTGGCCATGCGCCCGGTGATCATCTTCTCGATCACACCCTCGGGCTTGCCCGAGGCGCGGGCCTGCTCGCTCAGCACCTGCTTCTCGCGCTCGATCAGCGCCGGGTCGAGATCGGCCTCGCTCAGCGACGCCGGGCTGGTCGCCGCGACGTGCATGGCGACCTGCCGGCCGATCGCCTCGCCCGCCGCCCGGTCGCCCGCCGACTTCAGGCCGACCAGCACGCCGATCTTGCCCATGCCCGGCGCGGCGGCGTTGTGCACGTAGCTCGCCACCACGTCCGCCTCGAGCCGCGCGACGCGGCGCAGCGCCATGTTCTCGCCGATGGTGGCGATCCGCTCGTTCAGCGCCTCGGCGACGGTCGTGCCGTCCATCTTCGCCGCCTTCAGCGCCTCGATATCGCCCTTCACGCCCAGCGCGGTGCGGGCGATGGCGCCGACGAACTCCTGGAAGCTGGGGTTGCGCGCGACGAAGTCGGTCTCGGAGTTGACCTCGACCAGCACGCCCACGCCGCCCTCGACGGCCGCCGCGACCAGCCCCTCCGCGGCGGTGCGGCCGGCCTTCTTCTCGGCCTTCGCCAGCCCCTTGACGCGCAGCAGGTCGACGGCCGCCGCCATGTCGCCGCCGGTCTCGGTCAGCGCCTTCTTCGCGTCCATCATGCCTGCGCCGGTCTTGTCGCGCAGCTCCTTCACCATGCTTGCCGTAATCGCCATCGCCTCGTCTCCATTTGGCGTATATTTCGCGTCTGGGTCGCGCCGATGTTGCCCGCGCGCCGCCCGGAGCGGCCGCGGGCCGGGCTGTCCTGAACCGGTGGCGCCGCGGGGCCCCGCCGCGTCAGCTCCCGCGCGTGCCGCCGACGGTTTCCTCGGCCTTCTCCCCGGAAGTCTCGTCGGAGGCCGCCTCGGGCGCCTCCCCGGGCGCCTCCTCGGGGGCCTCCTCGGGGGCCTCCCCGGGGGCCTTGCGCGCAGCCTTCCCGGCAGCCTCGCCCGCAGAGCCTTGCTCCGGCGTCGCTTCAGGCTTCGCCTTCGGCTCCTTCGCCTTGGGCGCCTCCGCCTTGGGCTCGGCGGCTTTCGGCTCCTCGGCCTTCGGTTCCTCGGCCTTCGGTTCCTCGGCCTTTGGCTCCTCGGCCTTTGGCTCCTCGGCCTTGGGCTTCCCGGCCCTGGGCTTCTCGGTCTTGGGCTTCTCGGCCCTGGGCTCGGAAACCTCCGCGGCCGGGATCTCCTCGACCGGCGCCTCCTCGAGCTCGCCGAGGTCGAAGCCCGCGGCCTCGAGCTGGCCGGCCATGCCGTCGATCACCGACCGCGCCGCCAGGTCGCAGAACAGCGCGATGGCGCGGCCCGCGTCGTCGTTGCCCGGCACTGGGAACTGGATACCGTCGGGGTCCGAGTTGGTGTCGAGGATCGCCACGACCGGGATGCCCAGCTTCTTCGCCTCGGCGACGGCCAGTGCCTCCTTGTTGGTGTCGATGACGAACAGCATGTCGGGCAGCCCGCCCATCTCGCGAATGCCGCCCAGACTCATGTGCAGCTTGTTGCGCTCGCGATCGAGGTGCAGGCGCTCCTTCTTGGTGAGCCCGGTGGCGCCGGAGTCGAGCTGCTCGTCGAGCGCCTTCAGCCGGTTGATCGAGCGCGACACCGTCTTCCAGTTGGTCAGCGTGCCGCCGAGCCAGCGGTGGTTCATGAAGTACTGGGCGCAGCGTTCGGCGGCGTCGGCGATCGGCCGCTGGGACTGGCGCTTGGTGCCGACGAACAGGATCCGCCCGCCCTTCGACACCGTCTCGCGCATGGCCTGCAGCGCGGCGTCCATGAGCGGCACGGTCTGGGTCAGGTCGATGATGTGGATGCCGTTGCGCTCGCCGTAGATGTAGCGGCCCATCTTCGGGTTCCAGCGGTGCGTCTGGTGGCCGAAGTGGACGCCGGCCTCGAGCAACTGGCGCAAGGAGAAGTCAGGCAGAGCCATCTGCAGTTCCTTTCCGGTTTCAGCCTCGGCAGGGGCGAGAGCGATATGCCCAACCGGCGGACCTTGCGGGATGTCTCCCCGAGCGGCCCAAAACCCTGCCTGTGGAGTGATGCGCGCATATAACGGGGATCGCCACGCGGCGCAAGAGCCGCGCCGTGGGCCGCGTGACAGGGCGTCATCTGGGGGCGTTTTCCGGGCATTTGCAGATGACGGAAGGGCTTCGGGTCTGGTAAAAGCCTGAACAACAACAACCGCGCGGCAGAGCATGCAGGCCATCGAAAGCACGACCGGGCGCCCCGGGCGGGAGGCCCCCGGGGGGCAGGAGCGCGCCGGCGCGGCGTCCGGCGCGGACGCGTCGCGGCTGCGGCGCTTTGGCTGGACGGTCGCGGGGGTGATGGCGTTCGCCTACGTCTCCTTCGCGATGCAGATGCTCATCGAGGTCAACGCCCCCGGCTTCGCCGGCGAGGCGGTGCGCATCGACTTCACCGCCTTCTGGGCGGCGGCGAAGCTCGGGCTTGCCGGCACCCCGCTCGCCGCCTTCGACCCGGACACGCTGCGCGCCGCGCTGGCGCTGGCGCCCGACACGCCGCCGGGCGATCTGCTGTGGCTCTATCCGCCGGCCTGGCATCTCGCGGTGATGCCGCTCGGGCTCCTGCCGTTCTCGGCGGCCTACCTGGTCTACTCGGCCGTCGCCTGGGGCGCCTTCGCCGCCGCGGCGCGGCCCTTCGCGGCGCCGCTGCCGGGCGGGGTGCCGCTGGTGCTGGCGGGGCCGGCGGTGCTGATCGCGCTGATGCTCGGCAACATGAGCCTGTTGTGGACCGCCGGGCTGCTCGGCGCGCTGTGGGCGCTGGCGGCGGGGCGGCCGGTGCTGGCGGGGCTCGTCATCGCGGCGCTGACGGTCAAGCCGCAGCTCGGGCTGATGATCCCGGTGGCGCTGGTCGCCGGCGGGCACTGGCGGGCGATCGCCTGGGCGGTGGCCGGCACGGCGGCGCTGGTCGCGCTTTCCACCGCGGCGCTGGGGGTGGAATACTGGGCGCATTTCTTCGCCGGTCTGCGGCTCATGTCCGGGCTGATGACCACCGAGATCATGCACTTCGACCGGATGATGACCTGGTACGCGCTGCTGCGGCTGGGCGGGGTGCCGCACGGCCTCGCCCTGCCCGTGCAGATCGGCGTGGCGCTGGCCGCGGCGGCCGTGGTCGGCCGGGTCTGGAGCCTCGCGCGGCCCAGCGCCGACCTGAAGGCCGCGACGCTGTGCCTGGCGGTGCCGCTGGCCACGCCCTACGCCTACCACTACGAGATGACGCTGGCGCTCGCCGCGGCGCTGTTCCTGGCGCGCGACGGCTTCGGCGCGACCGTCCGGGCGCGGGTCTGGCTGGTTGCGCTGTGGCTCGGGCCGCTGCTGAGCCTGGTGCTGGCGGGCACGCTGCCGCCGGCCGTCTACACCGCGCCGCTGGTCGCCGCCAGCCTCGGCCTGTGCGCCGTGCGTGCCATGCGCGCCGAACGGTCGGGAGCCTGAGATGCCCGGGGACCTCGTGAAAGCCGCCGCACGGGCCGCCGCAGGGACCGCCCTCCCGCCGGCACGCCCGCGCGGCGACCGTGCCGCCCGGATCGTCTTCTGGATCGCCGCCTACCTGTTCCTCTTCTACCTGTTTCGGAAGGCGGGCGCGATCGCCATCGAGGCGCCGCACATCGACGTGCACCGGGTCGACTTCGTCGCCTTCTGGGCCGCGGCGCGGCTGGCGCTGGCCGGCCAGCCGCTCGCCGCGTTCGATCCCGCGGCGCTGTTCGCCGCGGCGGAGCTTGCCGGGGAGGCGCCGAAGAACCTGCTCTGGCTCTACCCGCCCGGCTTCCTCGCCCTGATCGCGCCGCTCGGCGCCCTGCCCCACTGGGCGGCGTGGAGCGTGTTCGTGCTCGTCTCGGCGGCAGCCCTCGCCCGGGCCGCGCGGGCGCCGGCGGCGGGGCTTCCCGGCGGCTGGCGGCTCATGGTCGTCTCGCCGCTGCTGCTCATGGGGGTGTTCGACATCGGCCAGACCAGCGCGCTGTGGGCCGCGGCGCTGATCGCCGCGCTGTGGTCGCTGCGCCAGGGGCGCCCGGCCATGGCCGGGCTGTGCATCGCGCTGCTCACGCTCAAGCCGCAGCTCGGGCTCTTGATCCCGGTCGCGCTGGCGGCGGACCGGCAGTGGCGCACGATCGGCTGGGCGACGGGCTTTGCCGCGATCATCCTGCTCGCCTCGACGCTGCTCTTCGGCGCGGCCTACTGGCCGCAGTTCCTCGCCGCCCTGGCGGAGGTGACGGACCGCCTCGAGGCCGGCACGTCGTCTATGACGAAGCTGGTCTCGTTCTACGGCTTCGCCCGCATGTCCGGGCTCGGCCACGGCGCGGCGCTGTGGATCCAGTGGCCGGCCGCCGTGGCGCTCGCCGCCGCGGTCGCCTGGGTCTGGAGCCGGCGCGACACCGGGCCCGACCTCAAGGCCGCGCTGCTCTGCGCCGCGATCCCGCTGGCCACGCCCTACGCCTACTACTACGAGATGACCACGACGCTCGCGGCCGGGCTGTTCCTGGCCCGCGACGGCTTCGGCCGGAGCCTCGCGGCGCGGCTGTGGCTGCTGGTGATCTGGCTCGGGCCGATCCCGGTGCTCTACACCCCGGCGCTCACCGATCAGGTGACTTTCGCCGGCACGCCGATCATGGCCGTCACCGTCGCCATCTGCCTCGCGCGCGCCTGGCGGCGCACGCGGCCCGCCCCCGCCGGGTTGCCCGAGCCGACGGACCGGGCCGCGGACGGTCTCCCGGACGACCCCCCCCGGACGACCCCCCCCGGTCGTCCCGCGGCCGGCACGTGAGGCGAGGGGCCGTGCGGCATCCAGCTGACAGCGTCGCCGGCACCACCGGCCCGGCTGCTCCGGAACTCGGCCACTGCGGCCGCCCGGCCACGCCGGCCGCCGGCGTGTCCGCCCCCGGGGCACGGCCGGCGCGGGGCTGAGCCGATGCCCGAGCCGAAACCGATCCTGCTCGCCGGGCCCACCGCCAGCGGCAAGTCGGCGCTGGCGCTGGCGCTGGCGCGGCGGCTCGGCGGGGCGGTGATCAACGCCGACAGCCAGCAGGTCTACCGCGAGTGGCGCATCCTCACCGCCCGCCCGCCGCCCGGCGAGGAGGCCGCGGTGCCGCATTTCCTCTACGGCCACGTGGCGCTCGAGGCCGACTACTCGGCGGGCGCCTGGCTGGCCGACGCGGCGCGCGCCCTCGCGACCTGCCGCGCCCGCTCGCTGCGCCCGGTGATCGCGGGGGGCACCGGGCTCTACTTCCGGGCGCTCACCGGGGGCCTCGCGCCGATCCCCCCGGTGCCGCGCGCGATCCGGGCCCGGGCCGAGGCCGAACTCGCCCGCATCGGCGCCGATGCCATGCTCCGGCGCCTCGCCGCGCGCGACCCCGATACCGCGGCCTCCATCGACCGCGCCAACCCCGCCCGCATCCTGCGCGCCTGGGAGGTGCTCGAGGCCAGCGGCACCGGGCTGGCCGCGTGGCACCGGCGCACCGCCCGGCCCCTGCTGCCGCCGGGCGCGGCCGTGGCCCTCGCCCTCACGCCGCCGCGCGACCTGCTCTATGCACGCTGCGACGCCCGGCTCGAGGCGATGCTCGAGGCCGGCGTGCTCGACGAGGTGGCCCGGGTCATGGCGCTCGGCCTCGCCCCCGCGCTGCCGGGTCTGAAGGCGGTGGGCGCCGCCGAGCTGATGGCGCATCTGCGCGGCGAGATCACGCGCGACGAGGCCCTGGCCCGGGCGCGCACCGCCACGCGCCACTACGCCAGGCGCCAGCTCACCTGGATTCGCAACCAGATGCCCGGCTGGGCGCGGCTCGAGAGCGCGGACGCGGCACAAAACCTCGCCCGCGCCCTGGCGCTGATCGAAAAAGCCGGTTGACCGGCCGCGTCCGGGTGCGTATTGCTCGGACGCGAACGGACAAGGTGCGGCGGATGACGCAGATTCTCGTATGGTGGGCGCGCGGGGACCGGATGGGCTGAGGCCATCCCGGGAAGCGCGCGCGTGGGGCCCCTCTCGGGGCTCTTTTCGTTTGTGCGTTTTCGTATCTGCGCACGCGAAAATGCGGTATCGAACGGCACCGCGAGGACGGAGAGTGAAGATGACGGGCGAGATGGCGGGCGAAATGACGGGCGCGGAGATCGTCGTCAAGGCGCTGCGCGACCAGGGTGTGGACACCGTTTTCGGCTACCCCGGCGGCGCCGTGCTGCCGATCTATGACGAGGTCTTCAAGCAAAACGACATCCGCCACATCCTCGTGCGCCACGAGCAGGGCGCGGCCCACGCCGCCGAGGGCTACGCCCGCTCGACCGGCAAGGTCGGCGTGGTGCTGGTGACCTCGGGCCCCGGCGCCACCAACGCCGTCACCGGCATGACCGACGCGCTGATGGACTCGATCCCGATCGTCGTCCTCACCGGCCAGGTCCCGACCTTCATGATCGGCAACGACGCCTTCCAGGAAGCGGACACGGTGGGCATCACGCGCGCCTGCACCAAGCACAACTGGCTGGTGAAGGACACAAGGAACCTTGCCGACATCATCCACCGCGCCTTCCACGTCGCCACCCACGGCCGGCCCGGCCCGGTGCTGGTCGACATCCCCAAGGACGTGCAGTTCGCCTCCGCGCCCTACATCCCGCCGGAAGCGGCGCGCACCCACACCTACCGGCCGCAGACCAAGGCCGACCCGGAGGCGATCCGCGCCGCCGTCGAGCTGATCGAGCAGGCCGAGCGCCCGGTGATCTACTCGGGCGGCGGCGTGATCAACGCCGGCCGCGAGGCCAGCCGGCTCTTGCGCGAGCTGGCCGACGCCAGCGGCTTCCCGCTGACCTCGACGCTGATGGGCTTGGGCGCCTACCCCGCCTCGGGCGCGCGCTGGCTCGGCATGCTGGGGATGCACGGCACCTACGAGGCCAACATGACCATGCACGACTGCGACCTCATGCTGTGCATCGGCGCGCGCTTCGACGACCGCATCACCGGCAAGCTCGACGCCTTCTCGCCCGGCTCGCGCAAGGTGCATGTCGACATCGACCCGGCCTCGATCAACAAGAACGTGCATATCGAGGTGCCGATCGTCGCCGACTGCGCCTCGGCGCTCGCCGACATGGTGGCGCTGTGGAAGGACCGCGGCGCCAGGACCAAGGCGAAGAAGGTCGCCGGGTGGTGGAAGCAGATCGAGGCCTGGCGCGCCGTCGACTGCCTGCGCTACCGGCCCTCGACCACCACCATCAAGCCGCAATACGCGCTGCAGCGGCTGGAGGCGCTGACCAAGGACCGCGACCGCTACGTCTGCACCGAAGTCGGCCAGCACCAGATGTGGGCCGCCCAGTTCATGGGCTTCGAGGAGCCGCACCGCTGGATGACCTCGGGGGGGCTGGGGACCATGGGCTACGGCGTGCCGGCCTCGATCGGCGTGCAGATCGCGCATCCCGGCAGCCTGGTGATCAACGTCGCCGGCGAGGCGAGCTTCATGATGACCATGCAGGAGATGTCCACCGCCGTGCAGTACAGGCTTCCCGTGAAGCAGTTCATCGTCAACAACGAGCGGCTGGGCATGGTGCGCCAGTGGCAGCAGCTGCTGCACGGCGAGCGGTATTCCCACAGCTACTCCGAGGCCCTGCCCGACTTCGTCAAGCTGGCCGAGGCCTTCGGCTGCAAGGGCATCCACTGCTCGGACCCGGCGAACCTCGACGACGCGATCATGGAGATGCTGGACTACGACGGCCCGGTGATCTTCGACTGCCTGGTGGAGAAGCACGAGAACTGCTTCCCGATGATCCCCTCGGGCAAGGCGCACAACGAGATGCTGCTCGGCGAGGCCACCACCGAGGGTGCCATCGGCACCTCCGGCGCGGTGCTGGTGTGACATGGGACCGGTGGCCGGGCCGCGCCCGCGCCCCGCGCCGTTGGGACCGCCGCGCGTGCACGGCGCTCGCGCCATGCCTCTCCCCCGTCCCCTCTCCCAGAGGGAGAGGGGTGCGCCCGGCGGCGGCCGCCGGGCCTTCCCGCCTCTCGCTGGGAGGGGGGTCAGGGGAGGGTGCCGGTTGCGCCCGACCGCTTTCCAGGAACCTGAAGGGAGCCGACGCATGCCCCCCCTCGTGATCAAGCCCGGATCGACCAGCCACTCGGCCTACAACCTGCGCGAGAGCCATGTGCAGGCGGAGGAGCGCCACACGCTGTCGGTGCTGGTGGACAACGAGCCCGGCGTGCTCGCCCGCGTCATCGGCCTGTTCTCCGGGCGCGGCTACAACATCGACAGCCTGACCGTGGCCGAGACCGACCACGCCAGCCACCTGTCGCGCATCACCATCGTCACCACCGGCACGCCGGCGGTGATCGAGCAGATCAAGGCGCAGCTCGGCCGGCTCGTGCCCATCCACGACGTGCACGACCTGACGGTGGAGGGCGAGCATCTCGAGCGCGAGCTGGCGCTGGTCAAGGTGGTCGCCACCGGCGAGCACCGGGTCGAGGCGCTGCGCATGGCCGACCTGCTCGGCGCGCGGGTGGTCGACGTGACGCTCGAGAGCTTCGTCTTCGAGCTGGCCCAGGCGACCCAGGAGATCGACCAGTTCGTCGAGCTGATGCGCCCGCTGGGCCTCGCCGAGGTGACCCGCACCGGCGTCTGCGCCATGCTGCGCGGCGCGAACGCGTTCAAGTCCGAGGTCCCCCAGCCCGACCCCCGGCCCGCCCGCGCCGCGCCCGGTCAGGCCGGCAAGGCGAAGGGAAAGAAGGCGGTGGCCGCCCGATGAGATGCGGACCCGAAAGGCAAGGCACGGCACGGCTCGCCGCGCTGGCCGCGCTGGCGCTCGCCGCCGGCTGCGCCGCCGCGCCCGACACGGGCCGGGAGGCCCCCGCCGCCGGGGCCGGGAAGCCACCCGCCTCCGTGGCCGCGGCGCCCGCCCTGCCCGCGCCGGGGGCCGAGGTCCCCCACGTCTACATGGCGCTGCAGCCCGGCGGCCCCGGCCGCCCGCACTCGGTGGTGTTCGCCATCGACGCCGCCCGCGACGGCACGCCGGGGGACGACCCGGCGATCCGGCTGACGCCCGAGGCCGGGCGCTGCAACCCCCAGGAGATGCGGCGCTACGACTTCTCGGCCGAGGCCGCCGGCCCGGTGGTCAGCGAGGCCGAGGGCGCAAGCGGCCTGACCGCGCGCGACCTGCCCGCCTTCCTCGCGGCC